>JAIRVT010000092.1 GCA_031253755.1 Enterobacteriaceae bacterium
AGAAAGCGTCTGGCTGAGTGTAAGCTGGAGATGAGTCCGAGTAAGACGAAAATCGTCTACTGCAAGGACAGGGAAAGAACGGAGGCATATCCTGAAATCAGCTTCGACTTTTTGGGCTATACGTTCACGGTCTCGAAAGAAGGAGAGCTGTCGGTGAATTTCCTGCCAGCAATGAGTGCCAGAGCTGCGAAGGCAATCCGGCAGACGGTACGGGGCTGGGATTTAAGTCACAAAACCCCGTTGTCTCTGGAAGTCATGGCGCGTTGGCTCAATCCCATGTTACGAGGTTGGATTAAATACTATGGGCGCTTTTATCGTTCAGCAATGGACTGTATAGCCAGTCATGTTGCGAAAAGGACAATATCCGCAGGAATCAACGTGTCCAATTTCACCCGCAGACTTCTTTTATCAATTGACTGTATAAAAATAAATCAACACGCATCTACTCATCCGTTTTCTATTAATGCAGCACAACCCAATAATATCGACGGGATAATGCAGGCGTTTGAACGCGTTTCGGATAAGGGACATCGGTGGAACACTCAATAAAAAAATGGCATCATACCGGAACACCGCTTACCCCTCCGTTTTCTATTAATGCAACACAACCCATTTTTTTCTCTTTTGATAATGAAACAATTCAATTTATGACTACCATTAATCATTGTGTTGGTACAGCGCTGGATCTTACTTTCAAATTGATTGGTTTTAGAACAAAAATGACGTTACTACGTGAAAAATAGGTATTCGTACCCAATAAAATGAGCCAGATTTTACGTATAGATGTCAAAAGATTATTTTTTAAACAAAGTAGAATCCTCCCCTGGTTGGCACTGCATAAAAATACGAATTTTAAGTTACCACTGGGTTATCACTGGAGATAAAAATTTATAGGGTATCTATCTATGTCATTTACGATGAGAAAAATCATTTTCCTGTTTATTTTCTTCTATACATTATTGATATCCTCCACAATGATAAATACATCAACGGAGCAGAATATAACACAGGAAAAAATAGCGAAAGCGCATGATACCCATGAGGCTGATATTCCTCAGATTATTGCGAATAACATTAAAACGACACACCAGATTTTATCCTCTTCGCCTTCAGAAATGGCGGAACAAGCAAAATCTTATGTGTTGGGTAAATTTAACAACACCGTGTCTTCAGAAGTACAACAATGGTTATCGCAATTCGCACCATAAAAATTAATTTCAGCTTGGATAAAAAAGGTAAACTTGAAAATAACTCATTAGATTTACTATTACCGCTTTATGATAACAAAACCGATTGGCTATTATTTTCCCAATCGGGTTATCGAAATAAAGATAGTCGACATACCCTTAATCTCGGTTTAGGTGGGCGTTATTTTGATCAGAACTGGATGTATGGCATAAACACATTTTATGATCATGATATTACTGGAAAAAATCGGCGTTTAGGACTGGGTGGAGAACTATGGAGTGATTATATTAAACTGTCCGCCAATGCCTATTATCGCTTAAGCAACTGGCGAAATTCTCACAATTTTCAAGATTATTACGAACGCCCGGCTAATGGTTATGACATTAACGGTGAGTTTTTCCTGCCTGCTTACCCTAATTTAGGTGCGAAATTAAGTTATGAACGCTATTTTGGTGATAATGTCACTTTATTTGATAGCAAAACAAAACAGAAAAATCCTGCGCAGGCAACTATTGGTCTGACCTATACTCCCATTCCATTAATTACATTAGGTTCGGATTATAAACAGGGCACAGAGAGTCATACCGAATTACAATTTCAGGCAAATTTAAATTTGAAATTAGGGGCTTCTTTAAGTGAACAATTATCGCCGGATAATGTGGTTTCAATGCGGAAATTAGCAGGAAGCCGTTATGATTTGGTAGAACGTAATAATAATATTGTTCTTGATCACCGGAAAATACCACTTGTTCAATTTTCAATTCCAAAGGTAGTTATTGGTTATACCGGATTAATAACTAATATCCCCCTTAAAATTTTCGGTAATATTTCCAATGAAAAGATTAATTGGAGTATTTCCAATGAAAAGAATTTCTCTGAAAATGGGGGAACTCTTTCTTATAATTCAAAAAATCTTGAAATTACTTTCCCGAATTATATAGCTAATGAAATTAATACCTATACTGCTTCTATTTATTTTGATTTAGGGAACGGATCAAAAACAGAATCTCAGAAATTACAGATTATTGTTCAGCCCTTTACAGTCTTAAAAGAAGATAATCTCAATTATTCTCCTCCTGGACCCCTAATAATATCTGAAAAAGAAGGTTACATCTTTAATCCAAAGATTACTTTTGATAATACAAATAATACAAATATTATTAAAAACTTTGTTTTCAATAAAGTGGTTTGGGAAACTGAACCATCAGTTAGTGAGCAAACTAAACTTAGGTTTTATCCTAGTAATGAATTTACTAAAGTTGAAATAAATGAAAATGGTGATTTTTTAAAAGAATTTCAACCAACTTTAATTAGCGAAAAGTATACTGGAGATGTAAAAGTTTATGTAATGATAGATAATCAGCCCAAGCAGCTAGTAAATATTGTAAAATTTGATAAAAATAATCTAAGTATAACTAAATCTCCTAAATCAAATAAAAGTTTAGTTTATTCTGAATATACTTATACCGTTAAAATTACCGATTCTCATGGAGCTCCAATAAAACAACAAAAAGTAGTTTGGAATTCTAATAAAGATATAAATTCAGGATTTAATTTTATAAATCAAGATAGCATAACAAATAATGAGGGTCAAGCAAGCGCAACAATAACCAGTTCTAGCAAATTAGATGTTATTATTTCAGCTACTATTAATAATGATACTATTTCAGCAAATAGTGTTGACTTTAACTGGCCTGTAGTTAATAGTTTAGTTTCTGATAAAACCCCTAATTCGGCTTATTTTGGAGAAAAATATATATTAACAGCCTCTATAGATGATCTTAAGAATAATCCAAATTCTGCAAAATTTCAATTTAAATGGGATTTTACTCCAAATAATCCTGATATATCTTTGCAAAATGTTAAAACTTCTATTGATTCTAATGGCCAATTAACCGCTGAATTAGTAAGTAACCCAACTGAAGAACCATCAACCGATATTAATGTTTGTATTAATGTCATAGGAGACTTAGATTTAAGAGATCAAAAATGTTTATCTACAGTGTTTATTGGAAAACCTAAAGATTATGTAATTGATAGAATAGAGGTTTCACCTAGTGAGGATTTAACAGCAGATAATGATCAAGCTTATACTTATAAAGCTTATATTGTGGATAAAGATAATAAGAATAATCCAGCTGCAAAAGTATTAATTAACAATGTAACCTGGTCTAAAGATAAAGATATTACTGGTTTAGATTTAATTGCAGCTACTGGAAAAGTAACTACTGATGAAAATGGAGTATTAACTGCTAAACTACAAAGTAATTCTGCAATAGATGATGTTATGGTTTCATTGTCTATACCAAGTATGGGAAAAGTAAATGCTAAAAGGGCAGTTTCTTTTAAAGAGGCTAATATAAATATTGAATTCGTTCCAAAAGAACAACTAATTTATGGTGAATATTTATATACTATTACAGCTACTGATTTTAATAAGGTACCTTTAATGAATAGAGATGTTACTTGGAGTCTAAAAGAATCTAATCCCAATGTAATATTACAAGTAATTTCATCTAAAACAGATAGTAAAGGTCAAGCAACAGCGAAACTTAAAAGTATAAATCAAACTTCAGTATCAAATTTAATTGTTATAGCTTCTATAGATGGAATTATAAAACTAGCAAATTCTACAAGTTTTAAATTACCTGAAATTAAAGATATAATAGCTACTAAAGCTAGCGATCCCCAATATTTTTCTGATTATCTAATAGTTGCAACTATAGATGAGACTATTACTAAAGATTTTACAAATATTAAGTTTGATTGGAGTGTTTTATTAGAGGATGGAACTGAGAATCCAAATATAATATTAAAGAATTCTATAGATCAAGTTTCTAATGGTCAATTAACAGCTTTATTAACAGATACATCGGAAAAACCAGAAACTTCTAAAGTTAAAGTATGTATAAACGTTAGAAGTAATTCAAATCCACCTAAGAAATGCGTAGAAGTGTTACTTAATAGTGAGTCACAAAATTATTATGTAGATAGAATCGAGGTTTCACCTAGTGAGGATTTAACAGCAGATACTGATGAATTTTATACTTATAAAGCTTATATTTACAATAAAATTACTAAAAAACCGGTTTTTAAAACAGATATTAACAATGTAACCTGGTCTAAAGATAAAGATATTATTGGTTTAGATTTAATTGCAGCTACTGGAAAAGTAACTACTGATGAAAATGGAGTATTAACTGCTAAACTACAAAGTAATTCTGCAATAGATGATGTTATGGTTTCATTGTCTATTGAGGATAAAGGGAAGACTCCTGCTAACCCAGTATCTTTTAAACAAATGCAAATACATATTGAATCAGAGCCTAAAGAAAAACAACTAATTTATGGTGAATATTTATATACTACTACAGTTACTGATTCGAACAACGCTGCAATTGAAGGAATACCAATTACTTGGAGTCTAAAAGACTCTAATCCTAATGTAATGTTACAAATAATCTCATCTAAAACAGATAGTAAAGGTCAAGCAACAGCAAAACTTAAAAGTATAACTTCTACTCCAATAACTAATATAGTGGTTGAAGCTTCATCTCCAAGTAAAATTACAAAAGAGGCAAATCCTGTAGAATTTGAATTACCTATCATTAAGAGTGTTAAAATTATCAATAATGGTACTGCCGTTCCGGGAGGAAATTATCAAATAGAGGCTTATATACTAGATAATTATGGAAAAGGATACTCTGGAAATAAGATTAAGTTTGATTGGTTAATGGAAAAGCAGATCAAAGGCTTATCATTAAATCCTACAGATAGTGTTATAGTATCTAATGGAATAGTTAAAACAACTCTATATAGTAACCAAACAGAATTTTATCCCGATGAAAACACTTCTATATGTTTAGTAATTAATGGAAATCCTCCATTAACTGAAGATCAGAAAAAAACTCAATGGAGTGAAATAACTATATTTAAGCCATTACCTTTTCTTATTGACAATTTAGAAGTAGGTATTTACGATTCTAATGGAAATTTCACAACTAATATTCCTAAACCTTTACTTGGAGATGATAAAAGTTTCTATATATATCGAGCTAAGATATCACTTGATAATAAACCATTAACTGATTATAAAATTAAATTTAGTAGTGGAAAAGGATGGTCTAAAAATTTAGAGAATATATCTACTAATAAATTAGTGTTGACAAAGGATTCTAAATACCCTAATAATTTCGATAAAACAGATAATGAGGGATATTTGCATGCCTCTCTTAAAAGTCAAGTTGGAGTTAATGGAGTTATAGTTACTTTAGCTTATAATGATATAGCTAAATCGGCTACTGAAGTACAATTTTACCCATATCCAAAACAAGCAGCTTTAAAACTATTTAATTCAATTATAGGTCTAAACTCTGGTTTAACTCCAGAACCAGCTACTCATTATAATCCAAACTCAACTGAACTCCCAGTTAATAGTTTTACCGGATTAAGTGCTTATTTAGTAGATATTAATGGGAATTTTATAGTTAATTCTAATAAAATTAAAGTTGACTTTCACTCAAGTAATGAATCAGTAGTATCTATTGGATCTGACGATATTGTAACTTTTCAAGATAAAGGTATTGGAAAATACAAATTGTCAGCAACAATAACTTATGAAGACAATACGATGGATTTATATGAATACCCTTCAGAAATTAAAAGATACTTTTATTTATATAGCGTCCAAAACCCTCAAAGTCCAAATGGATCATGGCTAAATGAGTTTAATAGTGATCTTATGTGTGAAAGTGGTAACCAAATTACACCTGTCGCAGAGGATGTTTCAGATTCAACCAAGATACCTGTTCCGCTCATGAGCAAATATCCAGACTTATCTGCTTGGTTTTTATTACCTAATGATAATGGATCTTGGAATATGGCGGATTGGCCTTTTCACAATACAGACTCATCTTTCAAAGTCTACATTGTAGATAAATCTAATAACAAGTATAATTATGAAATTTTTCATTTTACTGGAAATATTGAATCAGTGTATAACCCTCAAAATACAGATACTAGTGGCTATACACTTTGTGTAATTAAATAACTTCTAGTTTAATTTTAGTTGATCACTTTCATTGTATTTGAATTGAATATGACCATAAGAAGTATTACTAAATATAAATTGAACTATAGGTAATATTTTTCCTGTAACTTGATAATAGTCGTTTTGATCATGCTGGGCATCTGCCAAACCATCTTTTTGATAAAAAAATGCTTCTAGTGGAAGCTTAGTTGGAATGTTCTGATCCCAAACAGCTAATAGTACTTCATTATTTCTTTGATCGTATAGATTTTTCATATCAGGATTAAGGGACATTTTATAATGAACTTTAATGGCTTCAGCAAATCTAGTTGCACTACCCTGTCCTACAAGGTTAAAGCTACACTGAGCAAAATCATTTGTCCAAACATCATCTGAGTCTTTAGTTTCATTATAAAACTGAGCAACCCATTGGTCTGATGTAGTAATACCTTGATTTTCACAAGGTTGGCTTGCTGTCGGAAACCGACTATCAGAACCACAACCTTTCTCACTTCTAGACTCAGTGTTACCATCTAAAGGAAAATAGCAAAGAATTTGTGGATACTTTTGTGCAGAATTATCATTTAAAGTTTGCATATAAGGAAAGAAAATAAACCCATTATGATGAAATGAAGCTAACATGTTAGCTTCAATATCAGATCTTAGATATGAAAATGAAACAGCTCCAAGTTTCTGAGCGGTAGGGCTTGGATTCCATGAATGATAGCTATCCGATGCAACAGTACCTCTTATTAATATACCGGAACATAGTAAGGCTGGAACCCCCTCATCTCCACAATTAGTCTGAGTATCAGAAAATCTTAAATATAACTTATCCGCAATTGTTTTTTTATCCGTATCCACAGATGTTTCTGCATTTGAAGCAATACTAATAGAGCCCAATGAAATGAATATAAAAAAATTAAACTGAAGATTTAATAGCTTCATATTTTCACCTTACCTGAGTGAATATCATTAATTTTTTGTAATAACTCTACTAGATTATTACTTAAGATTGACCCAGCTTAATTCTTAATATTCGAGAAAAATTATAAGGTACTCCTCCAAGTACAGAACTTCCCACAGCATAATCAATATAAATTATTTGCCCCATATTCTGATTTACCCAACCTTGTGGTAGTTGTATTGCCATTTGTTCAAAATTAGTTACTGTTTGATAAGGAGATTGATATTGAGTTGTTCCAACAGCACGAATTTCTACTGTTTGATCGCTACTCATGTTGTTGTATTCAATAATAACATGAATAGTTCCATCAGGCCTATAAAAAAGAGCAGGTTTTGGTAAATCTAAAGTTTGTCCTTCAATATATAACCTTGTAAGAGCCGAATATCTAACTTGGTTAGATTTATCGATAACTTTAAAGGTGATATCTGCTATACTTCCTATACAGTCAATATATTGCATACGGGGAATACTAAAAGACAACTCAGAGGAGTAATTTTGCGTTATTTGAGGATCAGTTATATATTTAGGTAATCCCTGATTTTCATTTTTCCATTCAACACTAACTTGTTGTTCTGGAGCCATACCTGTATAACTAGGAACAATTACTGTCAAATTTTCTAATCTAGAATAATCTTTTTGTGTTAATAATGTTCCATTATCTCCAGTAGCTTGGGGAATACTTACAGATTGAGGGATTGTTGGGATTGGATTACCACCAGAAATATCATTTATTGTTACAAATCCCATTGGAGAAAAACTTATATTAGTGGATAATCTTGTTACACTATAATATCCTTCATAGTGTCCATTTAAAGTAAAATTTTCTATTGGAAATAAAAGTAAATAATTATTATTAGGAGAACCTGGCATTGAAGGTGCTGATTGCAAAAGGATTCCAGGAGTATCTAGATCGATAATAAACCCCATAAGTAAATCACCTGTAGCTTCTGAATATTGAGGTACTTCCATTACAATATATTTAGCATTTTGATCTTTTTGAAGACCAACATCTATAACGTTATTTACTGCTTGCGGAAATGTGGGGGCTTTTAAATTTAAAATGATACCCATTATATTAATACCCTTGATTATATCGTTAATAGTATCTGATGTCTTGAAACTAACTTTATTCAAGACATCATTATTTACTCTATTATTTCATTTAATTTAAAATTTTAACTGAAGACAATAGTATCTATAGAACCATTCCATATTTTACTATACTGTCCTTTTCCTCCGCCAGTAACAGAATATTGTATAGTTATCGGAGTAGTTCCCTGTAAATCAACGGAACCTGTATTTTCAATATCAACGAAAGGAATAGGAATATAATCTAGCGTTCCAGAACATGCCATTACTTTGATGTACTGTTTAGTAATTGCACCATTATTAGATGATGGGATTCTTAATGTTACTGTTATTGAAGTTCCATATGCTACTTTATTCTGAGTATTACCTGATACGCCCAACTCAATTCCTATATAAAGAGCAGTTCCACCATTAAGTATATAATCAGAAACATCGTTATAATCAATTACTGATCTTTCAGGTAAAATATACCCAGAAGTAGTTCCGAAACTAGAATATACGGTAGGTAATACAAATGAATTTTGTGGATTAGATCCCCCAGACGGAGGAGAATATGTAAAATCTGCAAGAGTATATGATGTATATACTGGGCCTCGTGAGGTTGCCACATAATATCCCAAACTATTAGTTCCACTAGATTTTAATAACGTATATGGTAATTGATAAGCATACTTTCCAAGATTTGATAAATTTCCAACTTGGTAATAGTATTCTGTTAAAGTATCATTAGCAACGAATAAAATATAATCAGTTTGAATTGCATCAGCATATGGATATATTTTTACGTCAAAGCTTGTTTCATTATCTACCGGAGTAATAATGTTATTATTAAGTTGTAATATTTCTGGAACATCTGGATGTATGACTGATTGTTCAGAAAGTGCTTTATTTATGATGAATAGAGGGGTTTTTGCATTAACTGTAACCAAGCTATTATGAACAGAAGAAACCAGATGTAATACAGAACTAGGGCTCTCTGAAGGATACATCTGAAATTCAAGTTTACCTGTTGTGTCCGTAGTTAACCTGATAAATTCAAAGTTAGAATTTGCATCTTTTATAGGAGTTAATGTATCATTATTATGACTATCTGTAATTTTAAATAAACTCAAAGCGTTTAGAGAGTTTACTCCTACTATCATATTTAACTTAGGAATTGGATTACCTTTTTTATCTAATATTACCGTTGATACGGTTACTGACGGATCCTTATTTGAATTAGTGGGAGTTTCAATAGAAACTTTATCAAAAGTTAATGACAATGTACTACTATCAAGATCCACAACATAATAACTAATTTTTTGATTTGGTAGCTCTGAAGGATTAGTCGAATTTATTTGGATATCGTGAGATTTTTCAGGAACAATCCCATCTTTAACGACAAGACTAAGTGCAGCACTAATATATGTAAGATCATTAGATAATTTTTGATTTAAAAGAGTAACAGTTGCCCATGCATCTTCACTTGGAACTGAAACTGCTATTGTTGGTGCATTAGCTAAAGTAAATTTGTTGGAACTCTGTATCTTTAAATTTAACTGAAAAACTTGATTTGACAATATTGATGAATTTGGTGGGAGTGGAACACCATCAGATGTAGTAATTGTAATAACTGGAGGAGTAGGTACTAAAACTTGATTAGATTCTTGATACTGTAACATAATTAATACCTTTTATTGAGTTAAATTAATATCTTATGAATCACAAAATAAAAATAGCTAGTTATTAATGATTACTGATTTAACTATAACTAATGTATCAACACATATTACAATTATGAAAATTTTTTAGCTTAAATATATCAGAATAACTCAATCTATCTTTCAGAAGTTTATTATAAAGATGATTAGATGTTATTTTTTAAAAGTAAAGCGTATTTAACTACGAAATATAAAATACTGTCAAGTAATAAACAGTATATATTATCTGTTAATATTTTTGACTATATATTAATTTATCTAAACTTCAATTTTATAAATTAATATCGCTATATTAATTTATAATAAGGGGGATTTTTCAGAGCGAGAGCGTGAGGGCTCTGTCGGTGCGCTGGACAAAGCTGCACTGATCTTGCGGGTGAAAGCTGCACTGATCTTGCGGGTGAAAGTCCCGTCGTAGAAGGTTAGCCAGACCACTACGTAGGAGAGCGTAAAAATCTATGGTCGCCCTCGTTTTTGCAACACTCATTTTGATGAATATTGGGTTTGCTTAAATCTATCCGGCGTCATGATAGGCAAGGAGCCTGCGCCTCGATGAGTTCCGCGCCTGATGAACCTTAAAAGTCTGTCGGCTTCAAGGAGCCAATTTTTATGCCAGGTTTCACATCAGGCCGGTAGGCCGTTCATGTCATCAATTATCAATCTTCGCAAAACCAGTGGGGTCACATTTAAATCGGTTTACAATGACGCCTGCTTTAGGCAACAAATACCGTGTGTTGTGTCGTTATGGCCCACGCTATCCGGGCGAGTTTGTTAGCCAGCGCACAGGCCACAATATTAGAATGCTTTTGTTCAAGTTGCTGCTTAACCCAGTCAGCCAGTTTGCCCTTTCTATGCTCAATATGCATTATGAACGTTCGGGCACAGAGCACCAACAGTTGCCGGAGTGTCTTGTTACCCCGTTTACTGATCCCCAGTAAGGTTGTCTTTCCCCCGGTACTGTACTGGCGGGGAACCAATCCCGTCGAGGCTGCAAAATCCCGGCTGTGGGCATATTGCTTTCCATCACCCAGTTGCGAGGAAAACACACTCGCCGTAATGGGACCAACACCGGGAATAGTCATCAGCCGCTGCCCGGTATCATCCTGAGTAATCTCCTGTGGCAAGGCGGTTTCAATCTCGGTGATTTGTTGCACCCAATAGTCAGATTACCTTTGGAAGATAGTATTCACGTTCAATGAACGTCCCTATCACTTTGTCATGCATTTCTTCGGATTTGGAATAGCCGATCATTTTCCGGTTCAATCTTTTGATGCGAGTACGCAGACCTTCTCTGCTTTATGACAGTAACGACAAATCACATCAACTTAATGATTGGGAGCATGACCGTTATTGTGTATCTGAGTAAATAATGGACACAAAACATTAACACCCCCTCATGAGCCTTGCCATGATCGGTTTTTTCTCGTAGTCTTTTCTGATGATAAGCTGAACCGTTTCAGTCTCTGGATGCAAAATGTCTTGTCTGTCACAATCTGGTTAATTTTATGACGAATCATTCATACAATTTGCAGTTGCTCAGTTATTCTAATCCGTTGCGTGTTCACAGATAAATTCAGGGAGTAACATGACAATCAGGGTAGCGATTAACGGTTTCGGGAGAATAGGGCGCAGTGTCCTGCGTGCTCTCTACGAATCCGGGCGTCGGACTGAAATTGCCGTTATTGCGATTAATGAGTTAGCGAATGCCGAAGGTATGGCTCACTTGTTGAAATACGATTCCAGTCATGGGCGGTTTGCATGGGATGTACATCTGAACAATGATGTACTGCATGTCGGAGATGACAGTATCTGGCTGTTTCATCAACCTGATATCGCAGACTTGCCGTGGAAAGAACTGGATATTGATATTGTGCTCGACTGTACCGGCAAATACGGTGATCGAGTTGATGGAGAGGCTCATCTTCTCAGTGGCGCCAAAAAAGTGCTGTTTGCCCATCCGGGAGGAAATGATCTGGATGCAACGGTGGTGTATGGTGTGAATCATGATTCACTGACCGCCGACGATCGTATTGTTTCTAACGCATCCTGTACGACAAATTGCATTATTCCCATTATTAAAGTGCTGGATGATGCCTTCAATATTGAATCTGGTACGGTGACAACAATTCACGCATCCATGAATGATCAGCCCGTAATTGATGCTTATCACCGTGATTTACGCCGGACCCGTGCGGCCAGTCAATCGATCATTCCTGTCGATACCAAGCTGGCAGCCGGAATAACCCGTATCTTTCCCAAATTCAGTAATCGGTTTGAAGCCATTTCCGTGCGAGTGCCGACGATCAACGTGACAGCGATTGACTTAAGCGTGACAGTCACTGCCGCTGTCGATGTCTTTGAGGTAAACCAACTACTGCAAAAATCAGCGACGAATTCGTTTCGTGGTATAGTGGATTTTACTGAATTACCGTTGGTTTCAACGGATTTTAACCATGATCCCCACAGTGCCATCGTTGATGGTACACAAACAAGAGTGAGCGGAAACCACCTAATCAAAACACTGGTCTGGTGTGATAATGAGTGGGGTTTTGCCAATCGTATGCTTGATACCACGCTGGCAATGGCCGCGAAGGGCTTCAAGCAATAAGACTCAAGTATGGGGTTCAAATAAATCTTCTGTTTCCATCCGGTATACGAAAGAAGGCAGAAGATTGAGTAATTTTACAAAGAATCAATGAGAGGATTCACCATGTCTGTAATTAAGATGACTGATTTAGATCTGGCGGGTAAACGTGTTCTGATCCGTGCTGATCTGAATGTGCCTGTAAAAGATGGCAAAGTGACTTCTGATGCGCGTATCCGTGCATCTTTGCCGACTATTGAGGCTGCACTGAGTCAGGGAGCCAAAGTCATGGTTACTTCTCACCTGGGGCGCCCGACGGAAGGAGAATACACCGATGAATTCTCACTGCAACCTGTCGTTGATTACCTGAAAGGTGCTCTTTCTTCTCCTGTCCGTCTGGCAAAAGAGTATCTGGATGGCGTTGAAGTGGCGGAAGGCGAATTAGTTGTTCTGGAGAATGTCCGCTTCAATAAAGGTGAGAAAAAAGACGACGAAACACTATCAAAACAGTATGCCGCACTGTGTGATATCTATGTCATGGATGCTTTTGGTACAGCGCATCGTGCGCAGGCATCAACCCACGGCGTTGCAAAATTTGCACCGATCGCCTGTGCCGGTCCACTGTTATCCGGTGAACTGGAAGCGCTGGGCAAAGCACTGCACAATCCGGCTCGTCCGATGGTTGCGATTGTGGGCGGCTCTAAAGTTTCAACCAAACTGACAGTGCTCGATTCACTGTCAAAAATTGCTGACCAGCTGATTGTGGGTGGTGGCATCGCCAATACCTTTGTTGCCGCAGAAGGCCACAATGTTGGTCGTTCTTTATACGAAGATGATTTGATCCCTGAAGCGAAAAAACTGCTGGAGTGCTGTGATATTCCAGTGCCGACTGATGTTCGTGTGGCGACAGAGTTCTCTGAAACGGCGGAAGCAACGCTGAAATCCACCAGCGATATTAAAGACGACGAGCAGATCCTTGATCTGGGCGACGCATCCGCAGAGCGTCTGGTTGAAATTCTGAAAGGGGCGAAAACCATTCTGTGGAACGGCCCTGTCGGTGTTTTTGAATTCCCTAATTTCCGTAAAGGAACCGAAATTGTTGCCCGTACCATTGCCGAGAGTGATGCTTTCTCCATTGCCGGTGGTGGCGACACGCTGGCAGCAATTGATCTGTTCGATATTGCAGACAAAATCTCTTACATCTCTACCGGTGGTGGCGCTTTCCTTGAATTTGTTGAAGGCAAAAAACTCCCCGCTGTTGTGATGCTGGAAGAACGTGCTAACAGTAATTAATGCTTTGTTATAACAGGTTTTAATAATAGATCGTGATAACAGCCTGCGGTCGAACCCTGCGGGCTGTTTAATGTCAATACAGGACCAGGTAACATGTCTAAAATTTTTGATTTCGTAAAACCGGGTGTCATCACAGGTGATGATGTTCAAAAAGTCTTTGCCATCGCAAAAGAACACAAATTTGCTTTACCCGCTGTTAACTGCGTGGGGACTGATTCCATCAATGCCGTACTGGAAACTGCTGCAAAAGTCCGTGCTCCGGTTATCATCCAGTTTTCCAATGGTGGCGCAGCCTTTGTTGCAGGCAAGGGATTGAAAGCAGAAGGCCAGCAAGCGGCAATTCTGGGGGCAATTTCCGGTGCTCACCACGTTCACCAGATGGCAGAGCATTATGGTGTGCCTGTTATCCTGCATACTGACCACTGCGCCCGTAAATTGCTGCCGTGGCTTGATGGTCTGTTGGACGCGGGCGAGAAGCATTATGCTCAGACGGGCAAACCATTGTTCTCTTCCCACATGATTGATTTGTCAGAAGAGTCTCTGGAAGAAAATATCGAAATCTGTAGTCAGTATCTGGCGCGCATGGCGAAAATCGACATGACGCTGGAAATCGAACTGGGCTGTACTGGCGGCGAAGAAGACGGCGTTGATAACAGCCATCTGGACAGCTCATCTCTGTATACTCAACCGGAAGATGTGGCTTACGCTTATGAGAAACTGAACGCGATTAGCCCACGTTTCACCATTGCGGCCTCTTTCGGTAACGTTCACGGTGTTTACAAACCGGGGAACGTGAAACTGACGCCAAAAATCCTGCGCAATTCACAGGACTACGTTTCTGAGAAGTTCAACCTGCCACACAACAGCCTGGATTTCGTTTTCCACGGCGGTTCCGGTTCAACCGCAGAAGAAATTCAGGAAGCGGTCAGCTACGGCGTTATCAAAATGAATATCGATACCGATACCCAATGGGCGACTTGGGAAGGTATTCTGAACTACTACAAAAAGAATGAAGGCTACCTGCAAGGCCAATTGGGTAACCCGGAAGGCGCGGATAAACCGAATAAGAAATTCTATGATCCACGCGTCTGGCTGCGTGCAGGCCAGTCTTCGATGATTGTTCGTCTGGAACAGGCTTTCAAAGAGCTGAACGCGGTTGATGTGCTGTAATTCTTAATGGCTGATGGCACTTATAAGCTGAACCATTGAATAAAATACCCGCTCAACTGAGCGGGTATTTTTTATCGAAACGTTTTTAATCCGATCGTCGCAGATGGCTTGTTACGCCTTCGCTTCACCTTTCATGATGCGGTTCAGCCACGGCACCATACAGGCCATAATCACGGCAACCACCAACGTCGCAATACCGATTTTACCGAATACGTCGGTATAAATTGGCAGCGTTTGCAGCGGATCAGTAACACCGGCGGGTACGGCGGTAAATGTCGCGACATAACTCCCTAATATCGATGCGACAGCAGTGCACAAAAACCACATACCCATAATAAATCCGGTCAGATAACTGGGAACAAATGCCGCGACCATTGCCAGCCCCAACGCACTGATCATCAGTTCGCCAACACTCTGGAACAGGTAAACCAGCACGATAATCCACGGTGAAGTGATGCCATGCTCATTAGCAAATAAACCTGCTGACGCGGCAATTAAAAAGCCGAAAGAGCATAAGAACATGCCAAAAGTAAACTTGGTTGGCATGGAAAAGTCTTTTCCTTTTGCACCGAGGCGAGTGTAAACCACAGCCAGAATGGGGCTGACAACAATGATCCAGAATGGGTTCAATGCCTGAAAGCTGATAGGGTTGATATGAAAACCGAGGAGCTGGGGTTCAACATTGTTGATGGCAAAGAAATTGAGGGACGTTGGCATCTGGTTGTACAGCATAAAGAAAATAATCGCCTGAATCATCAGAATAAACGCGACAAACATCTTATTGCGAGCCATTTTGTCCTGTTTAAACGCCTGCCAGAAGAAAATAATCACCACAATAGACGTAATTGTGGCGAGCACCATATTAGCAACGTCGATATGGTGTAATAACCATGCGCAGATACCTATCGCCACCAATGCACCGAGTACAATTAAAAGCAAGATCAGGTAGTTAAGCGGCTTGCTATCAGGTGCAGAGCCAATATTACGTACCATATGGCGACAAGTAATATAAACCAGTAAGGCGACAATCAGCCCGACTCCACAGATGTTATAAGTGACGGCATAGCCATATTTATCGGCAATAACAGGAGCAAGGGAAAGGGAAAACAGCGAGCCCAGATTGACCGACATGTAGAAGAGGGTAAATGCACCATCCAAACGTGGATCTTTTGGCGGGTAACATTTTGCCAGCAGGCTGGAGGGATTCGCCTTGAAAAAACCGTTACCGACAGCAACGGTACCCAGCGCATAAAAAATCAGCGTAGGTCTCATGATAGAAAGGCCAATCATGAAATAGCCAATGGCCATAATAATGGCACCCAGAACGATAGTTCGCTTGGTGCCCAGTATGTGGTCACCGACATAACCGCCGATGGAAATCAGGCCGTAAACCAGTGCCGTAAATGCACCGAAAGTAATAAATGCCTGTGCTTCTGAAAAACCAAGTTGCTTAACGAAGTAAACAGCAAGAATGCCCTGAACGCCGTAGTAGCCAAATCTTTCCCATAATTCGACAAAAAAGATCATGAAAAAGGGTTTCGGTTGATCCCATAAACCGGATGGAGCTGTTTTACTCATAAGTAATAGCCTCTGTAGAGTCATTCCAATGGACAATACATCCAGAGTTATACTGTTGTTAACACGTGGGTAACATAATGTATTGCATAGGTTGTGATATTGTTTATTTATTAAATGTGATCGTGAAGCGCGGCAGATTAATACACTGGTACGATATCTTCTTGGTGGTTGATCACACTAACGCAAAAATTAATACCAGATTTACCAGAATATTCATTAAATGAATGAAATAATTATCTATAAATGGAGTTAACTGTTGTTAAATAAAACGATTTGGCTGTTATTTAATCTTTGCCATTTCGTTTATACCCCTCGCCTTTCGAGGTACATCTTATATCTCTCTGCGCAGCGGGAAGATAGTTGGATTGGCATAAAAAGGAATTACATTTTCCATAAGAGATGAACATACGGGGAAAGCGTAAAGCACAATAAACAGACTCCGCCTATGATATTAATCAATCGGCTCACAATGCTGAAATTTATTTTTCTGGTAACAAGGATGACGATATAACCAAAAAATAATAACCATATTGTCAGGATCATAATATGAATAGAAGCAAGAGTAATAAAATCCAATACACTAATCTGATTTGAAGTTAAGAAACTGGGCACAACAGTAAGATATAATATAATTGCTTTTATATTCATATATCCGTCGTCTTTCAAGCTGCCTCTTTGTTGGCTGCGCTCGCTCACCCCAGTCGCATAGTTATCTATGCTCAGGGGATTCGCTCTCTTGCCGCCGCGATGCAACTCGAAATCCATAGGATATAATATTGGCAATGTAGGCATCTTTTATTGTGGCAATTTTCGTATTTTTACCTGTAATAATTTTATCTGAGGAAATACCATTTTTTATTAATATATAAGAAAGATAGATTAAATAAATTGTTCCCGTGATTTTTATCGTATTAATGGCCAGCGGGTATTCCGCCACGATACCCGTAATACCTAAACCTACCAGCAATGCGTGAGTATAAATGCCCAACGCCGTCCCAACGATAACAAATAATAATCCCTTGATGCCGTTGTTGATGGCATTTGCCATGCCGAGAGTGAAACTGGCTCCCGGCGATAAAGCGATCGGTAATATTGTCAGAATAAAACTTAAAATATGCAAAATTTCACCTGTGCAGCCAGCATAACAAATACAGGGCGTAATGCCCTGTACTTAATCATATACGTTTTTGCGATATCCGACTCAGATCGCGGTCGCCGGAGATTTACCCATCACCTGTTGGAAAGCACGTTTAAAGTAAATTAACCCGTGGCCTTCCTCTTTCACATGGATCTGCTTGACTTCCACCAGATACACATCATGAGTACCAATTTCCTGTACCTGTTCGATGCTGCCTTCCAGACTGGCGAGCGCATCTTTCAGCATAGGCTGTCCGAGTGAGTCGGTGTGCCAGATATCCCAACTAAAACGTTCTTCCATACTGGCTTCGGTCATACCGGCAAAATGGCGGGCCAGCACTTCCTGCTCGTGGCTCAGGATATTGACACACAGCCGGCCATTTTCCTTAAATACCGGATTCATCGCACTATTGCGATTGATACACACCATCAGAGTCGGAGGCGTATCTGTCACGGAGCAGACCGCCGTTGCCGTTATACCGCATCGCCCGGACGAGCCATCCGTGGTGATAATATTCACGGCAGCGGAAAGGCTTGCCATCGCATCCCTGAAACGTAAGCGATGTTCATTTTCTAAAGACATATAAGCCTCCTGCTGCTGATTTATTTCAGCAGTTTATCGAGTAGGTTAATATCGTGGTTGTTGTGTAAATGCGGCACAGTCCAGCCATTGACATCGTAGTCTGACAAGCAGCGATCCACTAAGTCGGTCATTTTCTTCATATTGCCGGAACCATACGCATGGCGCAGGCATTGCAGGCGGATTTCATCCTGACTGCCGGCATAATTGATTTCGTACAACTCGTGACGCCCGCCAAATTCACTGCCAATCGCATCCCACATTAATTTTAAAATCTTAATCCGCTCCACATGGTCGATACCATTAGAACCACGTACATATTTTTCAAGATATTGACTGATATCAGGATTGTGCATATCACGTACACTGGATGGCAAATAGATCAGCCCGCTGGTGACGTTACTTTCAATGATGTTCTTAATTTTCGTATAAGCCATCGGTGCCATCACACGGTAGGTCTGAATGGCCTGTGTGTCCGGCAGATAAGCATCGCCTTCCCAAGGCTTGGCTTCTGCCCACATGGCATCCGTCAGTGACCAGAACAGATTGCGCCATGCCACCACTTCACCGAGATCCGCCTGCACGCCGCGAAAATCCACCACGCCGGTGCATTCGAGACTTTTTTGCAACAATCCGGTAATAAAATCCAATTTGACCGCCAGACGCACACACGCCTGCATCGGGAACAGGCGCGCGAAACCACTTTGCACCGCCCAATTGCGGGCGCGATCAAAATCGCGATAAATTAACACGTTTTCCCACGGAATTAACACCTTATCCATCACCAGAATGGCGTCATTTTCATCAAACCGGCTGGAAAGCGGATAATCGAACGGCGAACCTGTCGCTCCTGCGGTTAATTCATAGGAAGCACGGGAAATTAATTTTACGCCGTCAGCATCCATCGGTGCGACGAACATCACCGCGAAATCCGGGTTATCGCCAATCACCTGTGCCGAGCCGAAACCGATAAAATTGTAGTGAGTCAGTGCGGAGTTGGTGGCGACCACTTTCGCACCACTGACAATAATGCCGGCATCGGTCTCTTTTTCGATTTTGATGAACACATCTTTCACCTGATCGGCAGGCAGATGGCGATCGATCGGCGGGTTAACAATGGCATGGTTGAAATAAAGCGCATTTTCCTGAATATTTTTATACCATTTGCGGGCATTATCGGCGAACTGCCCGTAAAATTCAGGATAAGCACCTAATGCGCAACAAAACGCCGCTTTATAATCAGGTGTGCGCCCCATCCAGCCGTAGCTTTGGCGTGACCATTCCGCAATGGCATCACGCTGTTGGCGGAGATCATCCGCGCTGGTGGCATAACGAAAGAATTTGTGGGTATAACCGCCGCTGCCGGTATCGGTATTCCAGCAGAGCATATCGTGGGTTTTGGCATCATGCAGCGCGTCATACAATTGACCGACTGAGGCAGCCGCATTACGAAAAGCGGGATGCGTTGTCACATCCTTAACCCGTTCGCCATAGATATAAATTTCCCGCCCATCCTGCAATGACTGCATATATTCTTTGCCCGTTAGCGGGCGTGTTTTATCGGCACGAAAATCTTCTGGTTTCATAGCTACCTCAGCATTCGAATGCTCTCAAACTAATTTGTTACCTGAATGAGAGCAAAAGTGTTAAATTTGTGTTTCTTTATGAGGTTAATTGAAGCGGCAGAATGAACAGACTTGAAGAGATTTTCAGCAGATTCGATGGTACTTTTCGGTGAAATGATGTGGATCGCGGTATATATGTGATCAATGTTGCATTTTGGTTTATTTATTCATAACGATAACGAAAAGTTAATACGCCTTGAAAAGCGATTTTATCAATATAACGGAATGCAGGATAAGCCTTATTATCCCAGGGATCACAAATGACCGCGTCACGATTCCATGTGCTGGGGTTGAGGCGATCGCCACTGATTCTGCCAATAACAATAATGGAATGAGTATCATTCAGCATTTTTATTGAGAAAAACTCAATCGGTCTGGCACCCAGAAATTTTAAACGAGTAAATGCAATGGCCGCTTTTTCTCCACAATTACCAACGTGATATTTACTGGCATAAGCACTGCGAATAGGAATAATTCTTTTATATGATTGAATGTTATAATCCGATTTATCTTTTGTAATCCCATCTCTTTTCATCTTTCGATCTAATGTACGATTGATATATTTTCGGAGACTTTTAAGTTTAGTATTAGTTTGTTTCCTATTTTCAAGAAATTCTGGTGTTTTCGGAATTTGATTTGGTGATATTACGCCGAGAGTATCATTAACATAATTAATCGCTCTTCTGGCTAAAAGTATATTCCTGGCTAATGACATAGCAATATTCCTTATGAGATAAATAAAGAAATTGTAATAAGGAAAAATACATTGATATTTATGGGTAAATTTTATTAAAACTACCAAATTAAAATTATGTAGACAATAAATTATTTATTTGAGTAATCGGATGAATTTTGAGATAGATCGCGGGACGATTGTAAATCTTTTTCCCGCCAAACACTTGGCGAATATCCCACCAGCCGGTTAAAAAATCGGGCGAAGTAGGCCGGGTCTTTAAAGCCAAGCTGATAGGCGATTTCAAATACCGGGCTGTCACTGAACAACAATAATCGTTTCGCTTCCCGCAACAGGCGGTCGAAAATTAAGCGCTTCGGTGGGCGGTTGGCAAACCGATGGCACATATCTTTCAAACGTGATTCCGTGACGCCCATTTTTTCGGCATATTCCGGTACGGTCAGATGCTGGTGATAATGTTGATCAACCAACTGATTAAAGCGCTGAAAGAATTTCAATTCTCCCCTTACACCACCGGAATGGCTCTCTTCCAGCGGAATACTGCGTAAAATAAAGGTAAACAGGGATTGCGCCAAAAAAGCCAGTGATTGCTCGCGGCCGGCAAATTGGTTGATGGATTCCCGTTCGATCAGTGCCCAGTAATGGCTGAACGTGTTGAATTCATCCGGTTTATCCGCAATGGAAAGGCAGAGCGCCGGAATATCGATTAATTCCCGTTGGGTCGGGTAAAGCAAATTCAGCAGCGGCATAATCAACTCCTGTCGTACCGTCAGCACATAACCGTCGGTATCCTCTTGGGTGAAGAAAGCGTGAGGAACGGACGGAGGCGTCAGGATAAACAGCGGCGCCTGTACGGAATAACGGTGTTCATCCAGTTGGAGTTCAATCCTTCCGGTCAGCAGATAATGGAGTTGAAAAAAACTATCATGGCGGTGTGCCTGCATATCCCGCCCGAAAAACGCAGCCATACGACCAAACGTTTGATAATGCACATCGTTTGATCCCTGTGTTTCATCGTAATCCTTGCTGATATCAATATTGGTAATGATGGCTTTGTTTGTATGAGCGGCTGACATGTTTATCACCTGCTACCGGCATGTTTCATTGGAATACGCACAACCAACCATGCGCCGATCATCAGTAATCCCGCCACAAAATAGAGGCCGGAATTAAAACTGCCGGTTTGATCTTTCAGCCAGCCGATCAGCAAGGGACTGACGGCAGAGCCGATATTTCCGGTGGCATTGATCACGGCGATCCCAATGGCTCGCGCGCGCAGGCTGATGGATTGATCCGGCGTGGTCCAGAATACCGCCATCGCCGTAAATGAACCGGTTGAGGCCATAATGATCCCCAGAAGCTGTACCAGACTGTTACCGGTCAGCGATGTCAGCAGCCAACCTGCGGCGGCAAACAGATAAGGCAGCGCGGTATGCATTTTACGTTCTTGCAGACGATCTGAACGGCGTCCCCAGTAAATCATGCCTAAAATCGTACAGAATTGCGGAATCGCCGTGAGCAGGCCGATAACCACATGGCTGCTGCCTTGATTGAAGCTTTGCATAATCTGTGGCGTCCAGATATTGATGGCGCTCAAGGTATTGGTCAGGCAGAAATATGCCAGGGTATACATCAGCACAACCGGCGTAAAAACTTCGCGCCACAGGCTGCTTTTTTGGGGAGACAATGTTGGCGAATGGCTGACAGCCTGAAGCGTGTCGTTTTCCATCATCTCCTGAAGACACTGCTTATCGTCAGCGGTCAGCCATTTGGCTTTCGCGGGCGAATCATCCAGATAAAACCAGACAACAATTCCCAATAAAACAGAAGGGAAACCTTCCAGCAAAAATAACCACTGCCAGCCGCGCAAATTCCACAGCCCATCCATTTCCAGAATATAACCGGAAGCCAGCGAACCCAATGCCATCGTCACCGGCATGGCGATCATAAACAGGGCGTTGGCGCGCGCGCGATAATGCGCCGGAAACCAATAGGTCAGATAAACCAGAATACCGGGCAGGAAACCGGCTTCGGCAATTCCCACCAGCATCCGCAGGATATACAGGCTGGTTGCGCCGGTCGCAAACATCGTCGCGGTGGACGCCACGCCCCACAGCACCATAATGGTGGCAATCCAGCGTCTGGCCCCTACAATACTGAGCATTATGTTGCCGGGAATGCCGAACGCCACATAGGTCACATAAAACAAGGTCGCCGCTAGGCCGAACATCGTTGAAGTCAGTCCCAGATCTTTTCCCATCGTTAAACCGGCAAAACCGATATTAATGCGATCCAAGAAAGAGAAAACAAACAGAACAAAGAGAAACAGAATCAAACGGCGAAATAATTTATTGATAACGTTTTGTTGCCGGCTAGTGAGTTTGCCAGATGGGGAAGCCGGATCTTGTATTGCTTCAGATGAGCTGCTCATTCGTGACCTTTTTGTGTTATTGCTATTGTGTTATTGAATACCGTGTTATCGAAAGAACTCCAGTGTCGTGTGGTGGTGCTATTTGTTGTTTGTTGCAATGGTTTGTTGCAATGTCTTGTTGTTGGCAGAAACTTAATAAGCGCCGGTTGGAGACGGTGCGCAACTCTTCTGTTGTTGACCAAAGCGTGCCGCCAGTGAATGGGCCGCATTTGCCAGCAGCGTGGTATCCACTCCGACAGCAATAAACTGCACGCCAAGATGCACATAATGCTCGGCAGCCTCAATGTTGGTCATGAGAATGCCGGCGGCTTTGCCTGCTACCGTGATTTGTGCAATGGCCTGTTCAATCGCGGCCTTAACATCAGGATGCTGAGGATTGCCGTGATGCCCCATATCAGCGCTGAGATCGGCGGGGCCGATAAAGACGCCATCAACGCCATCCACTGACAGGATCTCAGCCAAATTGTTCAACGCCTCACGGGTTTCTGCCTGCACCAACACGCACATCTCGTCATTGGCACGCGTCAGATAATCAGGAATACGATTCCAGCGGGACGCCCTTGCCAGCGCACTGCCAACGCCACGTATGCCCTGCGGCGGGTAACGTGTCGCCCGCACGGCTTCACGCGCCTGTTCTGCATTCTGAATCATCGGTATCAGTAAAGTCTGCGTGCCGATATCCAATAACTGCTTGATGATGACCGGATCATTCCACGGCGGGCGCACAATCGGATGGCTAGGATAAGGCGCAATTGCCTGTAGCTGGTTCAGGATGGAAGGGACAGTGTTGGGGGCATGTTCGCCGTCAATCAGTAGCCAGTCAAAACCTGTGCCCGCCAGAATTTCGGCGCTGTATGAACTGCAAAGCCCCAGCCATAAACCGATTTGTGGTTTTCCGGCCTGCAAAGCCTGTTTAAATTTATTTGTTAGCTGATCCATAAATGCTTCCTCAGATAAAGTGACAGCTCACTGAGCCAAGTGCACCATAATCTACATGAAACGTGTCGCCCTTGCGGGCCGGAACCGGGCGGGTGAAAGAGCCGCTGAGAATGATCTGCCCGGCTTCGAGTTGGACGCCATGTGCAGCCAGTTTATTTGCCAGCCAGACAACGCCATTGGCAGGATGGTCAAGCACCGCCGCCGCAACGCCGGATTCTTCAATCACACCATTGCGATAGAGCAGGGCACTGACCCAGCGCAAATCCAGTTCATGAGGTTTGACAGGGCGTCCGCCCATAATGACGCCACCATTGGCAGCGTTATCAGAAATCGTATCCTGCACTTTACGTGGCCGCCCGGATTGGGGATCAATGTTGTGGCTGCGGGCATCGATCAGCTCCAATGCCGGGATCACGTAATCGGTTGCGTTGTACACATCAAATAACGTGCAATTCGGGCCACGCAGCGGTTTTGCCAGTACAAACGCCAGTTCGACCTCAATGCGCGGCACAATAAAACGTTCACAGGGAATATCACCACCGGACTGAAAAAACATATCGTCCAGTAACACACCATAATCCGGCTCATTGATTTGCGAACTGGCCTGCATGGCTTTCGACGTAAGGCCGATTTTATGCCCTTTCAAGTGTCGTCCTTCCGCCATTTTCATGCTGACCCATTCACGCTGAATGGCGTAAGCATCCTCAATGGTGATTTCCGGGTAATCCAGTGAAATCTGGCGGATTTGCTGACGATTTTTTTCCGCCTGATGTAAACGGTGCGCCATCAGCGATATGATTTCGGGTTGTAGCTGAGACATCGTTTCTTGAGATATGGCTTTTTGAGGCATCGTATTAATCCTTTTTATATCCGTCGCCTTTCAAGCAGCCTCTTTGTCAGAGGCTGCCCGAAATTTATCGGCTGGTGTTTATAATCCGCCAAAACAGAGGTATTTCACTTCCAGATAATCTTCTATGCCGTAACGTGAACCTTCACGCCCCAGTCCAGACTGTTTGATACCGCCAAATGGCACGGCTTCATTGGAAATCAGCCCTTCATTAATACCGACCATTCCGCTCTCCAGCGCTTCCGCGACACGGTAAATCCGGCCGATATCACGGGAATAAAAATAAGCCGCCAGACCAAATTCGGTATTGTTAGCAATGCGAATGGCCTCTTCTTCATCACGGAACTTAAACAACGCCGCCAGAGGGCCGAAGGTTTCTTCATGGGAAACCAGCATGGTTTCATCAACATCAGCCAGCACAGTCGGCTCAAAGAACAAACCGCCCAGTTGGTGAGATTTACCGCCTGTCAGCAGCCGTGCACCATGAGAAATCGCATCGCTGACATGGGTCTGAACTTTATCCACGGCAGCCTGATTAATCAGCGGACCTTGCTGCGACGTGCTGTCAGTGGCTGGCCCGATCCGCAGTTGCTTGGCAGCCTGCGCCAGACGTTCGGCAAATGCCTCATAAATCCCTTCCTGAACCAGAATCCGGTTGGCACAAACACAGGTTTGCCCGCTGTTACGGAATTTAGCTGCCATTGCGCCTTTAACTGCCGCATCCAAATCGGCATCATCAAAGACAATAAAAGGCGCATTGCCACCTAATTCAAGAGAAAGTTTTTTCACCGTATCGGCACTTTGTGCCATCAGTAATTTACCCACACGGGTCGAACCGGTAAAAGAGAGTTTACGCACGACAGGGCTTGAGGTCAGCGCGCCGCCAATGGCTTTGGCGTCCATTCCGGTAACGATATTGAAAACACCTGCCGGAATACCCGCCAGCTCACCCAGAGCTGCCAGTGCCAGTGCGGAAAGTGGCGTTTCAGCCGCCGGTTTCAGAACCACTGTACAGCCAGCCGCCAGCGCCGGGCCGACTTTACGGGTGATCATCGCGTTGGGGAAGTTCCACGGTGTAATGGCAGCAACAACGCCGATAGGCTGTTTGATGGTTGAGGTACGTTGGGCTGGCATCGGGGAAGGAATGGTTTCGCCGTAAATCCGCTTACCTTCCTCTGCAAACCACTCGATAAAACTGGCACCATAAGCGATTTCTCCCATCGCTTCTGCATGGGATTTTCCCTGCTCAATACTCAGCAGTTCAGCCAGTGTTTTCTGGTTGTCCATGATCAGATTGAACCAGTGTCTGAGGATCTGGCTGCGTTTTTTCGCTGTCAGGGCACGCCATGCAGGCAGCGCCTTTTCCGCCGCATCAATGGCACGATAAGTTTCTGTCGCGCCCATGTCACTCACATTGGCAATGACGTCACCATTGGCAGGGTTGGTCACCGCGAAAGTGGCCTTATTATCCGCATCAACCCATTGCCCGTTAACATAAGCCTGTTGGCGTAACAATAAAGTCTCATGCAGTAAAGTATCGAGATGCGTTGTCATGGTTTCCTCTTCATTATCTAACAATATAGTGAACTCAATTTTTTGAAGTCAGTCACACAAAAGTATGCCACTCACGATGTCTGATCTTTTAACTTAAATAGCTGATGAACATTATTCGATTTGTAATTCAGTATTGGATCAAGCTCTTCCATTGTAAAAGAGAGACCAAGATAACGTTGCGCCATTAAGGCAGAAAAATGATCCTTGATGAGCGAAAACAGCATTTCCCCGACTTGCTGGCGCTCCTCAAGGCTGCGTCCGGCACCGATTTTCAGCGTCATATGCACAAAGGCATAATCTTGCTTTCCGTCCGCCATCTGCCATGTGTCTATCCAAATCGCCCGGCTGCGAATTCCGCCCAGCGGAAAAATACCGCTATCAGCGAGTGCCTGATTCACACGGGCAAATAACTGCGGCAGGTTGGCTTCCTGACGGATGTTTTCGGTACATTCAGCATAAAAATGTGGCATGACTGACTCCTGACCTGCGTTTTTCACGTTGCCTCACAACAAGGGAGGCAACGTGAAATCCATAGGATATTAAAATTAATTCGGTAACGGAAAAACGGCATTCACTTGCCCGGTGCCTGAACTGGCGAACAATTCGGTGAGAAATTCCACCTTGCCATCGTATTTATCCCAGCCAAGCAACCCAAGCAACATCACGGTATCGTGCATATTGCCTTCGCCCCGGCAGTAATGAGCATATTCCGGTAGCATCTGGCAGAACTCCCTGAACTGGCCTGTTTTCCAGAGTTCCACCACCCGCCTGTCCATTTGCGCATCAAACTCACGGGTATAACTGTTCATGCCTTCTTCGGCGCGCTGGTCATCAATAAAACTATGGGACAGCGAGCCGCTTGCCAGTACGGCGACGGTGCCGTCATATTTATCAATCGCCCGGACAATGGCTTCACCCAATTTGCGGCTGTCTTCAAAGGCGTGAACGGTGCAAAAGGCAGAAATGGAAATGACTTTAAAATGACGATCACTGTTCATATAGCGCATCGGCACCAGCGTGCCGTATTCCAGTTTCAGGCTTGATATTTCATGTGATTGCGCACGAACGCCCATCTCGCGGGCTTCTTCTGCGATCATCCGCCCCAGTTCAGGATTGCCGTCATATTCATAATTCATATCGCGGATAAAATGCGGCAATTCGTTACTGGTATAAATGCCGGAAAAATGGTCTGAACAGTTAATATGATAGGCGCTGTTCACCAGCCAATGGGTATCAAACACGATGATGGTATCGACACCCAATGCGCGGCAACGGCGGCTGATTTCTTTATGCCCGTCTATCGCACTTTGCCGGCAACCGTGGTGTTTACCCGGCAATTCGGACAGGTACATTGAAGGCACATGCGTGATTTTTGCTGCCAGTGCTAATTTACCCATAATTAGACGCCCCAACGAGGGATCGGATGGTTTCCCATCGAGATACAAACGTTTTTGACTTCCGCAAAGACTTCGAAGCTGTATTCCCCCCCTTCACGGCCAACACCTGAAGCTTTCACACCACCGAATGGCTGGCGCAAATCACGCACATTCTGCGAGTTAACGAAGACCATGCCAGCTTCAATGCCCTGTGCCAGCCGCAAAACCTTGCTCACATCCTGCGTCCAGATATACGATGCCAGCCCGTATTCCACATCGTTCGCCATACGCAGCCCGTCTTCTTCGCTCTTGAACGGCAGCAGGCAGGCAACCGGGCCGAAGATCTCTTCCTGTGCGATGCGCATCCGGTTATCAACATCAGCCAATACCGTCGGACGCAGGAAATGGCCGTTTTTCAGATGAAAAGGCAGATCGGCGGGTTTATCCGGGCCTCCCGCCAGCAGCGTTGCACCTTCTTCAATGCCCAAGCGAATGTAACCGGATACTTTTTCCCAGTGCTGGCGGCTGATCAGGCTGCCGACCTGCGTATTCAGATCTTGCGGATCGCCGACACGCAGGCGATTGGCGCGTTCAGCGAAACGCTTGACGAATTCAGGATAGATACTTTCCTGAATGAAAATACGCGAGCCCGCGGTACAGCGTTCACCATTGAGCGAAAAAATCGTGAACAGCGCGGCATCGAGCGCGCGTTCAACATCTGCATCTTCAAAAATCAGCACCGGTGATTTTCCACCCAGTTCCATCGAATACTTTTTCAGCCCGGCATTCTGCATAATCAGGCGACCCGTTGCCGTTCCGCCGGTAAAAGAGACCGCACGAACATCACGATGTTTTACCAACGCATCTCCGGCGGTATTGCCGTATCCCTGCACGACGTTCAGCACGCCAGCGGGAATGCCTGCTTCCAGCGCCAGCTCTCCCAGACGATTGGCGGTCAGTGGCGAAAGTTCAGACATCTTCAGAACAGCGGTATTGCCCAGCGCCAGACAAGGCGCAACTTTCCAAGTGGCGGTCATAAAAGGCACATTCCACGGGGAAATCAATGCACAGACGCCAACCGGCTGAACCAGCGTATAATTGAGCATTTTATCATCAACAGGATAGGTGCTTCCGTTCATCCGTTGGCAAACTTCTGCAAAGAAATCGAAATTGTGAGAAGCGCGTGGAATCAGCACATTTTGCGTCTGGTGAATGGGTAGACCGGTATCTTTGGTTTCCATCGCCGCAATCTCAGGCACGTTCTGATCAATCAGCTCACCTAAACGGCGCATCAGGCGTGCGCGTTCTTTCATCGGCGTGTTGGCCCATTTGGGAAAAGCCGCTTTTGCGGCGGCAACCGCCTGATCGATCTCTTCCTTTCCGCCAGAGGCAACTTCTGCCAGAACTTCTCCGGTGGCGGGATTTGTCGTTTCAAAATAATTTTTGCTACCAACGTTTTTGCCGTTGATCCAATGGTTAATCATGACAAACTTTCCTCATATTCTTGCTGGCTGACAATACGGTTGACTAAACGTCCGATACCTTCGATTTCCACGATCACTTCATCACCGGGAACCACATCGGACAGCCCTTTAGGCGTTCCTGTGGCGATCATGTCACCCGGCTGTAACGTCATGAAATCGCTTAAGTAGGCAATCAGGAAAGGAATATCGAAGATCAAATCTGCGGTTGACCCTTGTTGGCGTAACTCACCATTAACCCAAGTTTTCAACACCAGATTATGCGGATCAGCAATCTCATGTTTATCGACGATCCACGGGCCGAGAGGCGTTAAGGTATCGCGGCTTTTTACCCGCAGATTGGGGCGGTAATAATTTTCCAGATAATCACGGATAGCGTAATCGTTGCAGAGGGTATAGCCCGCAACGTAATTCATGGCATCGGTACTGGCAACTTTGTGGGCGGTTTTGCCTATCACAACCACTAACTCTGCCTCGTAATGCATGTACTCCACATTATCCGGACGGACAGAAACCTGACGATGACCGGTGAAACTATTCGGCGCCTTAATAAAGACCAACGGCTCTTCCGGCGGTTTGAATTCGAGTTCAGTGGCATGATCCGCGTAATTCAAACCTAATGCGAACAGTGTTCCGGTTGCGGGTGGAAGCCACACCACATCAAGCCCGCTGACTTTTCGTCCATCCGGCAGCAACACGTTCTCCTGCTCATCGACGGTGACATCAAAAATGTGGCTCCGGTATTGCACTCTGGCTTTCATCCCTGACCTCCCTCTGATGAAACGGTATTTCGCAAATCCGGGAAGCCAGCGGCTTTGATAACAACGGTATCATTAGGATTGAGCGTCACACGTTGATGCGGCGTTCCCAGCAGAATGACGTCACCTTCTTGCAAAGTGGCAAAATCGCTTAAGGCAGAGACCAGCTCTGACGCAGAACGCAGCAGATCTTTGGTTGACCAGCGATCCACTTCCTGACCATTGATTTCGGTGATAATATCCAGCGAATCCACAGCGTTTGTCGTAACGCGCTGACCAACCGGACAAAAACCATCCCGGCATTTTGCTTTTATCGCTGGGCGGTAGAAGGATGTTTCAGGCAGGCTGACTTCGTTCGCCAGCGCGTAACCGGCAATATATTTTCCGGCATCCTGAACAGAAACCTTACGGGCAGTCAGACCCGCTTGATGTGGATCGATAGCTTTATGTGTGCCGATAAACAACGCCAATGTCGCACCACTTTGTACCGTTTCCCCGCTGGGATGAGGAATAACGTCACCGGAACCGATCACGGTATTACGGGGTTTGATAAACCAAACAGGCGTTTGCGGTAGTGTTTTGTAAGGTGTTTCGTGAAATGCTTGACGCCAGAAATCGAGCTGGCTCTTATGGTTGAGAGCGACGGCAAAAATGGTGCCTTTCATTAACAACTCCTTTAAAACTGCATGACATACTGCCAATGTGTTATTAACATATTAATAAATCAAGTGCAGATAATGTTCAATATGTTAAGTGGGTTGTTAATTTTAATTGTGATCTCTGTAACATCATTGTGTTTTTGCCTATTTTTAACACGTGAGATCAACTCGTTATATCTATTGTGATGTCATTTGACAGTGAATTTAACGCTGCGTTAACATTTCGTGGCGGAATAATTTTATTTGTTTGTTAAGATTGAATTATTTCCCCTTTGTGGATAATTATGAGCATGTTAGTCTTTTTAAGTGCTCATGTTACTTATATCTATTTGATGTAGTTCATTCGATGTCATTCGAAATTCACCGAATATATACTCAGTAGCGTGTGCATTTATTATAGATAACATCCAATAGTTAACTTAAGAGTCACCTTTACTTATGCATGAATCCTTGACAATAGCATTAATTCAAGCACGGGAAACAACAATGAGTTTTTTCCGTCCAATATTGAAGAGTTATAATTTGACTGAGCAGCAATGGCGAATTATTCGTGTACTTGCGAGTAGTCGCTCAATTGATTTCCATGATTTAGCTAATCTTACCTGTATTTTACGCCCTAGTCTGACGGGTATTTTGACCCGAATGGAACGCGATGGCTTGATTTTTCGCTTAAAACCGATGAGTGATCAACGCAAATTATACGTTTCATTGACTCCGGCAGGTCAGGAACTGTATGAACAGGCAAAAGAGGAAGTGATTGAAGGTTATAAAGCCATTGAAGCTGCTTTTTCCTCAGAAAAATTAGTTCAACTTTTAAAATTATTAGATGAACTCATTGCCATAGGGAGCTATTCCCAGAATGATACAGATGAAAATGAAGAATAATAAATATGATGATATGTTAATACATTAATTAAAAATGACACCTTTACGAGTAAGAGAAAGAGCACCGGAATAAATTGACTCTGTTTTTGAATAATATTTTTTGGCAATGTTTTTCTAACGATGTTTTTTAAATATTATTTTTAAATCTATGTTTTCAACATTACTTTGAACATGATTTTGAACATGATTTTGAACTTGGTTTTGAACATGGTTTTGAGCATGATATTGCGGTGCTTTCATCTTTTTCTAAATAGAGGATTCTGTAAATAAAAAGGTTTCTAAAATAGGAATGTTTTGTAAATAAAAGGGCTTACAAATAAAAAGGTTTGCAAATAAAATGTTATTGGTAAATTCCCTGATCATTAATCATTTCAATCTTCTATAAAATAGATTTATCTATTTTTATCTTATTTAAAATAACAATACGATACTCTCTATCGTGCTGTTTATTATCGGATTCGTCTGCTAACAATAATTTGCGATAAATTTACCGAATAAATATAAATATTCCTTCATATTTCAAGCCGATTTTTTATTAGCGGTATTTTGAAATTTGAAGGAAATTAACCCATTAACTGACATTTTCCTGCCGGTAAGCCAGAGCTACCGCTAAGGATTGTATCAGGCAGAGTGTGGCTGAATGAGAACGGAAAGCATCAACTTTGGCTTCTTTCACCACAAAGCAAATATCACTAAAGCTTGCCAATGGGCTTATTTGACTGTCTGTAATCACAATTTGTTTCGCCCCAGCCTGAGCGGCTCTTTCACTGGCCATGACTGTCTCTTCGGCGTATGGCGTGAAGCTGATAGAAACCACCACATCATCAGCGCCAATCATATTCATCTGCTCGCGAAACATCCCCCCCAAACCATCCACCAGAAAAGGCCGGCATTCCAGATGACTCAGGGCATAAGCAAAATAGGATGCGACACTGAAAGAACGCCGCAAACCAATGATATAAATATTATGCGCTGTTGCCAGTATATCGATGGCCTTGTTCAAATTCTCAGCAGGCGTGCGGGCGGCAAGTTGCTGCATAGCCTGTGCATTGGAATGGGCAAATTCCTGCAAAATATGCAGTGGATCTTCCGGTATCTGCTTATCACCATCCAACGCCTTAAACAGGCGCGCCCGATCCGTATAACTGGCGGTCTCTTCTACCAGATTGATACGGAATAATTGTTTCATTTCATTGAACCCACTAAAACCAAAAGCACTGGCAAAGCGGATCAATGTTGAAGGTGGAACATCAGCCTCTTTTGCAATCACCGCAACAGTATCAAATGCGACGCTATTGGTATTGTCCAGAACATATCTGGCTACTTGTTGTAAGCGTTTACTAAGATTCTCATAACGTGAACGAATGTGGTCTTGCAGCTCATGCAGATTCGATGCAGCCGGCATAGTGTCTCCCTGAAAATTGTCATTACAAAAAAATAGTTGCACAAAAAATAGCGTGTGATCACATTAATAAAAGAGTATTTCAAATTCTATTGAAAATGAAATATATATTTCATATATCTGTAGCACCGTAATTCAAATCATTTCTTATATACCCTGTGAAATTCGAGCTGCACCGCGGCGGCAAGAAGATGGAGGGTATAGTGGCTAAGTTCATCGTTCATCTTTGTATTGAAAGAACATGTATTGAAAAAACATGTATTGAAAAAACATTGTATTAAAAGAACATCGTGTTGAAAGAACATTGTATTGAAAGAGGCTCAGAATGGAACAGATTAAAAATTTTATCGGCGGGAAAATGATTGGCAGCCAAAGCCAGCGTACAGCATTTGTGTTTAATCCCGCGACGGGCGAGTCAATCCGTCAGGTCGCATTAAGTACAGCCCAAGAAACACAATCTGCTATCGAAACCGCTCATTCGGCTTTTAAAGAGTGGTCTAAATTTTCACCGCTAAAAAGAGCCAGAATCCTGTTCAAATTTAAGGCGTTACTGGAAGAAAATCAGGTGCGTCTGGCGCGTCTGATTTCCGAAGAACACGGCAAAGTCTATTCTGATGCCGTGGGAGAATTAACCCGTGGGCTTGAAGTGGTTGAATTCGCCTGTGGTATTCCTCACTTACAAAAAGGAGAACACTCCGCCAATGTGGGAACGGGCGTTGACAGCCATTCCTTGATGCAACCACTGGGCGTGTGTGTCGGCATTACGCCATTTAACTTTCCGGCGATGGTCTCAATGTGGATGTTCCCGATTGCCTTGGCAACAGGCAACACCTTTGTCCTGAAACCCTCGGAAAAAGATCCGTCCATATCCGTTGAACTGGCTAAATTATTGCAGCAGGCTGGCTTGCCGGACGGCGTTTTTAACGTCGTGCAAGGGGATAAAGAAGCAGTTGATGTCCTGCTGTCTGACTCACGTGTTCAGGCGGTAAGTTTCGTCGGTTCAACACCGATTGCGGAATATGTTTACACCACCGCATCCGCGCATGGCAAGCGTTGTCAGGCGCTGGGTGGTGCGAAAAACCATAGTGTCCTGATGCCGGATGCGGATATGGATATGGCGGTAAACGCCATTACGGGAGCCGCTTTTGGTGCAGCGGGAGAACGCTGTATGGCATTGTCGGTTGTGCTGGCTGTCGGTGATGAAACGGCGGACAGGCTGATCGAAAAACTGCGGCAACAAATCGACAATATCACCGTCGGCGTGGGAGTTCGCGAAGGCCGGGAAAATGATATGGGGCCGGTTATCTCTGAGCAACACAAAGCCAAAATCTGCGATTACATCGACAGCGGTGTCGCTCAAGGTGCAAAACTGCTGGTGGATGGACGCGGATATCAGGTTGCCGGTTATGAACATGGCTATTTTGTCGGGCCGACCCTGTTTGATCATGTTACGCCAGAGATGAAAATCTATCAGGAAGAGATCTTCGGGCCGGTATTATCCATTGTGCGCGTACCGGATTATCACACCGCATTGCAACTGATTAATCATCATCAATATGGCAATGGTGCTGCAATCTTTACCCGTGATGGCGAAACAGCCCGTCAGTTCAGCGAAAATGTACAGGCTGGCATGGTTGGCATCAATATTCCAATTCCTGTTCCGATGGCATTCCATAGCTTTGGCGGCTGGAAACGTTCTATTTTTGGCCCGCTGAATACTCATGGCAGTGATGGTGTGCGTTTCTACACCCGCATGAAAACTGTCACCAGCCGTTGGCCTGCCAGTGTGCGACTGGAGCATCATGACAGCAGCTTTAATATGCCAACGCTGGAGTGATTTATGGAATCCTCTACACAGGCTACGTTGACACACAAACTGACAATGGCGCAGGCGCTGGTCAGGTTTCTTAACCAGCAGTACATCAATATTGACGGGGAGGAATCTCCCTTTATCAGCGGTGTTTTTACGCTTTTTGGTCATGGCAATGTGTTGGGATTGGGGCAGGCGCTGGAACAAGAACCGGGGCATCTCAAAATCTATCAAGGATGCAATGAACAGGGCATGGCACATATTGCCACCGGCTTTGCCCGGCAGAAAAAACGCCGCCAGATCTTTGCCGTCACCTCTTCTGTCGGGCCGGGATCGGCCAACATGGTAACTGCCGCCGCCACTGCAACGGCAAACCGTATTCCGTTACTGTTATTACCGGGGGATACCTATGCCTGCCGCCAGCCCGATCCGGTTTTACAGCAGATTGAACAATACAGTGATGGCACGGTCAGCACGAACGATTGTTTCCGTCCGGTTTCACGTTATTGGGATCGCATTTCCAGACCTGAACAACTGATGAGTGCGCTGATCAATGCCATGCGGGTATTAACCGATCCGGCAGATACCGGCGCGGTGACACTGTGTTTGCCGCAGGATGTACAGGGCGAAATCTGGCATTATCCTGATGAATTCTTCCGAAAACGCGTCCATCGCCTTGAGCGCCGTCCCGCTTCTCAGGTTCGGATTCAGGACGCAGTGGAACTGATTGCACGCAAGAAAAAACCGTTATTGGTGTGTGGTGGTGGCGTGCGTTATTCCGAAGCACACGAAACTTTCCGTCAGTTTGCCGAAACGTTCAATATCCCTTTTGTTGAAACACAGGCCGGCAAAAGCGCCATTGTTGCCGCTCATCCGCTGAATTGTGGCGGAATGGGTACGACGGGGTGTCTGGCCGCCAATTTACTGGCAAAAGAGGCAGATTTAATCATCGGTGTTGGCACCCGTTTCACGGATTTCACCACTGCATCAAAAACCCTGTTCCAAAACCCGCAAGTTGAATTTCTGACCATTAATGTGGCGGAATTTGATGCCTGCAAGCTGGATGCCGTCGCGGTTATCGCTGATGCCAAAGAAGGGTTGACGGCTATTGCTCAGGCTCTGACACCGGTATTAACCAATAATCCGTGGCATTCCGGCTGGCAACAGGCAATTACACAGGCGAAAGCTGCATGGCAGCAGGAGCTGACTCGGCTGTTTTCCATCCAGTATCAGGCTGGCGATCAGGTTGAAATTGCCGGGCATCTGGATGACAAATTACCGGAATACAGTGAAACATTGCAGACCAAGCTGGCGCAGACCCGTGTGCTTGGCCTGATGGGTAATCATCTGGAGTCTGATGCGATTATTGTCGGCGCCGCAGGCTCTTTACCGGGAGATTTACAGCGCTTGTGGCAGCCGAAAGTGCCGGATACCTATCATCTCGAATATGGTTATTCCTGTATGGGCTATGAAATAGCCGCTGCCATCGGTGCCAAACTTGCCTGCCCGCATCAACCGGTTTATGCCATGGTTGGCGATGGTTCCTATATGATGCTGCACAGTGAATTACAAACCGCGATTCAGGAAAACATCAAAATTACCGTCCTGTTATTTGATAATGCCGGGTTCGGCTGCATCAATAATTTGCAGATGAGTCAGGGCATGGGCAGCTTTGCCACCGAAAACCGTTATCGTAATCAGCAAAGTGGTCAGTTGGATGGTGCGTTAGTACCGGTGGATTTCGCCAAAAACGCCGAAAGTTATGGCTGCAAAAGCTACCGTGTGCATAACGAACAACAATTGATCGCGGCGCTACAGGATGCCAAAACGCAGCCATGTACAACGTTAATCGATATTAAAGTCCTGCCAAAAACCATGACGCATGATTATGAATCATGGTGGCGGGTCGGTACTGCGCAGGTTGCCGATAATCCTTCGATAACAGATGCGGCTGAGAATATCAGGCAGTATGTGGAGAAACACGCTCGCCAATATTGATATTCTAAAAACAACTTCTTTGATATCAGACAAAAATAGGTTGGATATGGAATTTTTATTTCATATCCAGCTATTCTTTTCCTCGTTATTTTTATTCTGTCATTTCAAATTATTTTAGATGAAATAATTAAATTATCTTTATTGTATGATTTTAAAGATAATTATTTTCTATTTTTCGGAGTGCGCCTCTTTTTTCGTGATAGCTATAACACTAATTTCATCTTTTTCACCGCAAAATGCCAACTGCCTCTAAAAAATAAAATTTTCAAATAAATGCAAATTGAAATAAATGTTTTGCTTGGTATATTTTTATTCAAATCCAAAAACAAATATTTTCCCGAAGATTTCAAAGAGGCAGCATTTATGTATAACATTGCATTATTCGGCGCCGGCAGGATTGGACAGGTTCACGCAGTGAATATTGCCAGTCATAAAGAAACCCACCTTTACTCTGTCGTTGATCCTTATCAGGCAAATGCCGAAACGCTGGCACAACAATATCAGGCCAAAATACAAACTGCTGAAGAGGCGATGGCGGATCCGAATGTACAGGGTGTTCTGATTGCGTCAGCCACAGATACCCATGCTGATTTAATCGAACTGGCTGCCCGGCATAAGAAAATGATTTTCTGTGAAAAGCCGGTGCATCTCTCTCTGGCGCGGGTGCAACAGTGTCTTGCGATAGTAAAAGAGTGTCAGGTTCCCTTGTTTGTTGGCTTCAATCGTCGTTATGACCCGCAGTTTCGCCAGCTGAAAAACCGGTTTCATGCCGGCGCGATTGGCAAAGCCGAATCGCTGCTGATCACCTCCCGCGATCCTTCCCCTCCTCCTGCTGAATACGTCCGGGTTTCCGGCGGTATGTTCCGGGATATGACGATTCATGATTTTGACATGGCGCGTTTTATTATCGGTGAAGAACCCTGCGCTATTTATGCCCAAGGGAGTAATTTGGTGGACCCTGCCATTGGTCTGGCCGGCGATATTGATACCGCGTTTATTGTCATGAAATTTCCTTCCGGCGCGATGGCAACCATCACGAACAGCCGCCGTTCAGGCTATGGCTATGACCAGCGCCTTGAACTGCACGGTGAAAAAGGCTTATTAACAGCCGGAAATATCAAAGAAAACAGTGTGGAATTCTGGGGCGAAAATGGATGCCTTGCGGCGAAACCCGAACATTTCTTCCTGCAACGTTATCGCGAAGCGTATATCGCAGAATGGAGTCATTTTGTCGATGTGATGGCAGGCCGGGCGACGCCTGAAACCAACGGATTCGATGGTGAACAGGCATTGTATCTTGCGGATAAAGCGCTTGAGTCTTTACGGTCAGGTCAAGAAATCAAATTGTAAACAGCAATTCGGGGAGAAGGTCATATGTCGGCATTACTTTCTTTTATTGGTTTTACCCTGTTAGTCGCCGGGATTGCTTATTACAAAACAAGGAATAAACATTTAATTGATTCTACCGAAGGGTATTTTCTTGGCGGGCGTTCCCTGACAGGCGTTTATATCGGCAGCTCCATGTTATTAATGAACCTGTCTACCGAACATCTGGTGGGTTTAAACGGGCTGGCATTCAGAACCGGATTTATTGTGATGGCATGGGAAGTGATGGCGGCCTTAACCATTGTCTTATTCGCGATTTATTTTCTGCCGAAATATTTAAAACTGGGCATTTCAACAATTCCTGAATATCTGGAACGCCGGTTTGATAAAAATACTTTGCTGATTACTTCCATTTTATTTCTGGCAATGTATGTGATTTCGCTGCTACCTATCGTGTTATATACCGGCGCAATTGCACTGGAAAGCCTGTTTCAGGTTTCTCAGGTCTTTCAGGTCGATAAAAACACTGCATTATGGATTATGGTGTGGGGTGTTGGCGGGCTGGGGGCGATTTACGCGATTTTTGGCGGCATTAAAGCCATTGCGGTTGCGGATACCATCAATGGTATCGGGTTAGTTGTCGGCGGCGGTGTTGTCACCTTTTTTGCCTTAATGTACGCGGGAGATGGCAATGCTTGGAAAGGGCTGAGTGATATTTATCAGGCTCATCCGGAAAAATTCAACTCTATCGGCAGTGAAGACTCACTCGTCCCATTCTCGACCCTGTTTACCGGCTTGATCGTCTCCAATATGTTTTTCTGGTGCACCAATCAATCCATCGTACAAAAAGCACTGGGAGCGAAAAATCTGGCGGAAGGGCAAAAAGGCGTTATGTTGTGCGCGGTGTTAAAGCTGCTGATCCCTTCCATCATTATTTTGCCCGGCATTATCGCCTTTCATATCTTCAATGGACAAATGGATAACCCGGATAACGCCTATCCTGCGTTAGTTCAATTAGTCCTGCCTAAAATACTGGTTGGCTTTTTTGCTGCGGTGGTTGTGGGAGCGGTATTCTCAACATTCAGTGGCGGGCTGAACTCTTCCGTGACGTTATTTATCGTGAATATTTACAGGCAGCGAGTTAACCCGAATGCCAGTGAAGCACGAACCGTCGCCGTGGGGAAATATCTGGGTATCGCGCTGGCATTGCTCACCATGATGATAGCCCCTCTTGTGGCGAATGCGCCGGATGGCTTGTTTTACCTGATCCAACAATTACAGGGTATCTTCAACGCACCGATCCTCAGCGTCGTGCTGGTGGGATTAATGACAAAACGCGTTCCGCCGATTGCTGCCAAACTGGGGCTATTATTTGGCATGTCCGCCTACATCGTCTGTAACTTTATCCTGAGCATCAATATCCACTTTTTCCATCTGGTCGGCATCTTATTTGTCCTGAACGTGATTTTCATGCTGGTCATTGGTTATTTCTTCCCGGCTGAAAGTTATCAGGAAGTCTATACAAAACAGGTCGATATCACGCCGTGGACAATCGTAAAACCGATGGGATGCCTAATTACACTGTCGGCTATCTCCATGTATGTGTTTCTGGCACAGAACGTACCGCTCTATGCCATGACGCTCTATTACGTATTTGCTGCTGTGGTTTTGGGCTATGTCTTTTATCAAATCGGCAGGGTGTTGTTCAGCAAAAAACCGTTTAAAAACGCGGCTTATCGGGAAAGAACGTAAAAGAATTGCACGTAAAAAATCCAAAAAACAACGGGTATCACTGGAGAATAATAATATGAAAGAGATTCGGATTGGGATGATTGGCGCAGGATATATCGGACGCGCCCATGCTATCGCTTATGCACAGGCACCGACAGTATTTCCGCTAAAAGGCAAATTGGTACGGGAAATGATCGCGGATATCACACCAGAACAGGCTCAATCTCACGCCAACGAGCTGGGTTTTCGTCGTGCAACAGGAAATTGGCGGGAACTGATCGCAGATCCCAATATTGATGTGGTGGATATCTGTACGCCTAATTTCCTGCATAAAGAAATGGCACTGGAAGCAATTAAACACGGCAAACATATCTATTGTGAAAAACCGCTGGCCTTAAATTCCCATGACGCTAAACAAATGGTGTCAGCCGCTGCTAACGCCGGCGTGAAGACGCTGGTGGGGTTTAACTATATGAAAAACCCGACGGCACAGTTAGCAAAAGAAATTATTGCGAATGGCGAAATCGGTGACGTGGTGCATTTCTACGGTACGCACAATGAAGATTATATGGCAGATCCCCTGAGTCCGATCCATTGGCACTGTTTTAAAGAAAAGGCGGGTTTAGGCGCACTCGGTGATCTGGCGGCTCACATCATCAATATGGCGCAATATTTGGTGGGGGATATCACCACGGTTTGCGGCGATATGGAAACCGTAGTGAAAGCGCGCCCGGAAACGTCCGGCTCCTCGGTTCTGATTCCGGTCGAAAACGAAGATCAGGCCCATGCTATGGTGCGTTTTGCCACCGGTGCAATGGGCGTGATTGAAACCTCCCGCATTGCCTGCGGTCGCAAAATGGGGCTGAGTTATGTCGTTACCGGCACGAAAGGCACGTTGAGTTTCACGCAGGAGCGAATGGCAGAGCTGCAACTGTACCGACACGATGAACCGGCAAACCGGCAGGGTTTCAAGACGATTCTGGCCGGGCCGGAACACCCGGATTATGCGCCGTTCTGTAATGGTGCCGGGCACGGAATTGGTTTTAATGATCAGAAAACCGTTGAAGTCAGGGATTTGATTGACGGTATCGCGTTGGATCAACACATGTGGCCTGATTTTACCGAAGGCTGGAAAGTCTCCCGCATTCTGGATGCCATTGCACACTCTCATGAACAACAGCGCTGGGTTAACGTTTCTGAAATTAACTAAATCTTTCAGTAAGGTCGGATGAATTTTAAGGTGGAGCTATGGAGCAACATAAAAAATTTGATGTGATCTGCATGGGCCGAATTGCGGTTGATCTGTACGGGCAGCAAATCGGCGCCCGTCTGGAAGATATGACCAGTTTCGCAAAATACCTCGGCGGCTCTTCGGGCAATGTCGCCTATGGTACAGCGCGTCAGGGACTAAAATCATCCATGCTGGCCCGCGTGGGTGATGAACATATGGGCCGTTTTTTGCGTGAAGAGCTGGAACGCGCAGGATGCGACACCAGCCATTTAATTGTGGATAAAGAACGGCTCACGGCGCTGGTACTGCTCGGCATCAAAGATAAAGAAACCTTCCCGTTGATTTTTTATCGTGACAACTGCGCAGATATGGCGATCACGCGTGATGATTTCAGTGAAGAATATATTGCCTCAGCCCGTTGCCTGGCGGTAACCGGCACGCATCTTTCCCATCCGCAAACCCGCGATGCGGTACTGACAGCATTAAAATACGCCCGGCGTAATGGTGTGAAAACGGCGCTGGATATCGATTATCGTCCCGTACTGTGGGGGCTGACATCGCTGGGTGACGGGGAAACACGCTACATCGCGTCTGAACAGGTCACCGCACAATTACAGGAAGTGCTTGCTCAGTTTGACCTGATTGTCGGCACAGAAGAAGAGTTTCATATCGCGGGAGGCTCCAAAAATACCGTTGAGGCGTTGCGTCGTGTGCGGGCACTGAGCACAGCAACGCTGGTGTGTAAACGAGGTGAATCCGGCTGTTCCGTCTTTACCGGCAATATTCCCGCAACGCTCGATGAAGGGATCACAGTGCAAGGCGTCAGGGTCGAGGTACTGAACGTTTTGGGCGCGGGTGATGCGTTTATGTCCGGCTTGTTGCGCGGCTATATTCATAACGAAAGCTGGCAACAGAGTTGTGCCTATGCCAATGCCTGTGGCGCGTTGGTGGTTTCCCGTCATGGCTGTGCGCCAGCCATGCCTGATAAAACCGAGCTGGACAATTATCTTGCGCGGGCAGCGGAAGTGACTCGCCCTGATTTAGACACTCATCTGAATCATCTTCATCGTATCGCCAGCCGCCGTAAACAGTGGCAAGAGCTGTGTATCATGGCGTTTGACCACCGTAGCCAGTTTGTCGATATGGCGCGTAAAGTGAATGCCCGCCCTGAACGCATTCCGCCGTTAAAAAAACTGCTGTTCCGTGCCAGTCAGGAAGTGAACGCGGAAGCCCGGCTGGACGGCCATGCTGGCATCTTATGTGACAACCTATTCGGGCAAGACGTGCTGAATGCAGCAACCGGCAAGGGGCTGTGGATTGGCCGCCCGGTAGAATTACCCGGCTCACGTCCGCTTTGTCTGGAACAGGGTGATATCGGTTCCCAGCTTGTCAGCTGGCCGCTGGAACATATCGTGAAATGTCTGGTGTTCTTCCATCCTGAAGACAATCATGCGTTGCGTCTGGATCAGGAACGGACGATTCAGGAAGTTTATGCCGCCTGCTGTCAGTCGGGTCATGAATTGTTACTGGAAGTCATCTTACCTTCCGAAGTAACGCCTTCCGACGAACTGTACCTGCGCGCTCTCCAACGTTTCTACAATCTGGGTATCAAGCCGGATTGGTGGAAATTGCCGCCTCTGCAATCCACAACTTGGGATCAGATTGAAGAGTTGATTACACAGCGGGATCCCGATTGTCGCGGCGTTGTGATTCTGGGGCTGGATGCGCCCGAAGAGAGCCTGAAAGCCGGTTTTAACGCAGCGGCAGGGAAATCCATTGTGAAAGGTTTTGCAGTGGGACGCACGGTGTTCGGCAAACCGTCACAAAAATGGCTGGCGGGTGAAATTGACGATCAGACACTGATTCAGCAAATAAAAACCAATTACCACAGCCTGATCCGCTACTGGCGTCAGCGTGCGTGAAAGTGAAAAAACATCAAAATATAACTGAATTCACATCTTAAGGAAAACTATCATGACTGTTCAACTTGGCATCAATCCCCTGACATGGACCAATGATGATTTACCCTCTCTGGGCGCAGATACTCCACTGGAAACCTGTTTAACCGAAGGGCGTCAGGCAGGGTTCAGCGGTTTTGAGCTGGGTAACAAATTTCCCCGCCAATCGCAGGTATTGGGGCCCATTCTGGCTTCTCACGATTTGAAACTGGTGTCCGGCTGGTATTCGGGTCGATTATTGACCCGCAGTGTCGAAGAAGAAATTGTGGCCGTTCAGTCACATTTAACCTTGTTGCGAGAGCTGGGCGCCAATGTGATGGTTTTTGCCGAAGTGACAGACTGCATACATGGCGAACAACAGACTCCCGTGCATTTGCGGCCGCTTTTCCCGGCTGACCGTTGGCAGGAATATGGTGAAAAATTAACAGAATTTGCCCGCTATACTCAGTCTCAAGGTGTCCAGATTGCCTATCACCACCATATGGGCACCGTGATTGAAAGTGCAGAAGACATTGACAATCTGATGAAATACACCGGCGAAGAAGTCGGATTGCTGCTGGATACCGGGCATTTAACCTTTGCCGGAGATAATCCACTGGCCGTCGCAGAACGTTGGGGGAAACGCATCAATCATGTCCATTGTAAAGACATCCGCCCGGATGTCCTGAAAGATGTTAAAAACCGCAAAATAAGTTTCCTTGATGCGGTATTAAACGGTGTCTTTACTGTACCGGGAGATGGTTGTGTGGACTATCCGGCGATTTTCAACGTATTGAAAGCCAATGATTATGATGGCTGGCTGGTGGTGGAGGCCGAGCAGGATCCGGCGGTGGCTCATCCGTTGACTTACGCCAAGTTGGGATATAACAACTTACATCGATTTGCCAGCGAAGCCGGATTGATTTGAACAATGGCGAATATTAAAAAAACCTTGAGGTAGGCGACATGTCTAGGCTGTTATCAAAATATCATCAACCTGACCAGAACAGGCGGACGCAACATATCACGCCGGAAACAGCAGGCTGGGGATATGTTCATTTTGCCGTTTATGAGCTGAATGCGGGGGAATCGGTAACATTGGCGGCATCGGAAAAGGAAACTTGTCTGGTGCTGGTGGCGGGGAAAGCAACGGTCGTTGCAGCAGAGCAAAGATTCGAGCAAATTGGTGATCGTATGAGTCCGTTCGAACGGAAAAAACCTTACGCCGTTTATGTTGCTCCCCATGAAGCCATCAACGTTACCGCGCAGACTCACCTTGAACTGGCGGTTTGTCAGGCAAAAAGCGCAGGCAATACCCCGACCCGGCTCATTTCACCGCAAGACATTGGCGCGGAGCAGAGAGGGCACGGCAATAACCGCCGCTATGTGCATAACATCCTGCCAGATGATAAGCCTGCTGGTAGTTTATTGGTTGTGGAGGTTTACACCGATGAAGGCTGCACCAGCTCTTATCCCAGCCATAAACACGACACCGATAACGAACCGCAGGAAACGTATCTGGAAGAAACCTATTACCATCGGCTGAATCCGGCGCAGGGTTTCTGTTTACAGCGGGTTTATACCGATGATCGTTTATTGGATGAAACGATGGCGGTGTATGACAAAGATGTTGTGATGGTACCAAAAGGCTATCATCCGGTGGCGACGATTGCCGGATATGACAATTATTACCTGAATGTCATGGCTGGCCCGACCCGCAAATGGCGGTTTACTTGGGAAAGCGACCATCAATGGGTGAATAGCGAAACTTACGCCGAAAAGCATAAAAACCGTTAGCAATTTCGCCGTAACCCCCCGCTCGATGAGAGCGGGGATTAAGCTTTCGTGCTTAAATTATTGCTCCCGCCGTGGGAGCAATAATGCGTGAATGACCATCAGTAATGAAAAATGATGGCGAACAGTGATTATGCAAGGCGTTTAAACGCTGATTTCATCAACCAATAAACAACACTTGCCACCAGCAATGAATTGATGGAGGGAACTCCTGACTCTATCGTTAATCCAACTAAACTTCCGGCACTACTGGCGATAATGGCCGCCCAGCCAATAGCCGGTGTTTCATCAGGAAGCGTCTCTTTTTGCTTACTTTTATCCAATGCGCGACGATAAGAACGCAGAATGTAATAATCCACCAGCATCACGCCTAAAATGGGCGGGAATACCACGCCGAGTATTGTCAGAAAATCCACAAACCGTTCCAGAATACCCCAAATGGAAAACAGCGTCCCTAATATGCCGATCGCAACCGTGGTCAGGGGATAACCCAGTTTTTTCCCCGAAATACCCTCGATGGCATTGATAATACCCAATGAGGAAGAATATAAATTCAGGTCATTGACCCTTAATGTTGAGAGCACGACGACGAACAGGCCCGCACCGCCTGCGACTTGCGACATAATGGTGACCACATCAGCTGTATTTAATGCTTTTGCGATTAAAATCGCCAGACCATTAATGACAAACTCCCCGGCAATAATCGTCAGCAACGTGATGCCAAAAACATCCTTGCCTGATTTGGTATAGCGTGTCAGATCTGGCGTCATCAGGCTGGCAACAATAGCACCACCGACAACTATCGTAATGCCTGCACTGATAGATAACGGTTTATCCGAATGGGGTAATTGCATGATTTCAAACCAATGTTGGCCTGAATCGCCTGATAATACGAGGGTGGAAATATAAATCACCAAGAGAATAAACATCGGCACGGCAATTCTGGCGGTAAACCGCAATGCTTTAAAACCAAACGCCACCAGCGCCGTCAATAACGTGCCAGAGAGCGCTGCCGCCAAACCAAAACCGAGTTTATTACCGGAAGCAAAATTAAGTGATTGAGCAAAAATTGCATTTTGGATACCAAACCAACCTAACAGGCTGACAGCAACGACAAGTCCAATTAATACCGACCCGATGCGACCAAAACCGCACCAGCGCGCCAATAAACTGCCGGAAAGACCTTCGCGCATCCCGGCAAATCCCAGCCCGAACGTCACAATGCCAAAGAGCAGGCTGCCGATAAAAATCGCAATAAACGCATCTGTCAGAGCCATTGAATGACCGAGAACAGCACCAAGCATAAATTGATCCAATGCTGTTAACATGCCCATATGGACAATCGCCACACTCAGCAGGGATAAACGCTGTTGTTGTGGCATTCGGCTTAATGGACAGTGTTCAATTTTAAGTACTATCATTGTTTCTTGCTTGTTTTAGAGAGAGATTGTTATTAAAAATAAACGGGTCAGAGAAAGAGGATACCTTTTTCAATCAGGCGTTCGGGAATATAGCTATCTAATTGCAGATTTCGGCAAAATTCTTCAAATTGCTGAAGTGAGTGAACATTGGCTTTTTGATAAATATTGTAAATCCGGTTTTCTATGGTCTTCGCGCTGACATTGTAAATCTGTGCTATTTCCTTATTTGAACGCCTTTGCAGCATTAAGAAAATGATATCCAGCTCGCCTTTGGTAAACAGATCGGTTTCGGCTTCTGTGGTTAACACACTGGGTTTTTGCCGATTAATATACTTGAGAGGAGAAAAACTGCTTAAAGGTTTGGCATTCCAAACAATCCCGATACACTCTTTTTCATCGTTATACACCGGAAACTTTTCGCTGATGAAAGGAGCAAGGTTGTCTTTCCCGTACCAATAGTGTGTTTCGATAATAGAAACCCGATCTTTTGATTCTTCAGTTCTCCGGTCATGCTCTTTCAGATCTTGGGAGAATTGATCTTCAGACCAATAGGCAGGAAATTCACAATCAAGTTTACCCTCGACATTAAAATTTTTCGGTGTATTTGTGTATAGGTAAGCCGCTTTATTCATATAAATATGGCGGGACTCCAAATCCTTAATACCCCAGGGTTCGCTCAGATGTTCCATCATGGCGATCAACCCTTTTAGATAGGGTTCATTATTTTTATTGATTGAACTCATTTCTATCTCAGAATTAATATTTTCCATGAAAAACAATTTTGTCTATTTATTACATAACCAAATGAAAAATAATTTTGTTACCACTTTTTTTGCTTTTTAGCAAGGGTGACTTTCACTCTTTCGGAATTTAATAAAAAAAGTTTATTATAAAAAATCATATAAATTAGATAGTTACATATTCTTCTGCGCATTGCTATGTATAAAGAGAAAAAAATGGAATACCTGAGAAAGAACTTACAGTATTTACTTGAATCCAGAGGGGAAACCAGAGTATCGCTTTGCGAGCAAGCAGGGGTTAACCGTACAACTATCTATAATATTTTAGATGGCCGGGTACAAAGAGTTCACGCTTCAACAATCCAGAAAATTTCCGATTTTTTTGGCATTTCTTATCGTGAAATAGAAACAACGGATGTTGCAGAAAAAGAGCGCTGCAATGCAACCGTTTCTTATGATGGAAACATGAACCCCTGTGCTGTTCCGATTTTTACGCAGTCTGAATGTGTCAGTGCGGAGTTTTTCGAAAGTAAAATTGGCTTGCTGACGACCGGAAGACAATTAACGTATTATTTTGGTTTTGGCGCGAATATCGTTGCTATTTTACTTGAATATAATTTTTCAGATAAATATCACATTAATGATTTATTAATAGTTAGGAGAGGTAATTATAACAACGATAATCCTAAACTATGCTTTAATCAAAAGCAGGGAAAATTCCAGATCAACGAATGCTATATTAACAGTTCAGAAGATGTGATTGTGATTGGCGATATCATGGAGGTGCGGTATGGAAATATAAATGAATAGCATCAACTGTAAGGTCAATAGATATTATCATTTTTAAAACACCCCCTTCAATTTATAACCTTGAATAACGAAATAAATCTTACGCTACTCTCCTGATTAGATCTTTTTTTATGCTGTATAACAGCGTGCAGAACATATGACAGTCATTATTGGTCATTACATAAAGTAACTAAAAGGTTTCTATAATTTACATACATTTATAGGTGAGTTATTTTCATATTATCAATGTAATATATTTTGTTATATGTGTTTTTTATATAGAAATGTCAATTCGATTGATTTTTTATTTTTTGATAAAATCAAATCAATGTAAATATTTTTTTATTTTTGTTTTCCAGAATGCTGAATAATAGTGTGAGAACTAAATAAAAAATCAACATTTAACCTTTTATGTGTTGATTTTATCACGCGGCTAGTGTATTAATTTGATGGTAAAAATATAAGTTATAATTAAGATTCATTCTAAAAGCCGGGGCATGTTATAACTACCCTTTATTTAGCTGGATTATTTTCATTATTTTGAATAGATCGTTTTTGAATAGATCGTTTTTGGATAGATCGCTGTACTGCCCGGCACCAGGGCAACTCATATTTCTTGTTCTTACAACCATCAGTCTCTTACCCAGTTTTGCATTTTGCTGGCTAAGAGACTGACAAACCCAAGCCTTTAAATTAACCTGTGGGCCATTGTGCGGTAACACTCTTCATAGCCTGAAACCTCGCCAAATTCAGCCCTGACGATCATTCCTTCCAGAAATGTTATCAATGCTTCAGCCTTGAGTTCTGTCTCTTTTGAGGGAGCAGGAAACAGGGAGTGCAACAGCGATTTCAGCCATGTTTTGTGTTGTTGAGCTTGGTTAACAATGAGCTCGTCGTGGCCTTTAAATTCAGCCAGAGCATGCATAAATAAACACCCCTGAAAACTTTCCGTGTTAAACCATGAAAAATGCCAATTCAGAACGGCATTGAGTTTGTTTTCAAGCCCTTCCATTGTAGATACAGCCGCATTGAGTTCTTTTTCAAACCGTTGGTGACGCCTGAGTAAGACTTCTTCGATCAATTTATTTTTAGAACCAAAATAACGGTACATCGAAGTCTTCGATACATTCGCCTGATCTCTGATTAAATCAACGCCAACAGCGTTATAACCCAATTGATTGAATAGAAGTTCGGCGATATCCAAAATATGTTCTTTTTTGCTCATAATTATTTATATTTCAACATGTTAAATCGATTCTGTTTTTCCGAACACGCTCTTTCAGAGAAAAGCAAGATTGCATTTTTGTGTACAGATCTGTACATTCACTTTATGTGTACAAGTCTGTACACATGCTATCACATTTTTTGGAAAAAATATGACCGGAGAAAATATGCCTGAATACATCACAAAAAGAGTGCCTTTTCCCCCGTTTACGGCTGAAACAGCAATACAAAAAGTTCGTCTGGCTGAAGATAGCTGGAACACGCGGGATCCCGCCAACATTGTTCTGGCATACAGCAAAAATACCCAATGGCGCAACAGAGCAGATTTTATCTCCGGCCGGGAGGAAGCAAAAAAATTTCTGATCCGAAAATGGCAAAGAGAACAGGATTATCGCTTGATTAAAGAACTGTGGGCAGTGGACGGAAACAGAATTGCCGTGCGATATGCTTATGAGTGGCATGATGATTCAGGAAACTGGTTCCGGTCATACGGTAACGAGAATTGGGAATTTGATGAAAATGGTTTGATGGTTAACCGTTTTGCCAGCATTAATGATATGCCTATTCATGAAAGTGAGCGAAAATTCCACTGGCCTTTAGGGCGCCGCCCCGATAATCATCCGGGATTGAGTGAATTGGGGCTATAATTTGCTGTAATAACTCACGTATCAGTAAATAGAAACAAACGCGCCGCCATCATCATCATCAGCGGTGCGTTTGGGTCAGCCATTATTAACTCAGGAAAAGCAGGTTTTCGCCCAGCGCGCCAGACCGGTTGTGACCGAACCGAAGTAGTTACCACTGACCAGCGGAATTCCCGGCAGCACCTGTTCAACCGCCTGACGCAGGATTGGTGAACTGGCTGAACCGCCGGTCATAAAGATAGCATCCGGTTTGACACCGCCCTGAACGACAGCTTCACTCACCAGTTTAGCCATTTTTGCCTTGGTGGATTCTATCGCGCCAATCATCTGTTCACGCTGAAGATCAACTTCGATAATTTCTGATAATAAATTCAATTGCACACGATATTCGCGGTTTTCTGACAACGCAATTTTTGCTTCTTCAGCACTGCGAACCAGACTGTATCCCAATGTGTCGTGGTGGACTTTCAATAAACGCGCCAGCTTTTCCGGCTCCTGAGCATCCCGGTGGAGAGATTTCAATGCGGCCAAATTCGGGTAGGAGTAGAACTCTTTTTGCGCCTGTACGTCATTAATCGCAATCGGATTCCAGAATTGGGTGAGAGGCATTTCCGTACCCGAAGTAAATTTACTGCCCAGACCAAAAGGATGCATCAGTTGCTTAAACGTCAGATTGATATCCAGATCGTTGCCGCCAATACGTTGCCCGGTGTGTGCCAGCAGGCTGTCGGTGCGTTCGGATTTGCCGCTCCAGTCGGGGCCCATCTGAATCAGGGAACAATCTGTGGTTCCACCGCCGATATCAACCACCAGCACAATTTTATTTTTCGTCAGTGTGGATTCATATTCCAGCCCTGCTGCGACCGGCTCAAACTGAAACTCAATATTGAGAAATCCCGCCCGTTGAGCGGCCTGCAATAAAATCGACTCAGCCTGTTGGTTTGATTTTTCACCCCCACGGCCGTGAAAGTTGATCGGGCGGCCAATGACGACGTCCTCGACGCTTTGCTGGGTTTTGCTTTCAACCTGCTGCTTAATATTTGCCATCATGGCGCAGACCAGATCTTCAAAAAAACTGATCTGCACATCTCTCAGCCCCATTGCGCCAAGGAAAGATTTGGGGGACTTAACGTAGTAAATATCCTGCGGATCTTCCAGATAGCGTGCCAGCGCGGCCTGTCCGAAAACAATATCTTCCGGCAGAAGTGAAATACCTTCCTCACGATTTGTTGTGATTGCACTACGGAGCAACTGTTCCCCAACCGGAGAACCCGGATTGATATTTCTGTGACGAAACAGATGTTCAGAAACGGATTCTCTGGTCGGTGCTGCCAGTGCAGAAGGCATATAGAAATTATCATTTTCGATAGCAATCAATTGTGGCGTGTTTCCGATCATTTCGGCTACCGCGCAATTTGATGTGCCATAGTCAAAACCGATGAACATGGGTTTCCTCGTCTTCAATTATTCATTTCCTTTGCGTGATACGCGATATGCTCGCCAATGAAACTGGCAATAAAATAGTAGCTGTGGTCATAACCGGGACGGAAATTGATTGTCAGCGGATAATGGGTTTCATCACAAATAGTTTGCAACAAATGCGTGCGTAACTGCTTATCCAGAAACTCATCATCGGTACCTTGCTCAACCAGAATCGGCAGCCGTTTCTGTGCGGTTTTGGCCGCCGTTTTGATCAATGCCACGCTGTCATATTGTGCCCATTGGGTTTTGTCTTCGCCCAAATAGGCAGAAAACGCCGTCTCTCCCCAAGAAACCTGGCTTGGCGCGACAATAGGCGAAAATGCCGAAACGCTGCAATAACGTGCCGGATTTCTCAGCGCAATCATCATGGCACCGTGTCCGCCCATCGAATGCCCGCTGATTGCCCGTGCATCGGTGACATCAAAATTGGCTTCAATCAAGGCTGGCAGCTCTGAAACCACATAATCGTACATCCGGTAATGAGGCACCCACGGCGGTTGTGTCGCATTGAGATAAAACCCCGCGCCCTGCCCCAGATAGTAAGCAGGGGCATCAGCGACATGCTCTCCTCTTGGGCTGGTATCCGGTGCGACAATGACAACACCCTGTTCAGCCGCATAGCGCTGAGCACCGGCTTTGGTCATGAAATTTTGTTCCGTACAGGTCAACCCGGAGAGCCAATACAAGACAGGTAGCTTCTTTTCTTTAATCTGCGGCGGCAGAAAAATGGAGAATGCCATCTGACAATTCAGCGTATCGGACTCATGTCGATAAACATCCTGCCAGCCACCAAAACAGGCGCGATGTTCAATTCTTTCCATAACGTTACCCTCTAAAAATGAATCACCGTGCGGATGGACTTGCCTTCGTGCATCAGTTCAAAGGCATCATTAATTTCTTCCAGCGGCATTTTATGGGTGACGAAAGGCTCAAGTTCAATATCGCCTTTCATCGCTTCTTCCACCATGCCCGGCAATTGGCTGCGGCCTTTTACGCCGCCGAAAGCCGTTCCTTTCCAGGTTCTTCCTGTAACAAGCTGGAATGGCCGGGTCGCAATTTCCTTTCCGGCACCGGCGACACCAATAATTACGGATTGCCCCCAACCACGATGAGCACTCTCAAGCGCGGCACGCATCACATTAACGTTACCAATACACTCAAAAGTATGGTCAACGCCCCATTTTGTCATCGCCAGAATGACCTGCTGGATGGGTTTATCGTGATCGTTAGGATTGATGCAGTCAGTCGCGCCGAACTGTTTGGCTAATGCAAACTTAGCCGGATTGGTATCAATCGCCATAATGCGCCCTGCTTTGGCCTGACGGGCGCCCTGAATCACCGCAAGCCCGATGCCACCCAGACCGAAAACGGCAACAGAGTCGCCCGGCTGAACTTTGGCCGTATTATGCACCGCACCAATACCGGTTGTGACACCGCAGCCCAGCAGGCAGACGTGTTCATGATTGGCCTGCGGGTTGATTTTTGCCAGCGAGACTTCAGCCACAACGGTATATTCGCTGAATGTGGAACATCCCATATAGTGGTAAACGGGCTGGCCATTGTAGGAAAAGCGCGTAGTGCCATCCGGCATCACGCCTTTGCCCTGCGTATCGCGAACGGCAATACACAGATTGGTTTTACCGGAACGGCAAAACTCACATTCGCCACACTCCGCCGTATACAGCGGAATAACGTGATCGCCGGGCTGCACACTGGTGACGCCTTCACCGACTTCAACGACAACTCCCGCGCCCTCATGCCCAAGAACAACCGGGAATAAACCTTCAGGATCTTCGCCAGACAGGGTAAACGCATCGGTGTGACAAACACCGGTATGGCTGATTTTTATCAGCACTTCACCCACCTTAGGTGGAGCAACATCAATTTCAACAATTCTGAGCGGTTGGTTTGGCCCAAAAGCCACAGCAGCACGTGATTTCATAAAATGACTCTTTTTCAGGTGTAAAAAGTAAAAATGAATTGCTCCCACATACGGCGAACAAGGGAACGCTGGGTGAATATCTTATCGTCGTGATGGTTAGTGCACTCAGTTTTATATTTTAACAGATTTATTAGATTTATTAGACTAAAAAACTTCTATATCTATTTGCTTCGTAATAACGTTATTTATTTTTAATAAGTGTATTTTTTTAATTGATATAGATTTAACTCCATTTTGGTAAATCTCGTTAAATATAAGATATATGTTTTAATTATATTAATTGTCTGTTTTTTATTTCTGTTTTTTATTTCTACCTTTATTTTATTTGTTTTATATAAAAATGGCGGCGTATAACAAAATAACTTTATTGAAAATCCATCTGTTTTTCTTATTATGGATTTGAAATAAATAATTGAAATGGCCAATTGGAATTATCAATATCATTTAAGATACACTCAATAATGAATAATTATCATGTCAATTATTCTTGTTATTAAGTCCGGGTAATAAATAGCTTCTCAAAATGATAAGGAAAGATCACTTTAGATACTCTTACTATTATGAAAAGGGATATCTGCCCGTCGCCTTTCAAGGTGCGTCTTATATCAACCCGCTCAGCGGAGAGATATAAGCATTCACCTGATTTTGTGAACGGTAGGTTTTGTAAACTGTAGATTTTGTAAACTGCAATTTGAAATTGGGTTGGTATATATTTTTAATTAAATTAGGTGGTTAAATGATAAGTACGGCAACATTCGAGGTATTTCCTTCGGTCGATATTGTCGATGGGATCGCGATGACATCAAATTCTGCCATTCGCTTAACGCGTGGTGAAAGCACAACATTACGCAGGCCGTTAGGAACGCCGGCAGAAGTCGCGTTAGCCTGGCAAAATGCCGGGGCAAATTGGATACACGTTGTTGATCTTGATGCCGCATCAGGGCGAGGCTCAAACAGCCACCTGATTGCTGAGGTTATTGATACGGTTGATATTAATGTCCAAGTCTGTGGCGGTATCAGAAATGAAGAGATCCTGAGACGGGTATTGGCAACGGGATGCCAACGGGTAAATTTGGGCACTGCCGTGCTGGAAAACGCAGACTGGTGCGCCAGAGCGATTGCTGAGTATGGCGATAAGATTGCAATTGCGCTGGATGTCAGAAGTACACCGGAAGGTTATCAGTTGGCAACTCATGGCTGGAATGTCAGCAAAGGTGACCTTTGGGATGTGCTTGAACGCCTCGAAAGGCAAGGATGCCAGCGTTATGTCGTCACTGATGTGGAGCGGGGCGGCATGATGAGTTCACCCAACTTTACGCTGCTAAATGAAGTCAGTGCAAAAACACCCTCTCCCGTGATTGCCGGTGGCGGGGTATCCAGTCTGAATGATTTCGGCGTGTTAGCCGGAATGCCGGGTATTGAGGGCGCTATTCTGGGGCAGGCACTGCATATCGGGCGGGTTTCTCTGGAGGATGCGCTTGCCGTGACGCGATCTGCGGTAGCGGCAACAGCATCGGCAAGAGGCTGAATATGTCTGCGTTTTTCTCATCTGTTGTTGATTTTCGCGCTGTGGGTTTATTGGGCGAATTGCGGGGAACTTTTGCCGCCAGCCATTTGGCAGCCGAGATCATGGCATTGCCGGGGTTGGTGACAACGAACCCGAATTTTATCGGCTCTCGTGGCATGGCATATTATGAGCCGAAAACCTGTGGTGAGTTATTGGCAACCGTCAAAAACTATGCCGCGCTCATAATGAAACTTCAGTGTACAGACAAGCAATGTGTCACGGCCTCAAAATACATATTGGCCGATCATTGTCTGGTGAAGCTATTGCGCATTATCGATTGCCTGATAGGTGTTCCACAGATCACCAATGATGACCTTGTGCCTTTTATTGATGGCGTGAAAGCCTGTGCTGAAATTATCTGTTCGGCGTTAATGGGAAGGCAGGTTAGTGGTTCAGTGTCATCACTGCAAGATTTGCAACTGCCCGCGCAGGCAGAACATCAAGTGCCGAGAACCTTTATCGAAGGTGATAACCATTTACTCACGTTAGCGGCGGCGCAAATTGATGCCTGCCCGAACACTTCTGTTGTCGGTGTCATGTTAGGCGGCGCGGCGGCAGCGGCGATAACCGCAGTCGCATGGCGAAGTGAGCTGAATTTAGTGAAAGTTTCACGCTACGACGATGCTTCCTGCAACAGCCGGCATATTTGGGGACGCCGCATTCCATCGGTTCATTCTCCAACGGCTGGTTTATCGATAGATCGTGCCATTACGATTATTGATGATAATTGTGGAACCGGAGATACCTTGCGGCAGGCAAGCCATCTGATTTTGGCTCAGACAGGAATCAAGCCGAAGATACGAGCGACTGAGCTACATTGGGAGAAGTTATTGCGTACTCAGGTGTATGGCTACGCTGAGCGGGTCTTCACGCCTGAAACGCTGGATGTCCTGACTCCGTGGTGTTTCCGCCATCATAAGGTGCTGAATCATCTCGCCGGTCAACGCTTAGCGGACAGCCAGTGTGCGGATGGTCAATATGCGGATGGCAAGAGTGCGCATACAACGGCGGCGGATTGGGTGAATTATTCATACAGTTTATTGTCCGTCCTGCATGACACCCTGCCGGGTTCAGCATGGGCATCCGAATTACTGGCTTTTTTAGCGCACCTGATGCCACAAACAGTGAATGTTGAGCGGCCAATTGATGCGTTTAAAGATATCGCTCATCAATGCCCTGAATGTTTATCCCGCAATCGTTAATTAGGAATAAACCGCTTTAAGCGCATTATTAAAAACGAGTCGATTGAAACGAATTGATTGAAACAAATTGTTTGCAATAAGCAGATTATAATTAAGGAAGTTAATTGAATATGGTTACAGCACATATTATCTGGGATTGGAATGGCACATTGCTGAATGATGTCAGTGTCTCAGTAAACGCAACGAATTTAGCATTGGCCGAAATTGGTATCGAACCGCTGACGCTGGAACAATACCGGGAATATTATTGTGTGCCCGTGCAGGTTTTCTATAAGCAAGTCATTGGGCGCGAACCTTCTTCTGCTGAATGGTCAACTATCGGAAAAATATTTAACGCGCATTATCGTCCCGGCATTCAAAAAGCCGATTTAGCGAAAGGTGTGAGCGAATTACTGGCTACCCGTCATCGCTCAGGGGCAACACAATCACTCTGTTCACTGATGCAACATGAAGAGTTAGTCCCCATGATTGATCACCACGGAATTGCTGAATTCTTTACCCATATTGATGGCCGAAATACGCCGTTATTGACCACGGGAAAAACCGAACAATTGGCGAATCACATCAAAAAACTCAATATTTCCCCTGAAAAGAGTGTTGTTATCGGTGATGCAACCGATGATGCGATTGCCGCATTATCAGCCGGCACCCATGCCATTCTTTATACGGGAGGAACGCATAGCCGTTTGAGTCTTGAAACAGCAGGTGTGCCTGTTGTGGATACATTAAGTGAAGCGTTGATGATGGCGGATGATTTAGTCAATAAATTTTAAGCGGATTCAATACATTATTTTTTATTAAACTTAAATAATATGTTTTTATTATTGATTTAAAAGTGATTACTTATATTAATATTTAACTTAAGTATGCGCATTATATTTCCCCGCGTAGCGGAGAAATATAAGATATTAAAAATACGCCATTTAAAATAAACCAATAAAGTAATCATAATAAACATATGTCTTTTCATAATAGTGAGAGTATCAGCAGTGATTATTCCTTATCATTTTGGAAAACTATTTATAATATAGAAATACTATTATTTAATACAATCTTATTTAATACAACCTTATTTATGGGAGAAATAAACCTATGTTAAAGGCTGTCGTTGGACTCCAATTTGGAGATGAAGGAAAGGGTAAGTTTGTTGATTATTTATCAGGTAATGTCAATAACATTGCGCGATTTAATGGTGGTGCAAACGCAGGCCATTGTGTGCAATATGGCAATATCAGAGGGTCATTCTCCCAATTGCCCGCATCACTGAATAAAAAGAATCTTTATATATGTCAAGGCGCGCTGATCAGTCTTACAGTACTGGCAAAAGAAATTGAATTTATCCAAAAAGAGAACATTCACTCCAATATATCAATTGATCCACGCTGCCATATTGTATTGCCACTCCATGCCGAATTAAATAAAGCATCGGAAAAGTATAAAGGCAAAAATAAAATAGGCTCCGTTGGTGTGGGTGTGGGTGCCTGTGTTGAAGATAAATCTAACCGACATGGGATCAGGCTTATTGATACGCTGGATAAAGAAAAACTCAGGAGTAAATTAGAATTCCTTTGGGGTATCAGGGAAAAACAAATCAACCATGTTTTTAATGACAGCACAACATTGGATTTTGAAGAGATGCTGGAATTAACGCATCAGTACGGAAAACAGATCGAACCTTATTTTACTTTCACGAATGAAGCGATCAGTGATTTATTAAAACAGGGAGAAGATGTTTTACTTGAAACCTCTCAGGCCACATTCTTAGATAATAGTTTTGGTACGTATCCTTATACCGTCGCGTATCAGACATTAGTGCAGACCTGTTTTGCCATGATAGGAATACCGGCGCAGCAAATACATATTGTGGGTGTCATGAAAGCCTATATGATCCGCGTCGGCAACGGCCCATTTCCGACGGAATTACTGACCGAAAAGGCTGATTATATTCGGGAGCGGGGCAATGAATATGGCACGGTTTCCAAAAGACCCAGACGCTGTGGCTGGCTGGATTTATGCCTGATTAAACATGCGGTAAAACTTAACGGTGTAACAGAATTAGCCATCACGAATGTTGATGTATTGGCGGGTTTGCCTGAAATAAAAGTTGCCGTCGCTTATGAAATTGATGGCAAACCAGTGTGTTGTGATACCGCATTATTACAATTTGATAAAGTCGAACCCATTTATAAAACCTTTAAGGGATGGAAAGAATTAAACACATCGTATAGCCATTTAACAGAATTGCCACCTGAGTTGGTTGATTTTCTGACATTTATCCGAGATTATGCCGGCGTCCCGATCAAATATATTTCCCACGGGCCAGACAGAGATCAGACGTTAATCATTCAGTAATGAAATAAGAAATATGAGGAATATAATGATTTATTATGTAACCGGCTTCATGTTTTCTAAAGATAAAAAACACGTGGCGCTTATTTCTAAGTTACAACCGAGCTGGCAGGCCGGTAAACTTAACGGCATTGGCGGAAAAATAGAAAAGGGCGAAAATCCGCAACAGGCGATGGCAAGAGAATTCGCAGAAGAAGCGGGAATTGAAACAAATCCGAATGGATGGAAATTATTTACGGTTTTAACCCGTCCTGACGCGTATCAGGTTAATTTTCTTTATACCTATGATGATCGGATTTATTCTGCCAAATCGGTTGAAAAAGAAATTGTTGATATCTATGAAGCAAATTCATTACCGGATAATGTTATCTACAATTTGCGTTGGTTAATTCCAATGGCACTTGATGAGCATTTACGTTTTGATAATCAAATCGAAATTATAGAAATGAGAGAAAATACCTAATTTGCTCTTTTTTATTATAAATCGCTCGCCTTACAGCGAGCGTTTTACTTATTCGGAGGAGCATGTTTTTATAAACAGACGGTTATCTATGCTCAGGGGACTCACTTACTTGCCGCCGCGATGCAACTCGAAACCCATAGGGGATATACAGCGTTGCTAACGCGACACCAATTCCGGCGATCGTAGAAACCGCAAACCCGCCATGAGAGCCATAACTATCAACAAGATGCCCGGCTGCCATCGCACCTAACGCAATTCCGGTATTAAGGCCAGAAAGCAGCCAAGTTAACCCTTCCGTTAATTTCCGTGCCGGAACCCAATTTTCCACTAACGCCATCGCAATAATCATCGTGGGTGCAAAAAATAAACCCGCCATAAATACCGCCAGCGATAAACCGCTAATACTGTGTGTCATGAGAAAAGGCAGCGTCGTCAGTGCCGTGGCTAAACCGCCGATGAGTAACAGCTTGTGCAGTGGTGTTTTCAGTTTAAGCGCCCCGAATACCAGCCCGGCAAGGCAGGAGCCGATGGCGTACACAGACAAAACGATACTTGCCGCCGCCGGTTTCCCCAATTGATTGGCAAAAGCGACACTGACAATATCGACAGTACCGACAATGATGCCCATAAAGAAAAATAATAATGCCAAAACCCATAAACCGGACATTTTAATCACAGAGCCAGCCATTTCCTCAGCTACTATTTTCTGAGTAGGGTCTTGAATCTCTCTGGGCGGTTCGGTCTCCCGCGACATGGCAAAGAACCCGACACCCACGGCTAATAAGATCGCAGCAGCCAATGGACCGGCTTGCGGGAAAACGGCAACACATAAACCAACGGATATCGGCGGTCCAGCAATGAACGAAACTTCATCAAGTACGGTTTCGAAAGAATACGCCGTTTGCAGTTGGGGCTTCCCACGATAGATGGCTGTCCAGCGGGCACGTATCATGGCGGACATACTCGGCATAAAACCCACCAGAACGGCGCATATAAACAGCATCCAAGTAGGCGTATGCCAATACGCACAGGCTAAAAGCGCGAATAGACCTGCCACACTGATTGAGGCAGCAACAGGTAATACATGAAATTGCCCGTAGCTATCGACTAAACGGGAAATTTGCGGGGCGGCCAAAGCATAAGTGAATACATAGGTTGCTGATACTGCACCGGCTAACCCGTAGCTACCCGTGAGCTGAGATAACATCGTGATGATGCCAATTCCGGTCATTGGCAATGACATACGCGCGACAAAACCCGCTAAAGAAAACTTGATTGCACCGGACGTCTTGAATAACTCACCATAAGGATTGCTCATATTTCTTCTCATTGTAATAACGAAAGGTTTAAGATGTGATTTATTTTAACATTTTTTTAATAAATGGATTGAATCACGATGAAATTTTCAGATTTGTTGGCAGCGATAATATTTAGTTGGCTTGTCGGTTTCTTTATATGGCAATAAATGGATGAGTTTCATTGCGAGAATAAAGAATGGTATCAGCCATCATTAATTGATAATTTAAGCTGCCAATAAATGCATTTCTAATATTTATTGGCAGTATATTGGAATAATAGTTTTTAATTAATACCCTGTTTTAAAAAATATATATCATATTACAAGATTAAATAATATTAAAATGGCTCATTTATAGGGATATAATGTTCCCATTATTTACGTCAATATACTCTGTTTAAAGTTATTTATCTGGCATATTTATCAGTCATATATTGAAAAGCAATTAATATATATTGATAAGTAATGAATAGGTTTACCATTCTCATTTGGATTATTGTTTTTATATTTTGATAGCTGTTTTACCTATTTATATTTATAGACGCCGACAACAGACATCAATATAATCGAACGGAATAAATCGCCATTACTTTTTATTGAGAGGGGAATGAATAAAAATAACCTTAATTCGTGATTGTTTTTTAATAAAAAGTTAAGTGTTACGCGATAAATAAAAAGCATGAATAATCAATTTATTTGCCATAATTTAACTACTAAGTGGTAATTTTATTCTTATAAGACTGATTTTATATAAATAAATAATTAATTAATTAATCACAGGTATAACAATTTTTATTATTGACTATCAAATTGATTTATATTGCTGGGCAAAATGTTTTTTAAAGTCTTCTATTGATAAAGAATGTTATTTAAAGGCTTTTATCAATAAAGATATTATATATGTTCGTAGTTATCCTCAAGGAAATATCCCAAATTGAATAAGAATGGAGGGCAGAAATGGAAAAAGATAATACAAGTAAAATTATTTATGATATAGACCCCGGCTATACATGGGCTGGCGAAAATAAAGCAATTGATGCAGCAGGAAAAACCTATAAATGGTCGGAATATGATCCGGCTACCACCACGGACAAACTGACCTATACACCCACCCGCATGGCGAAAACGGTGTTTAACACCTATGACGATGGCGATAATTTTGATGTGCTCTGTTATTTTACCGATTGGGCGCAATATGATCCCAGAATAACCTTTGATGACCCGCAATATTACCCACAAAGCGGGCGTAGTGCAGATATCATGCGGCTTGACACACCAGAGGGGAAACCGTTCAAACGGCTGATTTATAGTTTTGCCGGGCTAGTGGGCGATAAAAAATATGATCCCGCGAAGCTTAATGCTGATAAGGCATCTGATCTGGGCATTGCAGATAGTGAGGAGAATGCGTTAGATAAGCATCAAGGTAAGCCGGTTCCCGTCGATATTTATGGTGCGATTCAGGCGAATATCAATTGTGGTTTTACTCAATGGAGTGATGGTTCAGCCAGTGAGCTTTATTATCAGGACAAAGCAAAAGGGCTGCTGGGGGGATTCAGGCTATTGCACGATAAACACCCTGATTTGGAGTTCTCCCTGAGTGTCGGCGGCTGGTCAATGAGTGGTTTCTTTAGTGAACTGGCAAAAGACCCGGCGCTGCGCACCAATTTTGTCGCCGGCATCAACGATTTCTTCACCCGATTCCCGATGTTCACCCATCTGGATATTGACTGGGAATATCCGGGCACTGAAGGGAATGGTAACATTTTCGATCCACAGGATGGCGCTAACTTTGCCACGCTGATCACGGAAATTAAAGCGGCGAATATCCCGAATCTGACCGGCATTAGCATCGCGGCTTCGGCGGACCCGAAAAAGCTGGCACTGGCCAATATTCCTGCTCTGATGGCTGCCGGAGTCAATGGCATCAACCTGATGACCTATGATTTCTTTACGCTGGGTAACGGTAAACTCTCGCACCATACGAACCTTTCCCGCGCGGCTGATGATGAATATTCGAAATTCTCGATTGAAGATGCGGTGGATTACCTGATCAGCCTGAATGTTGATCCTAAAGCTATTTTTATTGGCTATGCCGGCTATACGCGCAATGCAAAAAATGCGGTTCTGGAGGAGATGAATAATCCTGCCGAAGAATCCATGAAAGGCGACTATACCAATTCCCCTGCGGGAAGTGTTGTGGGCAGTTTTGAAGGTTCCGTTTTAGAGTGGACCGATATTATTTGTCACTATATGGATTTTGAGGCAGGCGTCGGGCGCAATGGTTTCACCCTGATTCACGATAAAATTGCCAAAGCCGATTACCTTTATAATGCAGAAGCGAAGTTATTTCTTTCATTAGATACACCGCGCTCGGTAAGAGATAAAGCGAAATATGTCAAAGCAAAAGGCTTAGGCGGGTTATTTGTTTGGACGGGCGATCAGGATAATGGGTTATTAACCAATGCAGCCCATGAAGGATTAGGCCGGAGAAAGAAATATGATGCTATCGATATGACCCCGTTTTATTTGGATTCTGAGGGAGAATTACCGACCTATACAGAACCCGCTGAACCTGAATGCGAGGCTTGCAAGTCAACGCAATAAACTATTTTTTTATTTAAAGATATATTGAGATGCGAATAATTATTAATTCGACAGATCACACTTATCTATAAAACAAGATGGAATAATAGAATGAATAAATATAAAGATTATTCTGGTGAGAATAAAAATAATAATAGCGTGTCGCCATTATTAATTTCCGCTGCGGAAATACCATCCACAATGGTTTATCAACAGCCATTAACTTCCCAGCGTAATATTGATACTCCCCAGACATTAATTGATATTTTGCAGAATCTGGGTTATCGCTCTATTTTTGATATTGCCAAAATTTCCCGTCAGCGATTTATCAAACGCCATGATGAATCTCTACGGGGAAATAGCGCGGTTATTTTTGATAGATCGGTAAGTCTGGCTAACCAGATTTTACAGACTTATCGAAAAAATCGCCTGTCTGAACACGGTGAACCCTTGGCGGTGCGCGCCTTTACGTCAGACGGGCAATCAGACGGGCAGGAGCAGGGAAAGTTGCCGGATTACAGCAGCCTGTTTCCTGAGCCTTGGGACGATTTTTGTCGTCCCGGCGCGATTGAAGCGTTGGACAGCCCGGCCAGCTATCTGCTGGATCTGTATAAATTTGTTACAGCCGTGGAGCTGGATGGTTCAAATCAGGCGCTGAAATTAGCGACGCGCCGGGGCGATATTCCTGATCTATCGCTGGATAATGATGCGCTATATAAAGAAGTGACCGCGTTATCGATTGTCAATGATGTGCTTTCCGGCAGTGCGCAAGAATATATCGGCCAATCAGGTCATGCGGATAAAACCGTCAATCAAATTCTCGCCAGTACTCATTTTCCTTTTACCTTGCCTTACAGTTTGCCAACCCAGCAGATCAATAAAGGTTTGGGTGTTCAGGATCTTGAATTGGGTTCAGTGATTCAACACGTTGATTTACCGACATTCTGGAATACCAGCGCAGATAAATACCAGCAAATTCTGCTGGCTTATACCCAGTTAAGCAGCGAACAAATTAGTTTACTGAGCAAAAATGACGTTTTTGCACAACATTTATTAACGAAAGAAAATCTGACCAACGGGTATTTAAGCGGCAGCACTACGGAGATCTTGTTTGAAAAAGATCTGTCACGCCACGGCTATATTGTTAAGCCAGAAGCCGGTATTAACGGCCCGGCGGCATTGACGGAAAACAGCGAAAAACCGTTCGATATTATTGAGGTTGTCTGTCGCAATAAAGCGAATGAAACCATTACCGTGAAGTTACGGGGTGAAAATATTATCACCTACCATCGCATCAAAGCCCGCATGGTGCCATTCGATAATTCCCCGCCTTTCAGCCGCCAGTTGAAGTTGTCTTATCATGCAGAAGATAACCCTGCCATCGATACTCTGGATAACGGCCCGTTCTTCGCCAATATGACGATTTATGCGGCAGAGCAGGTCAACAGCGCTGGCGACAATAGCGAAGCGGAAAGCGTGCCTTTCCTGACCCTGACTTACCGGCTTGCCATTGCGAACGCGGGAACGGCACAAGCCGAACTGGAGCCAGAAGCAGGGGCTTTCTTTATCAATAATTATGGACTGAGTGCTGATGACAGTGGTCAATTGAAAAAACTGGCCGTTTTTGGCGACCAGACCGGCACAAAAGCGGCCGATATTGAAGATCTGCTGAGTGCTGGCGAATATTTACCGATTGCATCACCGAATGTCGTTTTCAATAATCCGATTTTTACCAATGGCCAAAGCGAACAACGTTTTCCGGCGCCTTATCACTTTGGTGGCATTTACATCAATGCGTGCCAGCAACCCGCGCTGACCATTATCAGAACCGGAACCGATCACGGCCGAGAAATACAGGGAGTATCAAACTTCCGGCTGGAGCGTTTAAATCGGTTTGTGCGCCTCCAACGCTGGCTGGCAGTGCCATTTTATCAGCTGGATCTGCTATTGGCCTCGGCGATGCAGGCTGAACCGAAGAACACCCAATTCGAAATCACCGACAATGTGCTGACGTGTTTAGGCTTATTCAGGCATTTAAATTTACAGTACAAAGTCACACCTGAAATGTTTTCCGCATGGCTGTATCAGATTACGCCGTTCGCCATCAGCAGCGATACGGCGTTCTTTGACCAGATATTCAATAGCGAGCCGTTATTTGATCAGCCTTTTGTGCTGGATGGTGGCACGTTCGATTATCAAAATGCCAAAGACGCGGATGCGAAATCGGTGAAACAAATCTGTGGCGGGCTGAATATCCCGGCAGTCACGTTCCAATTTATTGCGCCGATTGTACAAAAAGCCTTGCAGCTTGAAGAAGGCAAATTAGCCCGCAATTTTGATGTAGTTTCCAGCCTGTACCGCTTGGTCAGTATTCCGAAAATATTTGGCCTGAGCCCGGAAGATGGGCTGATTTTAATGAGTATCATCACCGATGATATGGGCTATCTGGCAGCAAAACCGCTGTTTGGTGACGATGCTTACGATTCAGCTAATTTCCTGCATATCATCATGAAGATGGAAGCGCTGAGTCGCTGGCTGAATAAGACCAAACTCACCGCCGCCAATCTCGCCCTGTTATTGGATAAAACCCGGTTAGCCGTTGTGCCGACAGAGAATATGGTGATTTTCTTTAAGGGGATCGCGGAGGGGCTGGCTGACAATGTGTGTTTAACACCCGAAGATTTCCAGCGTCAGGAATTGGCAGCGAAGCCTTGGTGGTCACTGTTACAGCAAGAAAAGATCATCGATGAAAATGGTCTGGTTCTGGATATCTACCCTGTGTGGGGACAAACGGACGAGGATATCATCAGGCACAAACTGGCCGCAGCCAGTGACAGCATCAGTGATAACGTGATGAATATTCTGGTGCAAATCCTGCTGGCAGCGAAAAATGCACAGGATAATCTGTTGTCACAGGCAATTGCTGCTGAATATGGCGTCAACAAAAATAGTGTTCCACTGCAATTGCAATGGCTGGGCAGTAGCGTTTGCAGCGTATTACAAATGATCCTGAAAAATACGCCGGAAAATGTACAAAGTATTATCCCTGAATTGACCGAATTGACCTATAGCCTGTTAATTTATACCCAACTGATTAACGCACTTAAATTAAACAAAGAATTTATTTTTCTGCGTTTGGCGCAACCGGCTTGGTTGGGATTGACACAAATTAAATTATCCACATCACTGTCAATGGATGAAATATATCTGATTAGCGCTTATCAGGATTGGGTGGCTAACGCGAATCAAAATGAAGATAAAATTCATGAATATCTGGCTTATGCCAATAATGACGAAATAGATTCGTCAGAGGACGACATTAATAAAAAATGTGCTGAATTACTTTCAGAGATATTGGACTGGGATGCCGATGAAATATTAAAAGCAGCAGCGCTGGCTGATTTAAAACCGCAACAAGCGAAAAATGTCTTTGAAGTCGATTGGATTAGACGATTACAACAGCTGGCGAATAAAACCAACGTTTCCGTTGATTATTTATGGAATATCGGTCTGTTGACGGTTAATTCTGAATTTTCTCTGACTGAACGTGTTGGTGAAGCAATTATGGCCGCGTTAAAAGTACAAGGAAATAATAATGGCTAATTCTATTGAAACACAATTATCGGCTGAAACACCGTTACCGATCGAAACTCAGTTGCAGGAAGATTTACGCGATGCGTTGGTCGATTATTATCTTGGTCAAATCGTTCCGAAGGGAAAAGATTTTACGCGGCTGAAAGATAAGATTAAAAACGTCGATGATCTTTATGATCATTTACTCTTGGATACCCAAGTTTCGTCAAAAGTGATTACGTCGCGCCTTTCATCGGTCACTCAATCAATCCAGCAATATATTAACCGTATTGTCTTGAATCTGGAGCCGGGTCTCTCGATGAACAGAGAGGAAGCGGATAACTGGGAAGAATTCGCCAATCGCTATGGCTATTGGGCGGCGAATCAACAGCTCAGAATGTTCCCGGAAATTTATGTCGATCCCACGTTACGCCTGACGAAAACCGAGTTTTTCTTCCAGCTTGAAAGTGCGCTCAATCAAGGGAAATTAACCGACGAAGCCGCCCGGAAAGCGGTATTGGGTTATCTGAACAATTTTGAAGATGTCAGTAATCTGGAGATCATTGCGGGTTATCAGGATGGCATCGACATTGAAAACGACACGACCTATTTCGTGGCCCGTACCCGCGTCCAGCCTTACCGCTATTTCTGGCGTTCCCTGAATGGCAGCCAGCGTAACCGAAGCTCTAACGAGTTGTATCCTACCGCTTGGAGCGAGTGGAAATCCATCAGCGTACCACTGGAAAATGTGGCCAACGGTGTCGTGCGCCCGATTATGCTGGATAACCGTCTCTATATCAGTTGGTTTGAGTCGGCGGAAGAGAAGGTCACCAACGCCGACGGCAGTCCCGCAGAAAAAACGGGATACCGCACCAAGATCCGGCTGGCGCATTTAGGTTTTGATGGCACATGGAGCACGGGCACCACGCTGAGAGAAGAGGTCATTGAGTATAGGCTGGAGGAAATGATTGCGGTTGTGGATCGCATGGAAAGTGAACCTCGTCTGGCGTTGGTGGCATTTAAGCAAAATAAAGGCACGGAGAACGGCCAGAGTTATGACTACGATGTTGTTTTCAGTTATATCTGTGACAGCATGTTGATGGAATCCACGAATTTGCCCGCCGTTCCTCCGGAGTCAAAATTATCCCCGCAAGACAGCTATGGTGATAATTTAGTCTGGTTTTATTTCCGTGAACCCCAGAATGGTCATATTACGGAATTTAAACAGCTTATTCTTTATCCGGTGATTATTAACCGCGATTGGCCGATAGAATTAAGTCGGGAGCATGTTGAAGGCTTTGGCTCGAAGGATGATTTTACGTTCAGTGCTGATTTCAGCGGCGACACGTTAAATATTTATATGACGTCAAAATCAACCTATCAATATCAGTTCGATAAGAGCACCAATATTATTTACGGTATCTGGAAAGAGGACAGCGAGGGAAAACGGTGCTGGCTGCGTTATAAATTATTGACCAAAGACGATTACGATGCGGAAATTGCGGCGACGCTGATTGTTTGTGATCAGAGTGATATGACGATTGTCACCGGTTTTAGTTTGCCGAATGGTGGAACCGATCAGGGCGGAAAAATTAAGATTGTTTTGCGAATCGGTAAAATGATACGCGATAAATTCCTGATTGAGCAATTCAAGCAGACCCAGTATTTACAATTTCCGAAAAGCGACGTTAAGGAAGCATGGTATTCAGAAAAGAAAATTCGCTTAAATTCCCTGTTTGCCAAAGAATTAATCAGTAAAGCAAGCCAAAGCCTGAATTTGGTGCTCAGTTGGGAGATGCAGAATAAACCTCATGAAGAATCGATTTCAGGCGGAGCCCCGGAACCGATTGACCTGAAAGGGGCGAATGGCATTTATTTCTGGGAACTGTTTTTCCATATGCCTTTTCTGGTGGCGTGGCGTTTTAATGTCGAACAGCGCTATGAAGATGCCAATCGTTGGGTTAAATACCTGTTTAATCCGTTTGAAACCGAAGAGGACGCGGCGTTACAACAAGGAAAGCCCCGTTACTGGAATAGCCGTCCTCTGCTGGACGAAAAAATCATCACTTACAGCCTGACCGATCCCACCGATCCTGATGCAGTGGCCGCGAGTGAACCGGTTCACTATCGCAAAGCGGTTTTCAATTTTCAGGTGAAAAATATCCTTGATGCCGGTGACATGCAGTATCGTGTCCTTGAACCTTCCGCCCGAACGTTGGCGCGTTTGAATTATTCCACCGCCGGTTCATTGCTCGGCCGCCGCCCGGATTTGCAGTTAACCAGTTTCTGGCAGCCAATCTCCCTTGAGGATGCATCCTATCGCAGTGACAGCGATATTCGGCTGCTGGAAATGCAAAGCCAGCCATTGGCGATTGAAACGGTTGTCCACGATAACACGATGGGTGCGCTGGATAATGATCTGTTTATGTATCCGGTCAATAGCGAACTGACGGCGTTGTGGGATCGTCTGGATAACCGTATTTACAACCTGCGCCACAATCTGACGCTGGACGGCAAAGAAATCAATATGGCGTTGTATGACTCCAGTATTTCTCCGCGTGGCTTGATGAAACAGCGCTATCAGCGGGTTGTCACGGCCAGAAATGCCAGCAAGATGAACTTTAATGTGCCGAACTACCGCTTTGAGCCGATGCTGAACCGGGCCAAAACCGGAGTGGAAACCCTGATTCAGTTCGGCAGCACGTTATTAAGCCTGTTGGAACGCAAAGATAGTTTGAGTTTCGAAGCCTATCAAATGATTCAGAACGGCGATTTGTATCGTTTCGCCATCGAATTACAGCAGCAGGATATTGATATCACTCAGGCCAGTCTGGAGGCGTTACAGGCAGGCAAGCAGTCAGCTCAGGAACGCCGCGATCATTACAAGAGCCTGTATGATGAAAATATTTCCGCGACGGAACAAAAAGTCATCGATCTCCAGTCTCAATCCGCCACGGCACTGTTGTTGGCTCAGGGCATGAGAACCGCAGCGGCGGCGCTGGATGTAGTGCCTAACATTTACGGTCTGGCGGTGGGCGGCTCCCAGTGGGGTGCGCCATTAAATGCTGCGGCTGAAATTGTCATGCTTAAATATCAATCTGATATCAGCAAGGCAGACAGCCTCAATGTGTCCGAATCTTATCGCCGTCGCCGTCAGGAGTGGGAACTGCAATATAAACAGGCGGAATGGGAAGTTAACGCCATTGAGCAACAAATCAATGTGCAAAATATGCAGGTTAAAGCGGCCAACAAACGTTTGGAGCAGGTGGAAGCCCAGCAGCAACAATCGTTGGCTTTACTGGCTTATTTCTCTGAGCGTTTCACCAATGAAAGCCTGTACACATGGATGATCAGCCAGCTTTCCAGCCTTTATTTGCAGGCTTACGATGCGGTGTCGTCGTTGTGTCTGTCTGCGGAAGCCTCATTACTTTATGAACTGAATTTGGCTGAACAGAGTTTTATCAGCGGCAATAGCTGGAACGATCTCTATCAGGGATTGATGTCAGGAGAAACACTGAAACTGGCATTAATGCGAATGGAGCGCGTTTATGTTGAGCAAAACTCACGCCGTCAGGAAATTACCAAAACCATCTCGCTGAAAGCGTTATTGGGTGAAAGCTGGCCAACGCTGCTGGCTGAGCTAAAACTCAAACGGCCGATTGCTTTTGATCTGGAAGAGTCCATTTTTGCTGAGGATTATCAGGAACTTTACAACCGCCGGATTAAATCGGTTTCGGTGAGCCTGCCCATGTTAATCGGACCTTATGAAGATGTGTGCGCGCAACTGACGCAAACCGGCAGTACTTATAGTACCAAGGCGGATCTGAACACCGCAGAAGCGATGCTGACTAAGCGCGGGCTGGCGGCAGCGGAAAATGTGGTGCGCAACATTCAGCCGAACCAGCAGATTTCGCTGTCTACCGGCGTGAATGACAGTGGTTTGTTCATGCTTAATTTCGATGATGAGCGTTTCCTGCCCTTTGAAGGCTCCGGTGTAGGATCGGGCTGGAGATTCCAGTTCACCAATCTGAAGCAGGATATTGATAGCCTCAATGACGTCATTTTGCATGTGAAATATACCGCTGCAATCGGTTCGTCAACCTTTAGTCAGGGTGTGAAAAAAATATTGGCTCAAATAAATAATGAAAGTTAATGCTGCATTTTTTATTGGGTGAATGATTTTAAATAATTCAGCCTCTTTTTCAATAAAGAGGCCAATAGAATGGATCTCAAACTATGGTAAACAAATATACATACACATCCGCTAAAGCAATGTCTGATATCAGTGACATCATTGGTGAGCCATTAACGATTTGGAATCAGCAAGTCGGCGGACAAGTCTTTAATGTCATCTTCGATGGCAAGGTGTATACCAATACTTATTGGGTTGAGCGCTGGCATGTGCCGGGTAACGGTAGCACAGACGGCAATCCGCATAATGCTTGGAAACTGGTGCGGGACGCTACGGCGGCCGAAATGCAAAATATCGGCAATCCTACCGATGGCACGGTCAATCCGACGGAAGATATTCCTTCCCCGATTCTGGTTGCCGATGAATATACTGAAAAAACCTATTTGCGCCCTGATGTGAATTTCAAACCTGATGGTTCACAAGGGAATTTATCCTATACCGCAACGCGGGTCTGTGCGCCCATGTATAACCGCTACACCAGTGATAAAACCCGGCCTAAACTTTCCGCTTATATTACTGACTGGAGCCAATATGATGCCCGGCTGGATGGGCAGGACGAAACGCCGGATCAACGCGGGCGCGGCTTTGATTTAAAAACGCTGATGGATAATCCGACCACTTATGATCGGCTGATTTTCAGCTTTTTGGGGATTTGTGGTGATTTCGGCAAGCTGAAAAAGAAAGTCGATGAGGTCTGGGACGGCTGGAACGATCAGGTCAAATTTTTAGGAGGGGCGCCAATCGAAAAAGGCCACGTTGTGCCGCTTGACCCTTACGGCGACTTAGGCACGGCACGCAATGTGGGCTTACCTGCCGACGCCGGGGATAACAGTATCGGGCCGGGCACATTTTTAGCCTACTATGGGCAGAATAAGGCGGCTGGTTTGTTGGGCGGGCTGCGCGAGCTACAGAAAAAAGCCCATGCCATCGGCCACAAACTGGAGTTGGCGTTCAGTATCGGTGGCTGGAGTTTATCCAGCTATTTCTCCGATATGGCTAAAAACCCCAATGAACGTGCCGTTTTTGTTGCCAGCGTCGTGGATTTCTTCGAACGCTTCCCGATGTTCAGCTGTGTGGATATTGACTGGGAATATCCCGGTGGTGGCGGTGAAGCAGGCAATGGCAGCGATGAACAGGATGGCGATAACTATGTCCTGCTGATGAAAGAGCTGCGCTATGCGCTGGATCACCGCTTCGGCTATAGCAATCGAAAAGAGATTTCCATTGCTTGCAGCGGCGTGAAAGCAAAACTGAAAAAATCGAATATTGATCAGCTCGTGGCAAGCGGTCTGGATAACATCTTCCTGATGAGTTACGACTTTTTTGGCACCGGCTGGGCGGATTATATTGGCCACCAAACCAACCTGTATTCCCCGAAAGATCCCGGCGCACAAGAATTATTCGATCTTTCCGCAGACGCGGCGGTGGATTACCTGCATAACGAACTCAATATTCCGATGGAGAAAATCCATCTGGGTTACGCAAACTATGGCCGTTCTGCCGTCGGCGCGAATCTGACAGACCGTACCTATGATAAAGCGGGCAACGCGTTAGGGACGATGGAATTAGGTGCGCCGGAGTTTTTCGATGTCCTTAAAAACTATATGGATTGTGAACATACCTTAAGTACCGGGAAAAATGGTTTTGTCTTAATGACGGATACCAATGCCGATGCTGATTTCCTGTACAGCGAAAGTAAAAAACACTTTATTTCATTGGATACGCCCCGCACCGTGAAACAAAAGGGCGAATATGCGGCAAAAAATCAATTAGGCGGCGTATTCTCATGGTCTGGCGATCAGGATTGTGGCTTGCTGGCTAATGCCGCCAGAGAGGGCATGGGCTATGTGGCAGATTCCAATCAGGAAACCATCGATATGGGACCGCTGTATAATCCGGGGAAAGCAATTTATTTGCCCTCCGTTGACGAACTGCCCCATTCCCAGACTGGCGAAGAGATAAAGGACTAAAAGGAGGCTTATATGCAGAATTCACAGGAAATAGCTGTTTCTGAGCTGTCTTTGCCTAAAGGTGGCGGGGCGATTAACGGCATGGGAGAAGCACTGGGAGCAGCCGGGCCTGACGGCTCGCTGTCCCTCTCTCTGCCATTACCCCTATCGGGCGGGCGCGGTGTTGCGCCCGCTTTATCGCTGAATTACAGCAGCACTCTGGGGAACGGGCCGTTTGGCATCGGCTGGCAATGTGATGCGATGGCCATTAAACGCCGTACCCAATCCGGCATTCCTCGCTATAACGAAGAAGATGAGTTCTTGTCTCCGGTGGGGGAAGTGATGGTGATTGCCCGCAATGACGCGGGACAGGCGGATGTGCGCACCTCCGGCACGTTGCAGGGCATTACACTGCCTTCTCTTTATCAGGTGACTCGCTACCAGCCGAGAAATATTCAGGATTTCGGCAAAATAGAGTATTGGCAACCGGCTCAAAGCCAGCCAGAAGCCTCATTTTGGGTGATGTATTCACCCGATGGGCTGACCCATATTTTCGGCAAAACGTCCCAGAGCCAAATTGCTAATCCTGCTGATGGCAGCCAGATTGCCCAATGGTTACTGGAAGAAACCGTAACGACAAAGGGCGAGCATATTTACTATCAATATCGCGGCGAAAATGAAGTGAATTGCGCCGGGAGTGAAACAACGCTCCATCCACAAGGCAATGCCCAGCGATATTTGGCTCAGGTCAATTACGGCAATATCACCCCACAAGCCAGTTTATTCGTCTTGAATAGCACGTTACCGGATGCCGCTGATTGGCTGTTTCATCTTATGTTTGATTACGGTGAGCGTGACAGTTCCATTTACGCGGTGCCGGTTTATGACGCCGAACCGACGAACTGGCTCGCCCGGCCGGACATGTTCAGCCGCTACGAGTACGGGTTTGAAATCCGTACCCGCCGCTTGTGCCGACAGGTTCTGATGTTCCATCGGCTGCAAGCGCTTAGCAGTGAAAAGATAACGGGTGAAGATGTTATCAGCGAGGTGCCTGCGCTGGTCAGCCGTCTGGTGCTGGATTATGACCTCGATAACCGCGTCACGACGCTGGTTATGGCACGCCAATTGGCCCATGAAGCGGATGGAACGCCGGTCGCGTTGCCGCCGCTGGAATTTGACTATCAGCGTTTTGACTTTCAGCGTTTTGAGTCAGCAAGCCTGCCCGGCTGGGAAGCGATGCCGCAGTTGGCAAAATTTAATGCCTATCAACCTTACCAGCTTGTTGATTTATATGGTGAAGGTTTGCCGGGAATTCTCTATCAGGATAAGCCGGGCGGCTGGTGGTACAAAGCGCCGCAGCGCCAGAGCAGTGACGATATTAACGCTATCGACGATATTAACGCTGTCGACGATATTAACGCTGTCGCTTATGGTGAAATAAAGGCTTTGCCGAGAATTCCCAATTTGCAGGACAGCGCGATGTTGCTGGATATCAATGGCGATGGTCGTCTGGATTGGGTGATCACCTCTTCGGCGGTGAACGGTTTCCACAGTATGCGGCCTGATGGTGAATGGACGCAGTTCACGCCATTGGCGGCGTTACCGACGGAATATTTCCATCCTGATGCTCAGCTCATCGATCTGACTGGTGCCGGGTTGCCTGATCTGGCCCTGATTGGCCCTAAAAGCGTGCGTCTGTTCACCAAGTACAGCAATCAGGAAAATGGCTGGCAGCCTGCGGTGAATGTGATGCAATCGGCTGGGTTCCGGTTACCGATGTTGGACACCGATGCGCGTCACTTAGTGGCTTTTGCCGACATGCTGGGATCAGGCCAACAGCATTTGGTGGAAGTGACTGCCGCTGGAGTGAAATGCTGGCCGAATCTGGGTCATGGGCGTTTTGATCAGCCTTTGGCCATCGCGGGATTTACCCAGCCGAAAACGCATTTCAACCCCAATCAGGTTTTGTTGGCGGATATTGATGGCTCAGGCACAACCGATCTGATTTATGCTCACGCGGAATATCTGGAAATTTATCTCAATGAAAGTGGCAATCGCTTTAGCCAGCCGGTGATATTGCCGTTCCCCGATGGCGTACGCTTTGATAATACCTGCAACTTACAGGCGGCGGATATTCAGGGCTTAGGCATCGCCAGTCTGGTGATGACGATGCCCCATATGTCACCGAGCCACTGGCGTTGTGATCTGGCAGTGAATAAACCGTGGTTATTGAATGTGATGAACAATAATCGTGGTGCAGAAACCCGCATGTTCTATCGGAGTTCAGCCCAGTTCTGGCTGGATGAAAAACAGCGTGCCGGGGCTGCCGGACAAAAACCGGTATGTTATCTGCCTTTCCCCATCCATCTGCACTGGCGCAGTGAGGTGTTGGATGAGATCACCGATAACCGTCTTACTCAGGAACAGGAATATGCTCACGGCGTCTGGGACGGAAAAGAACGCGAATTTCGCGGCTTTGGTCGGGTTTCCCAAACAGATACTGCTGTTTTAGCTCAGGGAACGTTTTCTCAGGGAACGTTTTCTCAAGGAACAAGCACGGCGCTGGTTTCTGCTAAGCCTGCGCGCACCCTAAGCTGGTTTGCAACCGGCGTACCAGAAGTGGATACACGCTTACCGCTGGAATTCTGGCGCGGTGACAGTCAGGCATTCTCCCATTTCTCCCCGCGCTTTACCCGCTGGCAAACAAACGGGAATGAAAGTACGGATGTGGCGTTTATCCCTTCAGAAAGTGAAGCGTATTGGTTAACCCGCGCCATGAAAGGGCAATTGCTGCGCAGCGAGGTATACGGTGATGATGGCTCAGCGCAGAGTGATGTGCCTTATACCGTGACGGAAATGCGTTGTCAGGTGCGCTTGCTGCCCGCGGCCAATGATAAAACGCCATCAACATGGTGTACGACGATTGAAAATCGCAGTTACCAGTATCAGCGCGTTGCGGTTGATCCACAATGTAGCCAGCAGGTGGTGATCAAATCCGATCGTTATGGCTTGCCGTTATTGAGCGTGCTGATCAACTATCCGCGCCGCAAACAGCCTGATGTATCGCCTTATCCTGATCGGTTGCCTGAAACGTTGTTCGGCAGTAGTTATGACGATCAGCAACAGCAGCTTTATCTGACCAAGCAGCAACACAGTTACTTTCATCTGACGGATAGCGATAACTGGATATTGGGGCTGCCGGATGGACAGCGCAGAGATGTCTATGTTTATCCCCAGAATAACGTTCCTGCCGAAGGGTTAGCGCTGGAGCAATTTATCGGCGCTGATGGTTTGGATAATAATGGTTCGGATAATAATGGCTTGGGCAATGATAGCCTGATCGGTGAGGGAAAAATATACACTTATTTAGACCAGAGCCGCGTGGCTTATCAGGGCGGAACAGGGGAAAAACCGTCACCCCAAGTGCTGGTGGCCTATCATGAAACCGCCGCCTTCGATGATGACATTCTGGCGACATTCGACGGTATATCGGCAGGGCAATCTGCGGATGAACTGCTAGTATCCGCCGGTTATCAGCAGGTGCCACGCCTCTTTAAGCAGGCATCCGAACCGGACATTTGGGTAGCGCGTCAGGGTTATACCGATTACGGCGATGCGAGCCAATTCTGGCGACCACAAGCCCAACGCAGCACGTTGCTCACGGGAAAAACCCTGCTTACATGGGATAAGCACTATTGTGTGCTGATTGAAACCAAAGATGCGGCGCAATTCACCCAGCAAGCGCGCTATGACTACCGTTTCCTCGCGCCTGAGCAAATTACCGATATGAATAATAATCAGCATATCGTGACGTTTAATGCGTTGGGAATGGTGACTTCCAGCCGATTCTGGGGCACCGAAGATGGCGAAATGAGCGGTTACAGTTCACCGGCATCCAAGCCTTTTGATGTTCCTGCCACGGTGGACGAAGCGCTGGCGCTGAAACCCACGATTCCGGTGGCACAATGTGTCGTTTCTGTTCCCGACAGTTGGATGCCGCAGCTATCGCAGCAAGCGCTGTTGCAGCAAGCGCTGTTGCAACAAGAACTATTACAACAAGAGCTGTCGCAACAAGCAGCATCGGCTTATATGGGTGACGGCAACGCGCTCTGGAATGCCCTGCGAGAAGCTCATGCTGTCACCGAAGAAGGTTACGTTTGTGCATTAGGCCGCAGACGTTGGCTGGCGCGCCAAACGCTTCCTACGCAGGCACTGACAGCACAGGCACTGATGGCTCAGGCAACGCGCACACCGCCACATGTTCTCACCATCGCGACCGACCGTTATGACAATGACAATCAGCAGCAATTACGCCAGACACTGGTGTTCGCCGATGGCTTTGATCGCCTGTTGCAAAGTGCGCAACGTGTCGAAGCCGGTGAAAGCTGGCAGCGCACTGAAGAGGGCGCGTTGGCGGTTAATGACTCAGGAACCCCTGTGGTTGTCGAAACTGAAACTCGCTGGGCGGTTTCCGGGCGAACTGAATACGATGGTAAAGGACAGGCGGTGCGCACCTATCAGCCTTATTTCCTGAACGATTGGCGTTATGTCAGTGACGACAGCGCCCGCGCTGATCTGTTTGCCGATACCCATATTTATGATGCGTTAGGCCGTGAATATCAGGTGATTACCGCGAAAGGTTATCTGCGGGAAACGCTGTATACCCCGTGGTTTATGGTGAGCGAAGACGAAAATGATACGTCAGATAGTCATTAACAGGAACAAGTAAGGATAAAGTCATGAGTACATCTTTGTTCACTAAAACACCGTCAGTCACGGTATTTGACCATCGTGGGCTGGCGATACGTAACATTGCTTATGCCCGGCATCCCGATACGCCGGAGATAACAGAGGAGCTAGTTACCCGTCAGCAGTACGATACGCGTGGTTTTCTGACCCAGATTGCGACGCCGCGTCAATATCAGACCGGGCTGGCGAATTTCACGTATCAGAATGATTTGACCGGCACAAGGCGACGCACACAGAGTGCCGATGCCGGTATTTCCATAACCCTGAACGATGCTGAGGGTCGTTCGCTTTTGATGGTCACGGGGATCGGCGTTGACGGGGAAGATAAAGAAGACCGAAGTCAGGCCGTGACCCAAACTTGGCAGTATGAAGAGAGTGCCCTGCCGGGGCGTTTGCTCAGCATTACCGAACAGCTTACCGGTGGGAGCGCAAACGTAACAGAGCGGTTTATCTGGGCAGGCAATACGGAGGATGAACAAAAAAATAATCTGGCCGGGCAGAATGTCAGCCATTACGACACGGCGGGTCTGGTGCAAACTAACAGCGTTGCCCTGAGCGGTGAGCTGCTTTCTGTCACTCGTCGTCTATTGAAAGACATCGATAAAATGGAATCTGCCGTTAACTGGCCGGGGAACGATAGCACCGTCTGGAATGGCTTGTTGGATGACGAGGCTTATATCACTCAGACAACCAGTGATGCGACGGGCGCAACATTAACCACAGTAGATGCTGCCGGCAACCAACAGCGTATCCTGTACGATGTGGCGGGCCTGTTGAAAGAAACCTGGCTGCAACTGAAAAACGGGCCGGAGCAGGTTATCATCAAATCGCTGGCATACAGCGCTGCCGGGCAAAAACTGCGGGAAGAGCACGGCAATGGCGTGGTCAACACCTACAGCTACGAGCCGGAAACCCAAAGACTGACAGGCACCCGAACGGAGCGCCCACAAGGGCATCCGCAGGGGCAGAAAGTGTTGCAGGATCTGCATTATGAATATGACCCGGTCGGCAACATACTCAGGCTAACGAATAACGCCGAAGAAACCCGTTTCTGGCGCAATCAGGCCGTCGTACCTGAAAACACCTATGTCTATGACAGCCTCTATCAGTTGGCCCGCGCCACCGGGCGTGAAATGGCGAATATCGGCCAACAGAACAGTAATCTGCCGCCTCCCGTGGCCTTCGATAATGCCACCTACACCAATTACAGCCGCGCTTACAGTTACGATAGCGCGGGTAACCTGACACGCATACAGCACAGCGCCCCGGCTTCCGGTAACAATTACACCATTAATGTCACCGTCAGTGATCGCAGCAACCGGGCGGTGTTGGACCAGCTGACGGAAAATGCGTCAGAGGTTGAGGCGCAGTTCACTGCTCAAGGGTTACAGAAACAACTTTTGCCGGGAATACAGCTCAATTGGACATTACGCGGAGAACTCCAGAGCGTGGTATCGGTGGCGCGGAATGCTTCTGTAAATGGCCGTTCTGACGATGATGGCGAGATATATTGCTACGGGGCGAACAGCCAGCGTGTCCTGAAGGTCAGCAGCCAGAAAACCAGCGGCGATGGAATGCAGAGCCAACGGGTCACCTACTTGCCCGGATTAGAACTGAGAACAACGTCGAACGGCAGTCTGGAAATCGAGAAACGACAGGTTATCACGGTAGGATCCGGGTTAGCACAAGTTCTGCATTGGGAAGCGGGAAAACCTGCCGATATCACCAATGATCTGCTGCGTTACAGCTACAGTCATTCGAATGGCAGCCAAGGGCTGGAGGTGGACGGAGACGGTAATATCATCAGCATGGAGGAGTTTTATCCCTATGGCGGAACCGCCGTGTGGATTGCCAGAAGTGAAATCGAGGCCGATTACAAAACTCTCCGTTACGCAGGCAAAGAACGGGATGCCACAGGGCTGTATTACTACGGATACCGCTATTACCAGCCGTGGGCAGGGCGTTGGCTGAGTGCTGATCCGGCGGGAGAAATGGGCGGGATAAACCTGTTCCAGATGGTGATGAATAACCCGGTAAATTACCATGACCCTGCGGGGCTATCACCGGTGAAGGATGTAGCGTTCGAGACAATAGCGAATGATAAATTTCAATATCCAAAAGAAGGTACGCATGATAACAAGAAAAAAGAGACCGAAAGAGCGTTTGCTGCGGTAAATGCAAGGCATGGACGAGAAGAGCCAGAAGCGCGAAAAGTGAATGCCTATTATGTTCCTGAGGGGAAAAAGGATAAAACAGGTCATACGTCATCGGAACATATTGTACCTAACAATATTTTGATAGCGGGTGCTCCCAGAGTACCCAAGGGATATGCGCATTTAGGGGTAAGTGGTAAGGCGCCGCGAGCAGCAAACCGTAACATTGAAAATGCAGCACTCGCTTATGAAGAAAATGATAAAGCGCATAAAGCACATCCGGGGACGGGAACGTCCGGGGTTATCCCCAATCCTGATGCCACCAATGACAATGCCACGTATTTAGATACCATGAGGAATTTATTACACAGTGGCGATATATCGTCAGCAATACAAATTAACCAGATGGGTTATGCATATAGTGATAAATTCAGGGAGTTAAGAGCAGCACGAAAGAAAACAAATTTTCAAGATTGGGGAGTCAATGTCGCCGCCGATAATTCATTTTTTTACAGCGTGGGTAAAATCAAAGAAATGTATTTTGTTTCTAATGACCCGTGGGACAAAGATAAAAAAATCTTCACAGAAGAGCCTATTGTGAAAGCAGTGACAATCACCGCCAAAGATAAACTGGAGTCTGCCATTTCACGTATCGCTGCCGTGCTACAGAAATATCCGACCGTGGCTCAACTTAAACTGATTGTCGCAAAATACAATTATGAAATTCCTGATGGCTATGAAGAATTGGCAAACCCAATTACAGAAGCCGATAAAACGATGAAATATTATTTGATGTAATAAATTGAAATACGCCGCAGTGGCTGGATAAGCTGCGGCGTATTTCGGTGTATTACATTATGTTGGGCATGAAAGCTCTTTGTTCGGTAAACATTATTTCGGCAATGAAGACAATTCCGACAGCGGCCAGCGCGCTTTGACAGTAACGGCCAACGCATCCTTAGTACCGCTTTTCAGGCGGATCATGCCAGCCAGCGCAATCATCGCGCCATTATCCGTACAAAACTCAGGACGGGCGTAGAAAACTTCGCCATGCAGCTTTTCCATCATACTTTGCATCTTAAGGCGTAATGTTCGGTTGGCACTCACACCTCCCGCCATAACTAAACGCTTAAAGCCGGTCTGTTCTAACGCTCGCTTACATTTTATTGCCAGCGTATCAACAACCGCATCTTCAAACGCGCGGGCGATATCGGCTTTAGTCTGTTTATCCTGTTCCGCATCGTGCCCGTCGATATGTTGATGGCCATCAATATGTTTATGGCCATCAATATGTTTATGAATCGTATTGGCGGCAAAGGTTTTCAGGCCGGAAAAACTGAAATCCAGACCGGGGCGATCGGTCATCGGGCGGGGAAAGGTAAAACGATCCGCCAGACCTTTCTGCGCCATGTGGGAAAGCGCCGGGCCACCCGGATAATCCAGCCCCAGCAGCTTTGCGGTTTTATCGAAAGCTTCACCGGCGGCGTCATCAATGGATTCTCCCAGCAGCTGATATTCACCAATTCCTGTCACGCTAATCAGCTGGGTATGACCACCGGAAACCAATAAGGCGACAAAAGGAAACTCAGGGCTGTTTTCCTCCAACATCGGCGCCAATAAATGCCCTTCCATATGATGAACGGCAATTGCGGGCACATCCCAGGCAAAAGCGAGTGAACGGCCAATCGTTGCGCCAACCAGCAAAGCTCCCACCAAACCCGGCCCGGCGGTATAGGCAACGGCGTCGATATCTTGGCTCATCAAACCGGCTTCTGCCAGCGCTGCCTGAATCAACGGTACGGTTTTACGAATGTGATCACGGGAGGCCAGTTCAGGCACAACGCCACCATAATCCGCATGTAGTTTGACCTGACTATATAACTGATTAGCCAGCAGGCCGAATTGCTCATCATAAATTGCGATGCCGGTTTCATCGCAAGACGTTTCTATACCTAAAACTCGCATGGCACTTGTCATCTCATTACTATAAATTAAGCGGGCGTCAGTGTATCATTATCCGTTTACAACCACTATTCGCATACGTATTCGATTCAATTGCAATTGTTGCCATTTACCTGCTGACTCTTTCTGCTGTTTAGTCTATAATCACCTCCCTATTTGAATATCTTAAGTGGTGAATGTTAGTAACGTCGGTATTCAGCTGTGATTTATGTGTCAAGAAACATGTAAAAAAGCGAGCTGTAATCTGTGACGTTGCGCGTTTCAATTATCCCCGGCTCTTTACAAGGCCGTGCTCATTGAAGTAAAATTCCGCACCATTTTAAAGACGGCTGGCACTATCCCGCCAGCGACAAACCCGATTTCCATTGAGGTGAGAGGCACATGCCAGTAATTAAAGTACGTGAAAACGAGCCATTCGACGTAGCACTGCGTCGCTTCAAGCGTTCCTGCGAAAAAGCAGGTGTATTAGCAGAAGTTCGTCGTCGTGAATTCTATGAAAAACCAACGACTGAACGTAAACGCGCTAAAGCATCAGCCGTTAAGCGCCACGCTAAAAAGCTGGCTCGCGAAAACGCACGCCGTACTCGTTTGTACTAATCTTTGCGGTCTATCCGCAAAGTGGTAGTAGTTGTATCAATAATCGATATTGACAAACTATTAGCAGTTAAAGGCCGTGCTTTCCCAGAGAAAGCGCGGCTTATTCTCGTTCATCAACAGGCGTAAAAGGGCTTATGGCTGGACGAATTCCACGCATATTTATCAATGATTTATTAGCCAGAACCGATCTCATTGATCTCATTGATGTCAGAGTGCCTCTCAAAAAGAAAGGCAAGAACCATCAGGCGTGTTGTCCTTTTCATAATGAAAAAACTCCTTCGTTTACTGTTAATGGCGAGAAGCAGTTTTATCATTGCTTCGGGTGTGGGGCGCATGGTAACGCCATCGATTTCCTGATGAATTACGACAGATTAGATTTTGTCGAAAGCATTGAGGAACTGGCGGCTATGCACGGGCTGGAAGTTCCCTATGAGGCAAATTCAGGCGGCGGTCATATAGAGCGTCACCAACGGCAAAATCTTTACCAGTTGATGGATAAAATCAGCCGCTTCTATCAACATTCACTGACGACACCAAACGGACAGGCAGCCCGGCAGTATCTGACCAAACGTGGGTTGAGTGAAGAAATCATTGCGCGCTTTGCCATCGGTTTTGCGCCGGCTGGATGGGATCATATCCTGAAGCAGTTTTCCCATCATGAGGAAGATCGCAAACAGCTCAATGATGCGGGAATGTTGGTGACCAATGACAATGGCCGCACTTATGACCGTTTTCGTGAACGTGTTATGTTCCCGATCCGCGACCGCCGTGGCCGTGTTATTGCATTTGGTGGCAGAGTGTTGGGCGATGCGCTTCCCAAATATCTGAACTCACCGGAAACCGACATTTTCCATAAAGGCCGCCAACTGTATGGCCTTTATGAAGCCCAACAAAGCCACAGTAACTTATCAAAGCTGCTGGTGGTTGAAGGTTATATGGATGTTGTCGCATTGGCGCAATTCGGTATTGATTATGCCGTCGCGTCGCTGGGGACATCCACAACTGCTGAACATGTTCAGTTGCTTTTTCGCACAACCGATAGCGTTATCTGTTGTTATGACGGAGACCGTGCCGGCCGTGATGCCGCATGGCGAACGCTGGAAACCGCATTACCCTATCTGAATGATGGTCGGCAGTTACGTTTTATGTTCTTGCCTGATGGCGAAGATCCCGATTCACTGGTTCGTAAAGAACAACGTGATGCTTTCGAGCAAAGAATGGAACAGGCTTTAACATTATCTGAATTCCTGTTCGATTCTTTGTTACCACAGGTTGATTTAAGCACGCCGGAAGGCACAACCAAACTCAGTTCACTGGCGATGCCACTTATCAGTCAGGTTCCGGGAGAAGCGTTGCGGTTTTATCTGCTTAAAGAGCTTGGAAATTTGCTGGGTATACCTGATACGACACAATTGGAACGATCCTTGGCAAAACTTGTCAAAAAAGATACCAATACATATCAGGCGCTAAAACTGAAACCAACAACAATGCGCATACTCATTGCATTGCTGGTGCAGAATCCGCATTTAGCGACGTTAGTTCCTTCATTACAGGGAATGTTTTCGGCTCAGATAGCGGGGTTGCCGCTGTTTATCGAGCTTGTCGATACATGTCTTGCCCAGCCGGGCTTAACAACCGGACAGCTTTTAGAACAATACCGTGATAATGAGTATGCAAAACAGCTTGAAAAGCTTGCTGCATGGAACGATATACAACTAGAAGAAATTGCTGAAAAAACATTTGATGATGCGTTGAATCACCTTTTTGCGTCGGCACTGGATGAACGTTTCAACTTTTTGATTGCTAAAGAAAGAACAGAAGGTCTGAGCCCGGAAGAGCGTGAAGAAGTTCGGTTAATTACAGAATCCGGCGCTAAATAAAGCCAGCTTTAAGGCAAATTTTCAGAGCACAGGTTTTAGAATACCGGTTTTAGAACACAGGTTTTAGAACATCGGCTTTAGAACACAGGTTTCGTAAAAATAGATTTAAGATTAGCGGCTTAAATGCCGAATAAGGTAGGGACTCGCCCTACGATTGTCACTTATTGAGGGCAGTGACAATACAATGAAGAAAATGCCCCCTAAATGTTATGGTTGGCTTATACATATACCTATGGATTTCGAGTTGGATCGCGGCGGCAAGTGAGTTAATCCCCTGAGCATAGATAGCTATGCGACTGGGGTGAACGAGCGCAACCAGCAGAGAGGCAACTTGAAAGCCGACGGGTAATTAGCCGACAGACACCGACCAATACTCTGAAGTGTGGATACCGTCTTATGGAGCAAAACCCGCAGTCACAGCTAAAGCTACTTGTCACACGAGGTAAGGAGCAAGGCTATCTGACCTATGCTGAGGTCAATGACCATCTGCCGGAAGATATCGTCGATTCTGATCAGATAGAAGATATCATCCAAATGATCAATGACATGGGCATCAAGGTCATGGAAGAGGCACCTGATGCCGATGACCTCATGTTGGCAGAAAACACAAACGACACCGATGAAGATGCGGCAGAAGCGGCTGCACAAGTGTTATCCAGTGTCGAGTCAGAAATCGGGCGTACTACCGATCCGGTTCGCATGTACATGCGTGAAATGGGTACGGTTGAGCTACTGACCCGTGATGGCGAGGTTGACATTGCGAAACGCATTGAAGATGGCATCAATCAGGTACAGTGCTCCGTTGCCGAACACCCTGAAGCTATTACGTATTTGCTGGAGCAGTATGACCATGTAGAAGCAGGCGAAATTCGTCTGTCTGATCTCATCATGGGGTTTGTTGATCCGAATGCAAAAGAAGATTTTTCTCCGGCGGCACCTGTGAGTTCTGAGCCGGCAGAGAAAGAAAAAAATCTTGATGATTCTGACGATGAAGATGAAGAAGATGAAGATACTGATAGTGAAGATGATAACAGCATCGATCCAGAACTGGCTCGTCAGAAATTTCAGGAACTGCGTGAACAATATGAAGTTACCCGCCAGTCAATAAAAAGCTACGGGCGCAGCCATCCGAACACCGCAGCAGAAATTTTAAATTTGTCCGAGGTATTCAAACAGTTCCGTTTGGTGCCAAAACAATTTGATTATCTGGTCAACAACATGCGTTCCATGATGGATCGTGTACGCCTGCAAGAGCGTCAGATCATGAAGGTCTGTGTTGAACAGTGCAAAATGCCAAAGAAAAACTTTATCACTCTGTTTTCTGGCAATGAAACATCTGACACGTGGTTCACCGCTGCAAAAGCGATGAACAAGCCGTGGTCTGATAAATTGGCGGAAGTTGAGGATGAAATTGCACGCAACCTGCAAAAACTACGTCAAATCGAAGAAGAAACTGGTTTAACGATTGATCAGGTTAAAGATATCAACCGTCGTATGTCCATCGGTGAGGCGAAAGCCCGTCGTGCGAAGAAAGAAATGGTTGAAGCGAACTTGCGTCTGGTTATTTCGATTGCCAAGAAATACACCAACCGTGGTTTGCAATTCCTTGACCTGATTCAGGAAGGCAATATTGGCCTGATGAAAGCGGTTGATAAGTTTGAATACCGTCGTGGTTATAAATTCTCAACTTATGCAACCTGGTGGATCCGTCAGGCCATTACCCGCTCTATTGCGGATCAGGCACGCACCATCCGTATTCCTGTCCATATGATTGAAACGATCAACAAACTCAATCGTATCTCTCGCCAGATGTTACAGGAAATGGGGCGCGAACCGTCACCGGAAGAGTTGGCAGAACGTATGCTGATGCCGGAAGACAAAATCCGCAAGGTATTGAAAATTGCCAAAGAGCCAATCTCTATGGAAACCCCTGTTGGTGACGATGAAGATTCGCATCTTGGTGATTTCATTGAAGATACTACACTGGAGTTGCCGCTGGATTCTGCCACCTCAGAAAGCCTGCGTTCTGCAACTCACGATGTACTGGCAGGCTTGACTGCACGTGAAGCAAAAGTCCTGCGTATGCGCTTTGGTATCGATATGAATACTGACCATACACTGGAAGAAGTGGGTAAACAATTTGACGTAACCCGTGAGCGTATCCGTCAGATTGAGGCGAAAGCGCTGCGTAAACTGCGTCACCCAAGCCGTTCAGAAGTCCTGCGCAGTTTCCTTGACGATTAATCAAGGCATTTAAATGAATCTAAAAAGCGTCTGTTTTTCTGGCAGACGCTTTTTATTCATCACTCATGAATCGTTTTCTTCACGAATAAACCCCTGACATTCAAACAACGGCTTAAAACCGATACGGCGATACACGCCATTACCAACACGGGAAGATTCCAGATAACAGGCCCTTGCACCTTGCTGTTTGGTGGCGTTCAACACACAGTTAATCAAAACCGAAGCGTACCCATTGCCCTGTTTTTCCACCACGGTCGCAATATCATCAAGGCGGACATTATTCTCCAGTGTGGAGATGGTTAAAGCACTGACAGGCTGAGCATCGGCATACAACACATAATGCTGCAAACATTTTCCGGCATTTAGCGCTGCCTGATGGCGTTGCAAATATTGCTTCGCGATATTACTGCCTGTCCCAAACGCGCTTTCCAGCGGAATAACCCAATCAGACAAGTCATGATCAACACACCTGATTTCATGCTTTGTGAAACCGGTATTCATCACCTGCCAATTCAGCAAATCGAGTTGCATAACGGTAGTGACGCTATCAGGATCAGGCTCAAACCCAGCCTGCTGAAGAACTGTCAGAACCTGATTATCAGGCGCTATAGCTGAAACTAAAAAAGGTACGTTATTATCATTCAGTAACTGTATACCGGCATTTAGCTCTCCGATAGTTCGCTCATGGTTATCGCTCACCAATAAAAAATTTAACGCATGAGTTTCAACGCCAGTGATATAAGCTCGAATACTGGCTCCGATATGCTGATTCATCAGGCTGATGGACGAGAAAAAGTAATCTTCTAATTTACGGTGAGCGAAAATAGCTTCTGAAACGTGGTGTATGCTCATATTGGAGTCGCAAAAGTGTTTTTTAGGGAGAAATAAGAATAATTTTAACTTAATGGAAAGGGTGAAATTTCACCAATAATATTTTCTGCTGAAACAACAATCAGAAATTAAGTAATAACCAAAAAAATTTATCAAAAAGTCATTAAATATCACTAAAAATAGTTATAAAACGTAAAATGGCTCTCACTTTTGTCTATAAAACACGCATATGAATTTTCGGGGCTAGACCTGACACCATCAGGTACCGTATAATCGTCCCCACTTCACTGGCCCCTTAGCTCAGTGGTTAGAGCAGGCGACTCATAATCGCTTGGTCGCTGGTTCAAGTCCAGCAGGGGCCACCAGAATTATCAAGGGGTTGCATCAAAAGTGCGACCCCTTAGTTTTTTCTAGGATACCCATAGGATACCGCCCGACAGTAGCGTGAGGTATAACCGATTAACACCGCTACGATATGAATCTTGCCGTATTCTTCCTTGTGATACTTATCACATTCTCTGAACAGTGTGACATCTAGCCTTTATACTTTTCTAATCGCTGCCTAGAACACAAAAAAGCCATGAGTCATGAAAATGGCTAAGTTAAGTACCATTTCAGCTTCAAGGCTTCATATCAAAAATTATTCTTTTCACAAAATAAATAATGATTAGTGAGTGATTATTGCTCTGGTTTATTTCTAACCTTGCGCTCAATAAGCTGACCACGTCGATTAAAATAACGGCTAGGCCATATTTCAGAGGGATGTATTTCAAGATAGTTAGCAATAATCCATTCGCCTTTAGGCCACGGACGGCTGAGAGTATTTGCCAGTGTAGATGAACTGAGTCCCGCCTCACGAGAAACAGCCGCTAAGGTTGTACCACGCTTACGTAATGCAGCAATAATATCGGCTTGATGCCAGTCATTTTTAACATTATTCATTCCTGCTACCCCTTCCATTAATTAATATTGATGGTGGCGATTCAAACAGGGTTAGCACTACCGGGTGTCGTCATCCGGCGAGGCCGAAGCCTCCCCTGCCTGAACCGCCATTGAAAGGGCGATAGCAGACACACTGGCAGAAATTTCCTACCAGTGGACGACACTTTGCAAGGGTGCTAATCCTTGACCATTGGAGTTTGCCAATGGCGGGGCTACTTTAACTGATTGGTTTATCTGGTTCAATAAGCGAATCAGTATAAATGCTTAACTTTTTGCATTGTATGTTATTAAATAGCTTATGCGAGCTGACATCTGTGCTACACTGGATTCAAGCAAATATGACAGTTAGTTTAGTACCAAAAATTTACCCATTGATATAGAGCTATGCACTGTCCGTAAAATGCATCAGCATGATTCTGAGCGATTTTTTGGGATGTTTTCCCCTGCTTCGTGGTAAAAACGCGCTGGAACCGCCTGAGATTGTCAAAGTTAAGTTGAAGTATCTTCCTACCAGCAAAGTTGAAAATGCCGCTACAAAAATCTCTCTCGCAGCGGCCTTTCTAGCATAATATAATTATTGCTAGCCAATTCTATTTTTGTAATTCACTTAATTTCGCTGGATTCATCTTATATATAATAATAAATATAGCTAGCAAGCCAATTGCGCTTACACCAAAACCAAATTGTTTGAAAGTTACTTCAATGAATCCGGGGTAACTAACTAACAAGCCGGGAATACTAGCACTCAAGAAAGTTCTAATGACAAGATATTGCATTCCACTCGGCTTCTTTATATAAAGACACGAAATGAATACTATTGAGCAAAAACATAACCCGACAACCAACGGGATAGGGACTTTATCACTAAAAAAGTATGCCGATAAAAATATGAAAATAGATGCACATATAACTAAAATGCTTAATATTATTTTCATTGGGTCAACCTTCGCCTTGTTATCAAAACCATATGTAGGTAGATTATTATCATGCAATAATGCCCTTAACTTTTTTGCTTTTTCTTTTCCGCAGTATGCTTTCACCATTCTCTGCATACCCGAGTAAGCAGTCTGACTTGGCGACACTGATTGATTTTTTACGTAAACTCTATATCTTTGATAATGTAGTACAAGTAGCTCTAATACATCATGACAGGTTTCACCAATCCACTGATTCCACGCGCTATTTTTCATGTTCTCATCAGAGTTGTTTGTAGCGCAGCATTGCTCTAGATAGTTGCATAGTTGTTTTATTGATTTATCAGCATCAGATAGGCTTTCAGTCTCTTCATAAGCACTAAGAGCCTATTCGGTATCTTTTTTGAACGTGATTGTTTTTCGTATATCCTGTCCGCCAAAATAAGATGAACGCCTATATGAGTGACTTGTTGGAATGAGAAAAACCTATTCAAGTGA
>JAIRVT010000100.1 GCA_031253755.1 Enterobacteriaceae bacterium
ACGGGAACCCGCCATATCCTGCAAGAATAGGGAAGGGCTGTCCATCACTTCCACCAGATTGAAACGGGCTTCATAACGCTCTGAACGGTTACGCACAAAACGAGGCCAATGTTCTGTTCCGGGGATCAGGCCGTGCAGGTTAGAGATCATCTGGCAACCATTACAGATGCCGAGTGATAACGTATCTGGTCTGGCGAAAAAGTCGGCAAATTCATCGCGCACCTGTGCGTTAAACAGGATGGATTTTGCCCAGCCTTCTCCCGCACCCAGTACATCACCGTAGGAAAAACCACCACAGGCCACCAGCGTCTGGAATTGCGTCAGGCTGACTCTGCCGCTCAGTAAATCGCTCATATGGACATCCACGGCGTCAAAGCCAGCGCGATGGAATGCCGCCGCCATTTCAACGTGCGAGTTAACGCCCTGTTCACGCAATACCGCCACTCGCGGGCGTGCCTGTTTCGCAATCGCAATATAGCTGGCAGCAATATCTTCGGCGGGATCAAAAGTTAATTTCGTATTCAGGCCGGGATCGCTCATATCCTGTTTTGCCCGGTGCTCCTGATCAGCGCATTCAGGATTGTCACGCAGACGCTGCATCTGCCAAGTGGTTTCCGCCCACCATAACCGTAGCGTGCTGCGATTCTGGCGATACACTTCCATGCCATTGCTGGAAATCACGAAATCATCGCCCGTTTCAGCTTTGCCCAGATAATGCAGGCATTCACGTAAGCCATAATCCGCCAGCAGGCGTTCAACCTGCATTCTGTCAGTTTCACGGATCTGAATAACCGCGCCGAGTTCTTCACTGAACAGGGCTGCCAGAATATCTTCATCAAATGCGCTGATATCTGCCCGCAGGCCACAGTGCCCCGCAAATGCCATTTCTGCCAGCGTCACCAGCAAACCACCATCGGAACGGTCGTGATAGGCCAGCAATTTTTGTTCTGCAATCAGTTGTTGAATCGCTTTAAAGAAGCCGGCCAGTTGTTCAATGCTGCGAACATCGGCGGTTTTGTCACCGAGCTGACGATAAACCTGAGCCAGTGCCGAGCCTCCCAGCGCATTCTGCCTCTGCCCCAAGTCAATCAGCAATAACGCATTGTTATCATCGCTGGACAATTCTGGCGTCACGGTGCGGCGAACATCTTCCACCCGCGCAAACGCGCTGATAACCAGTGACAACGGCGCGGTCATCTCGCGCTCTTCGCCATCCTGCGTCCAGCGGGTTTTCATCGACATCGAGTCTTTGCCGACAGGAATGGTCAGCCCCAGCGCCGGGCACAGTTCTTCACCAACCGCTTTTACCGCCGCGTACAACCCGGCATCCTCTCCGGCATGGCCGGATGCTGACATCCAGTTAGCCGACAGTTTTACCCGTTTCAAATCCTGCACGTAAGCCGATGCGATATTGGTCAGCGCTTCCCCTACCGCCAGACGTGCCGATGCCGCAAAATCCAGCAGCGCAACCGGTGCCCGTTCGCCCATTGACATGGCTTCACCGTAGTAGCTGTCCAGACTGGTTGTCGTGACGGCGCAATCCGCTACCGGGATCTGCCGGGGACCGACCATCTGATCTCTCGCAACCATGCCGGTTATCGAACGGTCACCGATGGTGATCAGGAAGGTTTTTTCGGCCACGGCAGGCAAATGCAGGACACGTTTTACGGCTTCTGCTAAATCAATCTCTGCCCGCTCCAGCGCTTTTCCTTGTGCTTTCAGGGAAAGCACATTTTTCAGCATTTTGGGTGTCTTGCCGAGCAGGATATCCAGTGGCATGTCAATGGGCTGGTTAGCAAAATGGCTGTCATTCAACAGCAAATGGCGCTCTTGTGTCGCTTCGCCAATCACGGCATAAGGTGCGCGTTCGCGGCGACAAATATCCTCGAACAGTGCAAGCTGTTCCGGTGCCACCGCCAAGACATAGCGTTCCTGCGATTCATTGCACCACACCTGTAATGGCGTCATGCCCGGTTCATCATTGAGGATATTACGCAGTTCAAAACGGCCGCCGCGCCCGCCGTCACTGACGAGTTCAGGCATCGCATTTGATAAGCCACCGGCACCAACATCATGGATAAATAGAATCGGGTTATGGTTGCCAAGCTGCCAGCAACGGTCAATCACTTCCTGACAACGGCGCTCCATTTCGGCATTTTCCCGCTGGACAGAAGCAAAATCCAACTCTGCTTCCGACTGGCCGGATGTCATGGAAGATGCCGCGCCACCACCGAGACCAATATTCATGCTTGGGCCACCCAATACGATTAATTTAGCCCCGACCGGGATTTCGCCTTTTTGGATGTGCTCTTCACGAATGTTGCCGATCCCGCCCGCCAGCATAATCGGTTTATGGTAGCCGCGTAATTCTGTCCCGTTATGGGATGCCACTTGCTCTTCATAGGTTCGGAAATAGCCCAACAGTGCCGGGCGACCGAATTCATTATTGAAAGCAGCGCCCCCCAAAGGGCCTTCCAGCATGATATCCAGTGCGCTGACAATGCGCTCAGGCTTACCGAATTCCGCTTCCCACGGTTGTTCAAAACCGGGGATTTTCAGGTTAGAGACGGAAAAACCGACTAACCCGGCTTTCGGTTTTGCTCCCCGCCCGGTTGCGCCTTCATCACGGATTTCGCCGCCGGAGCCAGTTGCCGCGCCCGGCCAAGGGGAAATAGCGGTCGGGTGATTATGTGTTTCAACTTTCATCAAGATATGAGCAGGCTCCTGATGATAGTCATAGACGCCGTTTTCAGGATCAGGGAAAAAACGCCCGGCCTGAGAACCTTCCATCACGGCAGCATTGTCTTTATAGGCTGAGAAAACATAATCCGGTGTCTGTTCAAAGGTGTTTTTTATCATCTTAAACAGCGATTTTGATTGTTCCTGCCCGTCAATCACCCAGTCCGCATTGAAAATTTTGTGGCGACAATGTTCGGAGTTTGCCTGTGCGAACATATAAAGCTCAACATCAGTCGGGTTACGCGCCAATTTCTGGAAAGCCCATAGCAGGTAGTCGATTTCGTCTGCTGCCAGCGCCAGCCCCAATTCAATATTGGCGGAAACCAACGCGGCGCGCCCCGATTGCAGAATATCAATCTGTTTTAGTGGTGCAGGGGGCTGATGAGAAAACAGCGCTTCTGCCTGCTGAAACTGCGTGAACACATTTTCCATCATGCGATCGTGTAATAGTGCAGACAGCTTCTGCCATTGGCCTTCACTGACCACATTATTTTGATTAGCGCCCTGAACACGGTATTGAACATAATAGGCAATCCCTCTTTCCAGACGGGCAATCTGCTTCAATCCACAATTGTGGGCGATTTCTGTCGCTTTTGATGACCACGGCGATATTGTGCCCGGACGGGGAGTCACTAAAAACAGTTGACCACTTGGCTCGTGTTCGGCTAAAGAAGGGCCGTATTTTAACAGTTGATCTAATTTTTCCCGCTCTTCTGCCGTTAACGGTGAAGTGATTTCCGCAAAATGCACATACTCTGCATAAATGTCTGTCACGGGAAGTTGCTGATCTTGGCACTGGGAAAGGAGCTTAGTGATACGAAACGCGGATAACGCGGGTGAGCCACGCAGAATTTCCATAATATTGAGTTCTCTCATCTTAAAAGCAAAGCCTGACTGATGCCACAAAGGGAAACGCCGACATTATAGATGAATGTTTCCCCTGACGAAACCGTTTGCGTGACGATTAATTAACCTAACAAGACATTAAACCGATGTTTAAAATAGGCACAATAAAGTTGCATCTCTCAGTATTGTTCCGCAAAATTATCCATTACTGGAAATTTAACCATGCTATTATCGCGCATTCCATACAGAGCCTAGCTGAACTGACAAGAGATAACTATTTGAGAAACATCAAGATAAATTATTTTGTCATCGTCATTATCTCGCTCCTCTGTGCCGCTATTATTGGTCTCAACATCAATTGGCCGAATAAACAGCAGGAGCAGATAAACAGAATTCTGGCACGGGGAGAGCTTCGGATTAGCACTATCAGTTCCCCTCTGATTTCACTTAACGATAAAAATGAACCAGCAGGGTTTGATTATGATTTAGCCAAACGATTTGCTGATTATCTGGGCGTCAAATTGATCATTACGTTTCGCTCCAATCTGAATGCGCTTTTTGATGATTTGGATGATGATAAAGCGGATTTTTTAGCGGCGGGCCTTCTCTATAACGAAGATAGGCTTGGGTACACCCGCACTGGCCCGGCTTACTATTCTGTCTCTCAGGCGCTGGTTTATCGCAAAGGTACAGTACCGCCGGATTCGTTTACCGATTTAAAAGGCAGCCTGATTGTGACCGCGGGTTCGGCACATGCCAGTGAACTGAAACAGTTAAAGACCCAGTTTTATCCTAATTTAAGTTGGGAAGAGTCATCACGCCGAAATACTCAGGAATTGCTTCAATTGGTATCGGAAGGGAAAATTGACTATACCATCAGCGATTCTATCAGCCTTGCCCTGCAACAGCGTATTCATCCTAATCTGGCGACGGCTTTTAATATCAGCGAAGACAGGTCACTGACTTGGTATTTGAAACGCGATAATGATTCCAGCCTCTATTCAGCGATGCTGGATTTTTTCGATATGCTGACTGAAAACGATGTCATGCAGCGATTGGAAGAGAAATATTTCAGCCATGTGCGTTCGTTTGATTACTTCGATACCATTTCGTTTATTCATGCCATCAATAACGTACTGCCTAACTACCAGCCTATTTTTGAAAAGTATGCGGATCCTCTGGACTGGCAGCTAGTGGCTGCGATTGCATGGCAGGAATCACACTGGGATCCACTGGCAACGTCTCCGACCGGTGTTCGTGGCATGATGATGCTGACGCGCCCGACCGCCGAATGGGCGGGCATCAAAGACCGGCTTAACCCGGATGAAAGTGTTAAGGGCGGCATGGCGTATTTGCATTATCTGATCGCCCGTTTGCCGGAATCTATTCCCGATGATGAAAAAATTTGGTTTGCATTGGCTGCTTACAATATGGGTTATGGGCATATTCTTGATGCCCGCAAACTCACCGCTATGCAAAAAGGAAACCCTGACCGCTGGATGGATGTTAAATCACGTATCTTGTTATTAAGTAAGAAAAAATACTACACAACTACTACGTATGGTTATGCGCGTGGTTATGAAGCCTATCGTTATGTCGAAAATATCCGCCGCTATTATCAAAGCCTGGAAGGTTATCTGAGAGCCAAGAGTAAGCATATTCCAGATACAGCAAGTCAGGCGAAAGCCATTCCGGCCAAAGAATCTGCCCCGGAAATCGCCGCTGTTAACAGCGGCAGCGCTCAAGATACGCCAACGCCTCCCGTCACCGTTCAGCCTGTCAGTTCGCCGTAAATTTACGGCTCCTCTTGCTGTTTTTTCAGTTTTTTTAATGCCTTATGCTGCTCCCTACGTTGTTTGAAAAAGGCGCTCAACATAGTGGAGCATTCTTGCTCTAAGACGCCGCCGGTAATTTCAATCCGATGATTCATGCCGGGATGGCGTAAAATATCAATCAATGACCCTGCGGCTCCGGTTTTCATATCCTTTGCACCATATACCAGCCGTTGGATCCGGCTGTGGATCATGGCTCCTGCGCACATCACACATGGCTCCAGCGTGACATACAATGTGGTATTCAGCAGGCGGTAATTTTGCAATTGTGCGCCTGCGCGCCGTAACGCCATGATTTCTGCATGAGCGGTCGGATCATGTTCGGTAATGGGGTAGTTATAGCCTTCAGCAATAATTTTGTTATCCGCCACCAGCACTGCTCCGACCGGAATCTCCCCTTTTGCCTGAGCCTGTGCTGCTAAATTCATGGCCTGACGCATCCAATATTCGTCGCTGTATATTTCTGTTACACGATATATTTCTGTCACGTGAAGTTCTCTGATTGTGCTTTCTGAATTATTCCGCCTGAATTTCGTCAAAAAAATCACTCAGAAATTGTTCCATTCGTTTCGTTCTTTCGCGCGCCATTTGTCTGCCGGTTTCCGTCTGAAAACCCGCTTCTATTTTGAATAATTTGGTATAGAAATGATCAACAGCATAGGAAAGGTCATCGTATTCACGCTGTTTTGCCAATGGATCATGCGCCTCATACAACCCTGAACGCATACGCCCTGCCGTATAGAAACAGCGGGCAACGCCCATCATACCGATAGAATCCAGCCGATCCGCGTCCTGTACAATCTTGGCTTCCAGTGTCGTCGGCGTCAGGGCGGCAGAGAAACTGTGCGCTTCAATGGCATGGTAAACAGCGGCAATCTCTTCTTTCGGCCAGCCGAGATCGTTTAATACCAGTTGTGCTTTGTCGGCGGCCATGCGGGAGGCTAAAGGCCGTTTAGGGTCATTTTTTTCAACGCTGACGCAATCATGCAGTAAAACGGCTGCAAAGACTAACCGCAAATTACCGCATTCAGCCTCACAAATTTTTTGCGCGTTTTTCCAGACCCGATACAAATGCGCAATATCATGGGCGCCATCATCACTTTCTATTGCCATAGGCAAAATTTGTTGTGCTAGATCGTCAAAGGGCGAAAAAGATAACATGGTCAAAACCTCCAACTAAACAAAAAAAGCATCTTAACAAAAATCATTCAGGATATTTGGTGAAATTCACACAGGCGACCTGACCAGCCGCCTTGAAGCATTACGGCAAAAACCCTACAAAGGGCTGATATGGTATTAGGTATGGTATTAATAGCCGCTACTGGATTGTTGTCGCCATAAGTGGGCAGCAACCAGTGCTTTCCAGGGAGAAAAATCCGCCAGCCATTTTTCGGTCTGTTCGGCCTCCACTTTATTTTCCTGTTTTAGCAGATACTGGAGATTGCGCCTTACCGCCACATCACCGTGCAGAGAACCATTCAGATAATTGAACCCTCTTAACAAAGTATAATTGACTGTCCAGTTGCCAATACCCTTAATCGATAACAGGTTTTCTGCCAGTGAGTTAATGGCATTCTCTTTATTTTCGATAGACAGTACCAACTCACCAGAATCCATTAATCGGCAGACACTCAACAAGGCTTTCGCTTTGCTCACGGAAAAACCACACTGGCAGAGATCCTGCTCAGTACACTGAAGCACTTCTTTATCCGTCGGATGACACATTAACCCGGAAGTATGTTTAGCACCGATAGCCTGAATAAACCGCCTGCGAATGGAAATTGCGGCGCTGACACTGATTTGCTGACCGATAATTGCCCAGCTTAATGCTTCGAAAGGTGTTGCCGACTGATAGATCCGCAAACCTGCCTGCCGTGAGATTAGCTCGCCAATAACAGAATGTTTTTGATATTGGGTTTCAAATTTCTCCACGGGTTGCAACAATCCCAGCATATGTGTAGCCAGCGCGGATAATGAATTTTCGGCATAAAACGTGTTTTTCGAATCAACAATATTATCAATATCAAGCTGTACCTGAGCCACATTTTTCACAATTGAAATCGTCAATAATGCCGGGTTTCCATGCCAAATAATGCCTTTTTTAACTTGCTCCTGCTGTACTATTTCAGAAACTCCCTGTTCATCCCGATGATGAAAAGTTAAAAAATCTTGCATGTGATAATTATCTGGTAATGTAACTTCTGCTAAATAACTTGGTTTCATTGCAAAAAACTCCGGCATAATATATTGATTTGCATTCTATTATTTTTTATAAGATAAGGGGAATAAATATTAGAATATTAATTGAAACGTGATCTTAAAAGGATAATAAATGAAAACAATCGGTTTGCTTGTCAGCCAATCTGACACAGATATCCCACTGTACGATACAACTTTCATACACGCAGAAAAAGCGGTACAGTTGGCATTAGAAAATTAAACATCATTACTATTTTTAAAAGATCGCAATCGCGGCCTTTTTGAAGAGATATATATTTAAAACCATATTGTTAAACGAGAAATAAAGAATAAGGAATACAAAAAACGATTGAAAATATTTTTCACTCACCAACGCATCTTAATTAAATAAAAGGTAAACGGCATGAAGTCAAAAATCATTATCATCAATTCGTGCGTAATACTGGTGTTGGGGTTATTTTCTATCGATCTTTATAATCCGGCACTTCCTATAATAAAAACAGCACTGGCAATGACGAATAATCAGGCACAAAGCCTTGTGGTTTATTATCTCTTTGGTTTTGCTGTATCTCAGCTTTTTTATGGTCCTATCTCCGATAAATACGGGCGTATTCCTGTCATCCTATTTTCTTTATTATTTTCTGCTATCGGCAACTATCTGACTTCTAGCGCTGGGTCATTTCACACGCTTTCTTTATTCCGGTTTCTGACAGGTATTGGTGCAGGCGGATGCCCGGTTATTAGCAGAGCGATACTCAGTGATACTTTCCGGGATAAAACAGAATTATCAAAATCATTGGCTATTTTTTCGATGGCATCGCAAGTCTCACCGGCTTTTGCACCGATTATTGGCGGCTATATTACCGAGTATCTGCCGTGGAAATTTAATTTTATCGCGCTTGCTATCATGATGTTGATTGGTGCATTGTTTGTCAAAATGACATTGCCGGAAACCTCACCAATGAAATCAAATAATAATGGCAGAACGGCTGGTTTTCGAATTCTGTTATCTGATCTTAATTTCGTCATATACAGCGTTATTTCTGCTGTCTTATTTGCCATTACTATTGGCTACTTTACTGCCAGCCCGTTTATATTCCAGACCCAGTTTGGTTTATCCACATCACAAAACGGTTATTTGTTTATGATCTATTCCGCTGGCATTGTTATGGGTTCACTGTTAACAAAAAAATGGCTATCACACGCAATGCCTGAAAAAATTCTGAAAATTTCATTGCCATTATTACTGGTATTCACGGTAATAGCGCTTATTTTTATTCACGTTATCTCTGTCTTATCAATTGGATTTATCATTGCTTATAGTTTCGCAATAGGATTCGGATGTGGACTATCCTCCCCGCTATTGCTCGGAATAAGTTTACACGGGCATCCTGAATTATCCGGCACAGGTAGTGCGTTACAAGGAACTCTAAAAATGGCCGGAGCAGCCATTGTATTATGGTTTTTCGCCAGCGGACATACCGCAACAGCGGCAGGTCTAATATGGGGAATTTTTATTCTTGCGCTGATTTGTTGGATTTTAATTGTTTTACTCACTAAAGAATTGCATTAGCTGGTGTTTTGCAGAGATAATCGTTACGGGCTTCATCCTTGATTTTGATATTAGTTTTGCGACGATTATCAGATCATAAATGAAGCCTTTTTTCTATCTAAAATAATCAGTTACTGATTAAGACCCTGTATATGCATGGGCGCTAGATGGAGTGAAGCCACTAAACTAAAGGCTGAAAACATGCTGAAGGAGGTGAAACCAGATCTTCCCAATGGTCAAGCGGTACATGTTTTACGGCATACTTTTGCCGCCCATTTTATGATGAATGGAGGAAATATATTAACCTTACAGAAGATAATGGGACACGTTAGCATCCGGCAAATTATGGTTTATGCGCATTTTGCTAATGATTATCTACTGGAGGCCATTAAATTTAATCCATTAAAGGGATGTATCCACATTCCATCCACACTATAGGGGAAAAATGGAGATCCATAGTACCCCAATAGATTTGTAACATACTGAAAAACAAAAGCAGCCCTTATATGAAACGCTGCTTTATCCCCGCTTCGCCGGGGGGTTTTCATCTCTGGTAATAAGTCATGAAAAACATTATCCAAAAAATCAACGAACTAAGAGCAACATTACGCCATCATGAGCACTTATATCATGTTATGGATGCACCAGAGATCCCAGATGCAGAATATGATCGCCTGATGCGAGAGTTGAAATCATTAGAAGAACAGCATCCAGAGTTGATTACCGCAGATTCCCCAACTCAACGTGTCGGTGCAGCGCCGCTAACGGCCTTTGAGCAGGTTCGTCACGAAATTCCCATGCTATCGCTGGATAACGTATTTGATGAAGAAAGCTATCTGGCGTTTGATAAACGTGTGCGAGATCGCCTGAAAGACAGCAGGGAACTGGTGTTTTGTTGTGAACTAAAACTCGATGGTCTGGCCGTCAGTCTGCTTTATGAAAATGGCGAATTAGTTCAGGCAGCAACGCGGGGTGATGGGACGACAGGGGAAAATATTACCGCCAATGTCCGTACCATTCGCGCCATTCCATTGCGTCTAAAGGGAGACAATATTCCCGCCCGTGTTGAAATACGCGGTGAAGTGATTATAAAGCAGAAAGGCTTTGAAAAACTGAATGAAGAGGCGCGCCGCACCGGAAATAAAATATTTGCCAATCCTCGTAACGCGGCGGCGGGTTCATTGCGTCAGCTTGATCCACGCATCACCGCCAAGCGTCCTCTGACCTTTTACTGCTATGGTATTGGCGTTTTTGAAGGTAAAGATCTGCCCGCAAGCCATTATGAGCGCCTGATGCAGTTCAAAGCGTGGGGGCTGCCGGTCAGTGACAAAGTGAAATTATGTCGGGGAACCCAGCAGGTACTGGATTTTTACCGCGAAACAGAGCAACAGCGCCCTACATTGGGGTTTGATATTGACGGTGTGGTCATCAAAGTGGATCCCCTTGAGCTACAGGAAACGCTGGGTTTTGTTGCCAAAGCACCGCGTTGGGCAACCGCATTTAAGTTTCCTGCGCAAGAACAAATGACGATTGTACGGGATGTCGAATTTCAGGTCGGGCGGACAGGTGCGATTACGCCGGTCGCACGTCTGGAGCCGGTACAGGTTGCAGGTGTTACGGTCAGCAATGCAACATTGCACAATGCGGATGAAATTGAACGCTTGGGCGTACGCATTGGTGATACGGTCGTTATTCGTCGCGCTGGGGATGTTATCCCGCAAGTTGTCGGTGTTGTATTGGAAAAAAGGCCAACAGAGAGTCAGGAAATCACTTTCCCGCAACATTGCCCTGTTTGTAGTTCTGATATCGAGCGGGTTGAAGGTGAAGCCGTCGCACGTTGTACGGGAGGGTTATTTTGTGGCGCACAACGTAAAGAAGCACTAAGGCACTTTGTTTCCCGCCGTGCGATGGATGTGGATGGCATGGGAGAAAAGATCATTGAACAGTTGGTTGACAAAGAATACGTCAAAACTCCCGCTGATCTTTATCGCCTGACCGCAGGAAAATTAACCGGTCTTGAGCGTATGGGGCCAAAATCAGCGCAAAATGTGATTGACGCGCTGGAAAAATCCAAGAAAACCACATTTGCTCGTTTCATTTATTCTCTGGGAATTCGTGAAGTCGGAGAAGCCACCGCAGCCAACGTTGTTGCCCATTTTGGTACATTGGAAAAATTGCGTGCAGCAGATACACAAGCGCTCATTGCGGTTCAGGATGTAGGGGACGTGGTTGCCAGCCATGTGGTTAATTTCTTCAGTGAGCCACATAATCAGGCAGTTATTGATGATCTCGTCAATAATATAGGTATCCATTGGGAATCGGTTGAAACATCATCGGCAGAAGAAATGGATAGCCCATTTGCAGGTAAAATCGTGGTTTTGACTGGCTCATTAAGCCGTTTATCCAGAGATGAAGCCAAAGATAAATTAATCGCATTAGGTGCAAAAGTCACAGGTAGTGTTTCTAAGAAAACAGATATTGTCATTGCAGGCGAAGCAGCCGGTTCTAAATTAGCCAAAGCAACCGAATTGGGTATTACTGTGATTGATGAAGAAGAAATGCTGCGCCTGTTAGGTGCATAATTCTATCGTGTTCAGGCTTATTAACATGAATATGGGAAATTTTTGCCCTCATAGCGTGAATTAATTTATTCTTGAGCGTTGCAAAAATAAATGTGTACCTCGTTATATTTGGAGTTCGTTTTATGTCTCATATTTTTCATTTCGTTCTCGCTTTAGTGGTCATTGGCGGCCTGGCGATTTTAGCAAGTAATAACCGCAAGAATATTCAGGTCCGGTATATTATTCAGCTACTTGTTATTGAACTTGCACTGGCGTGGTATTTCCTGAATTCCAAGGTGGGGTTAGAGATTGTCAGAGGGTTTGACAATCTGTTTAAACATTTACTCAATTATGCAGCACAGGGAACAAATTTTGTTTTCGGTGGCATGATTGACGCAAAACTGGCATTTTTCTTCCTGAATGTACTGTGTCCGATCATTTTTATCTCCGCACTGATTGGTATTCTGCAACACATTAAAGTTCTGCCGATTGTTATTCGCGCCATTGGTACGGTGCTGTCAAAAGTCAATGGCATGGGAAAACTGGAATCTTTCAATGCAGTCAGTTCATTGATTCTGGGGCAGTCAGAAAACTTTATTGCTTATAAAGACGTGCTGGGCAAAATGTCTGAGCGCCGGATGTACACGATGGCAGCCACCGCGATGTCTACGGTATCGATGTCTATCGTCGGTGCTTATATGACCATGCTGGATGCCAAATATGTGGTCGTGGCTTTAATCCTTAACATGTTCAGCACCTTTATTGTTCTGTCCCTTATCAATCCTTATTCTGTTAAGGATGAAGGGGATATTCATATGCATAGTTTGCATGAGGGGCAAAGTTTCTTTGAAATGCTGGGCGAATATATTTTAGCGGGTTTCAAAGTGGCTTTAATCGTAGCCGCAATGTTGATCGGCTTTATTGCCCTGATTGCCGGAATTAATGCCATTTTTAGTATGATTTTTGGCATTACGTTTCAAGAGGTTTTGGGATATATTTTCTATCCATTCGCTTGGATTATTGGTATCCCCGCTGATGAAGCGCTGAAAGTCGGTAGTATCATGGCAACTAAGCTGGTTTCCAATGAATTTGTCGCTATGCAGGGCTTACAGGAAATAGCAGGCCAGCTGAGTGAACGTTCAAAAGGCATTCTGTCGGTATTTTTGGTTTCTTTTGCTAACTTCTCCTCTATCGGGATTGTTGCTGGCGCTATCAAAGGGCTGAATGAGAAACAAGGCAATACCGTTGCCCGTTTCGGCCTGAAATTGCTGTTTGGCTCAACACTGGTGAGTTTTCTGTCAGCGGCAATTACCGGGCTGGTGATGAGTATTTAATTGTCTTAGCTATCTGAATGTCAGGATAAAAATGGCATCTTTTTATTGATGCCATTTTTATATTTATCCAGAAATTAAATGAATCACTTATGAATAAAGAAAATCTACTGGAAATTGCTAACACCGCGATGCCATTCGGCAAATATAAAGGACGAATGCTAATTGATTTGCCTGAAGAATATCTGCTCTGGTTTGCCCGTAAAGGCGAATTTCCGGCAGGTAAATTAGGTCAACTCATGGAAATGACTTTAGCCATTAAAATTGAAGGATTGGATTCATTGGTAAAACCGTTGAAAAAATCATGATTAACCATAATTAGGATCTAATGGCGCAGACGGTGTCGAAATATCGATTAACGCACCGCTTTTATCTTTAATTAAAAGACGCCGCTGACCATAAGGTAAATCACGCGGTGGTTCTATAATCTCCAGATCTAATGTTTTGGCTTTTACAAAATAAGCCTCAACATCTTCCACGATAAAAGTGAGAATTAACCCCTGACAAGGTTGTTGATATAATTCAGGAATAAATTCACTGGTTCTTAAAAATGCGGAAACTTGCCCGTGAGCTTCAGAAGACATTGCTATAAACCAATCAGACTCATATTCAATATTGAAATTCAATAAATTAATAAATAAACCTTTGGTGTTTATTAAATCATCGGTAAGGATATTGGTGAGCATAGTTGGATTGTTTTTAAGGGGAATGATAATTTATTTTAGCTGATTTTCTACGCCTGAATAGAAAAAGACCCTGAAAACTTGCGCTTTCAGGGTCTTAAGAATTTTGGTGGAGCTAAGCGGGATCGAACCGCTGACCTCTTGCATGCCATGCAAGCGCTCTCCCAGCTGAGCTATAGCCCCAAATCAAAATCCTGTGGAACGGAGCGCATCATATGAGACCCGGAGAATTCTGTCAACGGATTCATTAATATTCTCGGTGTAAGCGCTGAAAAAGCCATCAACACCAAGCACAATCGTATAAAAAATAAAGGCACAACAAGAAATTGCATGCCTTTATTGAGAATTAATACGACTTATTGCGCTTCACGCTGAGCAATATAAGCCAGCGCCTTATCAATACGCGCGAGCGAACGCGCCTGATTGATGGCGTGGATAGTCACATCAACACTTGGCGATTGACCTGCGCCGGTCACAGCCACACGCAGCGGCATACCGACTTTCCCCATACCGACTTCCAGCTCATCCGCCGTTGCCTGAATGGCATGGTGAATATTTTCGGGTGTCCATTCTGTAATAGCAGCCAGTTTTGCACGTGCAGCTTCCAGTGGCTGACGGGCAACCGGGCGCAAATGTTTTTTCGCTGCATCAGCGTCGAACTCTGCGAATTCTTCATAGAAGTAACGGCAAGAGCTGGCCATTTCTTTTAATGTCTTGCAGCGCTCACCCAACAGTTTGATCAGGTCAACCAATTGTGGGCCGGTGTGGGTATCAATTTCTTGCTGCTCAATATGCCAAGCTAAATGAACAGCAACCTTTTCCGCTGGCAATGTATTGATGTAATGATGGTTCAGCCATTGCAGTTTTTCAGTATTGAAAGCACTGGCGGATTTGCTGATCGCATCAAGGCTGAACAGTTCAGTCATTTCTTCAATGCTGAAAATTTCCTGATCGCCATGTGACCAGCCCAAACGCACCAGATAGTTCAGCAGTGCTTCCGGCAGATAACCGTCATCACGATACTGCATCACACTCACCGCGCCATGACGTTTGGACAATTTTTTACCGTCATCACCGAGGATCATCGAAACATGCGCATACTCTGGTACGGGTGCGCCGAGCGCTTTCAGGATATTGATCTGACGCGGCGTGTTATTGATATGGTCTTCGCCACGAATAACGTGAGTGATTTCCATATCCCAGTCGTCAATCACTACACAAAAATTGTACGTTGGCGAACCGTCAGTACGGCGAATGATCAAATCGTCCAGTTCCTGATTGCTGAACTCAATGGGTCCACGGATGCTGTCGTTAAAAATCACCGAACCTTCCTGCGGATTGCGGAAACGCACAACATGCGGTTCATTGTGATCGTGCTGGCACTCACTATCACGGCAACGGCCGTCATAACGTGGTTTTTCACCATTTGCCATCTGAGTTTCACGCAGTTGTTCCAGATGTTCTTTAGAACAGTAGCAGCGATAAGCCGTGCCTTGCTCCAGCATTTCATCAATAACCTGATTATAACGGTCGAAACGTTTGGTCTGATAATAAGGGCCTTCATCCCAATTCAGATTTAACCAGTTCATTCCGTCCATAATCGCATCAATGGCTTCCTGAGTTGAACGCTCAAGATCCGTGTCTTCAATGCGCAGAACAAACTCACCTTTGTTGTGGCGGCTGTATAGCCAAGAATAAAGAGCGGTACGAGCACCACCTACGTGAAGATAACCAGTAGGACTTGGCGCAAAACGGGTTTTTATTTTACTCATCAGGAGTTGCCTTAATTACGTTGCACATTGCAGCAGACGTTTTGGGTGATTGAAGTCACAATTGAAATAAGGGGGCTATTTTAGCATTGCGCTTCAATTCCTCAATGGCATATGCACGTTGTCTTTCAAGTTGTCCGTTTGTTTTACTGGCTGCATTCATTGAAAAAATTTGCCTAAATTGGCTAAATGATAACTTTATGTGATTATAATTGTTTCGTTCTGTTTAATTTTGCGACGAACAAAAATTTTAATAATAAAAACCGTTGACTCACCTCGAACTATCCCTATAATGCGACTCCATCACGACGGGGCGATTAGCTCAGTTGGTAGAGCATCTCCCTTACAAGGAGGGGGTCATCAGTTCGAATCTGGTATCGCCCACCACTTCATTTAAATCTCCAGCCATCAAAATTCAAGCCGCTAATAACGTCAATATTTCTTCTTATTAAAGAATTTGTAAGATATTCATTCAGAAAAATAACCTATTTGAAAATAGGCTATCTTTCAAAATATCAATATTTGCCCTGACTATTATTGGGCACTTAATAACGTGTTTAATGCCATATAATCTAATGTTGATTTGTCATCCGGTTGCAGCTGACCATTTTGCACAAAATGTTCCATGCCTGCTAATGTGACGCCATAGGCTTGTTCGGCAAAGAAAGATCCTCCCGACACTCTTTTCGCACCTGCGGCAAAAAATTCTTTTGTACTGGGTGTTCCGGCACCTGCCATGATATTCAGCGGGCCATTAATCCGGCCACTAATAAGACGGCATATTGAGAGATCGTCTAAACCGGGAATGAAAATACCATCTGCACCCGCAGCAAGATAAGCATTGGCGCGGGAAATTAAATGTTCCGGGTTTTTATCTTCACCACGAAGCCATGAATCTATACGTGCATTAATAAATAAACTGTAATGTATTTTATTTGCAGCGGCCCGCACAGAAGCAATACGTTTGGCGCCATCGTCTATCGATAATGATTTACCCTGTTGAGCATCTTCAATATTGATTCCGACACACCCGACAGAATATAAATCCTGTACAAGATCTTCCATACTTTCGCCAACAGTCAATAAACCATCTTCAACATCCGCCGTGACAGGAAGTTGGGTATTGGCAGTGATTAATCCAAGTACTTTCATGATAATTTTTCGATCCGCCAATTGATTATCCGGGTAACCCAGACTCCAGGATATACCCGCGCTGGTTGTCGCGATGGCTTTGACACCACATTGTTCTGCTAAACGGCTACTCATTACATCCCATGAATTAGCTAATATCAGGTTGCCTTCTTCATGTAATTGGCTAAAGACTTGGATCTTTTCACTCAGGCTTCTTATCTTTGTCATGTAGGTTTCTCAATATTTTTATTTTGTTATAAAGCAGGTTCATGATGGGGAGTATCATGGTAGTACGCTTTTTAAAGCGTCACTAAATAATTACACTGTATATTTATATAGTCAATATTTTGATTGTTCAAAAAAGCTCAGAAATAATGCGATGATAGGATTATTGAATTAATAACTATCCCATATTGAAATAGTTATATCGTGTGTTTTTAAATAGAGATAATAATTATTTTCCAAGTAAAGAAAAAATAGCATTCTTCACTTTGGTTAAATCAATATTATTGACATTTTCTGGATCGAAAAAAGTAATACATTGATCTTCTGATGCCAGTGGTGACCAGTTTTCAGGTTTTATCACGCCATAAAGAGCCACCAGTTTCTTCTTTAATGCTGCCGATAAATGGCAAATACCACCATCACCTACGACTATTAATGTCATTTCATTTAATAATGCCAAAAAAGAATCCAATGAATCACTGATAACAATTTGGCTATTATCACCAATCCGTAAATTTAAATCTTTCGCTAAATCAATATCATTAGGCAGTGTTGAAATAATGAATTTTGCATCGGCATATTTTTCTGAAATACCCGCAGCGATAAGCGCCAGATATTCATTGCTGATTAGGCTGCTTTTTCTATTATTGGAAACAGAAAATAGAATTAATGGCGAGCCAGAATAGATTAATTTTGATTCTTCATTCAGTGTTATTGAAGGCAATAAATCAGGTGATAAAAACTGCATATCAGGAGAAAAAACGCGTAATACTTTTAACGCCTGATGATAACCTTTTACCTTTTCTTGACTCATTGGACAGTTAATCAATTGAGAATGCCAATTTTTTCCAGCAACAACGGCATAACGTTTTTTCGCGCCCAATAACCATAAAAATAGATTATTGAGTTTCATTGCTGTGGGTTTAGCAGAAATAGCAATGTCAAAATTTTCTTTGCGAAATTTTAATGCAGTTCTGGCAACAGAGAGATATTTATTTCCTTTAGGCAGAATATTGATGTTGATATCAGGGCATAAATATTTAGCAAGAGCGGCGTTACCTGATTCTATAAATAAACTAATTTCAGCATCAGGATAGGTATTCTGTAAACATTTTATCAGCGGCTGAGTGCAAATAAGATCACCCAACCCATTTCTGCGTAATATAGCTATTTTCATATTAATTAATAAAAAATAATAATATTTTCTTAATGATAGAATTTGCCGTCGAAAATAAATCATTTTTCCAATTTATTCAATATATTAGTGTGAATTTTTGGAGAATTTTTAATCAGGGGATTTTTCTGTATATCTGAATGTGAGATAGTTGACTATAATTCAACCGTTCTCGAAGATAAAATGAGGAAGCCTCAATGACGATGCTGAAAGAAAGACAACATATGATTGTTCGGGCAATGAATAATCAAAGCCATCCAATGCAGCCTGTCAGTAAAGAAAAATTTCAGTTTCTTGGCGATGCTTTTGGTTGGGATCAATTAGCTGATGATATCAATTATTTAATAAAAATCGGGTTAATTAACCATTATGCGATGTATTTTGATCCTAATGGCAACCATGTCTTTAACGTTGACTCAATGTCGCTGACGGCTGCCGGTGTTGAGTATGCCATGATGGATGCAAAACAGAGTGAAAGTACGTTTTCCACGATAAAAATTCACAGTAGTACGCTTGAACAGGTTGAAGCGTTAATTAATGTCATCGCACTTTCCGACGCCGAAAAGAAAAAACTTTTGCAGTTAGTAAAAAAGAAAGGAGCTAAGACGGTGATTAGCAAATGTATCGATACTCTATTTGCAGATACTGAACTGGCGACAGCCGTGCTTTCTCAAACAGCCAAAAATACGTCTTCTGATTGAATATTCACAGGATGACATCAGGGATATTCATATGCCTGATGTCAGCTAAATAAAAAAGAACTAAAATTTTTCTATTTTAACTTCCCTGCCACGCAACAACTTTCTGACCCAAAAACGATTCGGATGCAAAGCGGCTAACGTTTCGTCATCCAGCGGCAAGGCTTCCCCAAATATTTGCCCTGCAAGTATTTCAGCACTTAAAGGCGCTGAACATAAACCGCGTGAACCTAATGCGCCGATGATAAATAAATCAGGAAAGCAAGGTGATGCACTTATTTTTTTCCCTGAACGTATCTGCTGAGGTAAATCAGCATATGTGCCCAAAATCTCACTAAGATGAGGCGCATTACCGACCATTGGCATATGATCCCGAACCGCACATCGTATTCCCTGACGGGATTTTCCTGCTGAAATATCAACCTGTTGTACCCAATCAACATCGGGAAAACATGCCAGTAAGCGGTCACGATTTTCCTGCTGTTCGGCAGAGGAATATTGAGTATCCTGTTGAGCGCGCCGGTAACTTGCACCAAGACAGTGATATTGGGTGCGGGGGTTCGCCGGTGTCAGATAGCCATCGTAGCACAGCACACTCTGTAACTGGCTAAGCCGATCCGTTGTTGGGATATGGCTGACTTGCCCGCGAACGGCTGTCACCGGCAGTTTTTCGGTCTGTTCAAATTGAGGCAGACAGTGCCCGTTAGCAACAATAACCACTTTGTGGGTTTTAAGGTGCATTTGTCCTTGATGCTCAATGTGCAGTTGCCAGCCGTTCTCATGCCGACCCAGATGGGTGATTTTTTGGTCGAAATAGGCAGCCATTCCACGTTGTCGTGCCGTTTTTATCGCTTCTTGCGTTAACTGTGCAGGATATAACCAGCCTCCTTGCGGATAATGGACTCCATGATAATTGACATCCAATCCGCTGATTTGGCTGAGCTGCTGGCGATTCATCCCAACCGCAAGCGCTTCCGGCCATGCCGTATGCAGCATATTGGCAATTTTTCGGCTGCTTTTTTCATCATAGGCTAACTGACTGACGCCACACCATTGATGGTCGAACTGCATATTCTCTTTTAGTAATTGATCATACTGACGGCGGGCATAGGTGAATGCCGAGGTGAAAAAACGCTCTAATGGATCATTTCGCCCCGTCAACAAAGGATAAAGCGCTCCTTGCCGGTTACCCGACGCATTGTGTGCCGGCTGTGCATCCTGACAATACAGCGTGACTGTTGCGCCGCGTCGCAGTAAGGCCAGTGCGGTTAATGCGCTGGCAATTCCTCCGCCAATAATGGCAATATCATCGGTGTGCGTTGCGCTCTGGCGGGTAAACCACGGCGTATCTGATTTGGCCGTATGAATTGAGGAGGGTAAAACGCCGGTCAGCATTTCCCGTTTACGCCCGAATCCTTTAATTTTGCTGACAGTAAAACCGGCTTCCTGTAACCCACGGCGCACCAAACCGGCTGAGGTAAATGTTGCAAACGTTCCTTCCGGGCGGGAAAATTTCGCCATTGCAGCGAACAGCTGTTCGCTCCACATCTGTGGATTTTTGGATGGGGCAAAACCATCCAAAAACCACGCATCAACCTTATCGGTCAGGCCGGAATTCACCTTCGGTAACAGCTCATTGACATCGCCAAACCAAAGATCCAGCGTGATCGCGCCATTATCCAGAATTAACCGATGGCAACCCGCGAGTGGTAAGGGCCATTGCTGACATAATTGTTCAGAAAAACCCTGAAGCTCAGGCCAGCGCTGATGCGCACTTTTGAGGTCGGGCGTTGTTAATGGGTATTTTTCAAAACTAATGTAATGCAAGCGCTTGAGTGCAGCATCAGGACATTGTTGCCTGAAATCCGAAAAAGCGCGCCAAAGTGCCAGAAAATTTAACCCAGTACCGAATCCGGTTTCGGCAATCACGCAATCAGCGCGGGAATGTGTAGCAAAACGTTGAGGAAAATGATTGCCTTGCAAAAAAACATAGGCAGTTTCTTCCAGCCCGTCCTGATTTGAAAAATAGACATCATCAAACTGCGCGGAAATCGGCGTGCCCTGTTCATTCCAGCTTAGGGTAGCGCTACTGATAGCCTGATTTTTTACAATAGCGTTTTCCAAAATACGGTTGTTCAAAATAAGACCTGTATTGTCGAGGAAAATAATCGGAGATTTTAACGGTCTTGGTGCAATTACTCCACCAATGCGCAATCTTAATCGCTTGTTCCCGATCAATTATTCTATGATTTAACCTGATCGGACTTGTTCAGCGTACAAGTGTACGCTAAAGTGCGAGGGTAAAAAATCCCACGGGTATAGATGAGGTAATGAATGAAACGCGCAGTAATCACTGGTCTGGGTATTGTTTCCAGTATTGGTAATAACCAGAAAGAGGTGCTGGAATCCCTGAAATTAGGCCGTTCAGGGATAACGTTTTCCGAAGAATTCAAAGAAATGGGTCTTCGCAGCCATGTGTGGGGAAACGTCAAACTGGATACGACGGGTTTGATTGACCGCAAAACACAGCGTTTTATGGGCGATGCTGCTGTTTATGCTTATCTGGCGATGGATGAGGCAGTCAAAGATTCTGGCCTTTCTGAGGATCAGGTATCCAATGTGCGTACCGGGCTGGTTACCGGTTCCGGCGGTGGTTCTCCTCGCAACCAAGTAGCCTGTGCGGATGGTATGCGTTCCCGTGGCTTACGGGGCGTCGGGCCTTATATGGTGACACGGACAATGGCTTCCGGCATTTCAGCTTGTCTGGCAACCCCATTTAAAATTAAAGGCGTGAATTACTCCATCAGTTCAGCCTGTTCAACTTCAGCACACTGTATTGGCCACGCTGTTGAATTAATCCAGCTTGGCAAGCAGGATGTCATTTTTGCCGGTGGGGGTGAAGAATTAAGCTGGGAAATCGCCTGTGAATTTGATGCGATGGGCGCACTTTCGACGAAATATAATGAAACACCAGAATGTGCTTCCCGTACTTATGATCAGGATCGCGACGGCTTCGTTATCGCCGGAGGTGGCGGTGTTGTTGTGGTTGAAGAATTAGAGCATGCTCTGGCTCGCGGTGCGCATATTTACGCTGAAATTGTTGGTTACGGCGCGACCTCTGATGGTTACGACATGGTTGCTCCTTCAGGCGAAGGCGCTGCGCGTTGTATGCAAATGGCGATGGCCGGTATGGAAGGAAAGGGGATTGAGGGTGGCGTGGATTACATCAATACTCACGGCACATCAACACCAGTGGGCGACCTGAAAGAACTGGAAGCGATCAGAGAAGTCTTTGGCGATAAAACGCCGGCTATTTCAGCGACGAAAGCCATGACGGGGCACTCTCTGGGGGCGGCGGGTGCTCAGGAGGCAATTTACAGCTTGCTGATGCTGGAACATGGCATCATTGCGCCAAGTATTAATATCGAAAATCTGGACGAAAAAGCGCTGGGTATGGATATTATCACTGAACCTACCGAACGCGAGCTACGGACAGTGATGTCCAATAGCTTCGGGTTCGGCGGTACAAATGCTTCCCTAGTGATGCGCAAATATTCAGCTTGATCTACTGAAAAATAAGTTTTATTGATTAAATTAACAGCCAATTCTTCAAATTAATAATAGGGATTGGCTGTTATTTTTTATGCTTTTTGGCGTTTTCTATGCCTTACGTTTTCTATGAATGCCCCGCAGGATAGGCGGAACAACAATCACCAACGCGGCCAATACCAACAAAGATTGAGCAATGGTACTGCTCCACAAAATGTCGAAATCGCCATTGCTGATGGAAAGCGCTCGCCTTAAGTTCTGTTCCAGCATTTCACCTAATACAAACCCTAAAATCAGCGGCGACATGGGAAAATTCATTTTCCTGAGAATATAGCCGAACCCCCCCAGACCCACCATTAACATCAGGTCAAATGTCGTGCTGTGTATGGCATAGACGCCGACCGCCGAAATAGCGGCAATCGCCGGCACCAAAAACCATAACGGAATACTCAGCATACGGGTGAACAGCCCAACCATCGGGATATTCATGATCAGCAGCATAATATTGGCGATCAACAACGCAGCAATCAATCCCCAGACAATATCCGGCTGCTCGGTAAACATGGCAGGACCCGGCGTGATGTTATAGAGCGTTAACGCACCCAGCATAACCGCAGTCGTACCTGAACCGGGCACGCCCAGCGTCAGCATCGGAATAAATGAACCGCACGCGGAGGCGTTATTCGCCGCTTCAGGCGCAGCGACGCCACGAATATCGCCTTTACCGAACGAATCACTGTTACCGCTCAGCCGTTTTTCGGTCAGATAAGTGATTGCGCTGGCAATCGTTGCTCCCGCACCGGGTAGAATTCCCACAAAAAAGCCGATGAAAGAAGAGCGCAATATTGGGCCGCTACAGATTTTCGCTTCTTTGCGATTAAACAGCAACCGCCCGGTTTGTTTGATGACTTTTTGTCCGGTGGAGGTACTCTCCAGCATCAACAGAATTTCACTGACTGAAAACAGGCCAATCACCACCACAATAAACTGAATGCCATCAGAGAGATGAACACTGTCAAACGTGAAGCGATAAACACCGGTGTTGGAATCGACACCAACTGTCGCCAAACTTAAACCGATCAGCGCGGATAGCAAAGATTTAACCGGATTCTGGCTCATCATGCTGCCTAAACAGGCAATCGCAAATACCATCAAAGCAAAGTACTCAGCGGGCCCGAATGCCAAAGACCACTTCGCCAAAAGCGGCGCAAAAAGAATGATGCCGACAATCGCTAACAGCGAACCGCAAAATGAACTGACAGCAGAGATAGACAATGCAACGCCCGCTTTTCCCTGTTTTGCCATTGGATGACCATCAAGCGCGGTCATAATAGCAGAGGCATCTCCCGGCACATTCAGCAGAATTGACGATATTCGCCCGCCATACTCGCAACCGATGTAAACCGTTGCCAATAAAATCAAGGCAGATTCTGCGGGCAGTTTTAAGGCGAAAGCCAGTGGCAATAAAATCGCAACACCGTTTATTGGCCCCAATCCGGGAAGCAGGCCAACGACCGTACCGATGAAACAGCCGATTAAGGCGATCAGCAAATTTTTCGGAATGAGTGCCACCTCAAAACCGTGTGTGAGATATATCCAAGTATCCATTTCAGCCTCCTTACTTGAACAGGCTGCCAATAGGCAGCGTGACATCTAATAAGCGATCAAATGCAAAAAAGAGCGATATTCCCAGAATGACACCGGAAATAATGGCGGCGGGCAGCGTGGCATTAAACAGCAGCGCAATACTGATAACCAGCAGCGTTGTCGCTAAAGGAAAGCCTAACCACTCAAATGTGCCTGCATAAAAGATCAGTGAAATAACCAACAACAATAAACGGCGTAGCACCTTGGGTTCAGGCCAGTGAATGTGTTCCGGTTTTCTGAATAACAATAACAGGGCGCAAAATGTCATTAACAGAATAATGGCAATGGGAAAAGGGCGCGGGCCAAGAGGCTCATAGCTATATTCACTGTGGATCCCCCAGCCAATGATCAGGCCTATTCCACACAGAACTAACCAGATAGCAGCAAAAATACGATCGCTCATGATGCCATCTCCGTTATTTTGCTAAACCGAACGATTTAGCCATCTCATGATATTCAATCACCTGTTTTTTGACATAATCATCCAGCTCTTTTCCGGTCATATTGAACTCAAACAGGCCACGCAGCTCACGTTGCTTTTTAAATTCATCGGATTGTTGCAGTTTTTTAAAGGTATCTACCCACCACTGGTATTGCTCATCGGAAACTTTAGGGCCGACATAAAAACCACGAATCACTGGCCACACAATGTCGTAGCCCTGTTCTTTGGCGGTCGGTATCGGTGCTAAAGCACCATTAAGTCTTTTGTCGGCATAGACAGCCAGAACCCGCAGCTTATTGCTCGTCAGATAAGGTAAGGATTCACTGATATCGCCAGAAAATACCTGAATATGATTACCCAACAACGCGGTGAGCGCTTCGCCGCCGCCTTCAAAGGCAACGTAACGCATTTTGTGTGGATCGATGCCGGCTTTTTTCGCGAGGAGGGCAGTTTTCATCCAATCCTGACCGCCAATAGAGGCTCCGGCACCAAATACGATTTTAGTCGGCTCTTTCTGGAAGACATCAATCAGGTCTTTTAATGTTTTGTAAGGCGAATCACTGCGAACAGCAATCATGCCGTAATCCGTTCCCACACTGGCCAGCCAGCGGACATCGTTCACGTTATAGCGGCCGAATTTCCCTTGGGCAAGATTGAGTAACGATCCGCCGGAAAAAGCGACAATCGTGCCGGGTTCTGCCGGGCGCTGAGCAACAATCGCGTTGTAAGCCACGGCACCCACACCGCCGGGCATAAATGTGACCCGCATCGGCGAATCAATGGCTTTGGTCGTCAATAAGGAGATTTGCACCAGTTTGCAGGTCAAATCGAAGCCACCACCGGGCTTGGCTGGTGCGATACATTCAGTTTTGTCAGGCGCGTTGGCAGCAAAAAGAGGGGCACAGAAAAGTAAGTTGCCTGTAGTTAATAATATCTTGATTATTTTCATTTTTATTCCTCATGTAACAAAAATAAAGAGGTCAGGGTAAATTATATCGAGCGATTATCTTATAGAACTGAAACAATTTATTAACCATCAAAAATACCTGAATGTGATTTTAATCACTGAAATTAAAAATGTTAATATTTTGAAAATGATAAAATATGTTTAAAAACAAATGGATGGGTATTTAATGTAAGGGTGGGAAATATTCATACTAATATATTTTGTTAAGTAACAAGATTAGGTAAATAAAGTGTTAATACTAATAGTTTATTAAGGTTAATTTAGAATATGGATATTATTCTTTAAAAGAAAACGCTTTGTTGGCATCGCTCGCTTGCAGCAAGCGATGCAACTCGAAATCCATAGGGTATATTGGCAGGTAACTGTTTAAATTTTCTAATGATTTATTTTAATGCGCTACAGCTGAGCTGGCTTTTTCTGGCGCATAAGAGGAGTACGTAATTGTTGGGCGATAATGATTCCCAGCAGCACAATACTGCCACCCACCAGATGATAACGATGCATTTCCTCATGCAGCACCACAATGGCAATGATTGCCGTAAATACCGGTGTCAGGTTGACAAAGACCGAGGCCATATTCGCGCCAAGACGCGTCACACCCTGTATCCACATATAAGGTGCAATAACCGAAGCCAAAATACCGGCAAACAGCACAAGGGGAATGCTATTGCTGGTTAAATGAACATTCTCGGTCATCATAAAGTTGGGAAAAAGTAACAACACGCCAAATCCGATTTGCATATAGAGCGCCTGCCAGTTAGGGAGTGGAATGGCCCAGCGCTTAGTCAAAACGCTATACAGCGCATAGGCGGCTGAAGCAATAAACATCATCATATCGCCGATCCCCAGCCCATTTTGTAACAGCGAAGCGGGTTGCCCTTTGCTCACCAGCCAGCTCAGCCCGAACAGGGATAAGGCGATACCGAGCGTAATGCCAACCGTTGGCGTAACCCGCAGGACAAAAACACTGAGTATGACCGTCAACAACGGGATCATCGCAGTAAAGACGCCAAGCATGGTTGCACTGACCGTATGGGCGGCGTAATAAATCAAACTTTGGTTAATCACCATACCGAGCGTGCCGAGGACCAATAATTTCCACCAATAAGGAAGAATATTTTTCCACTGCTTCAGCGCGGGCCATAAAACAAAAGGTGTTAAAACCAAAAACGCCACAAACCAGCGATAAAATGCGATAGCCGCCGGTTCAATTAGGCTAGCAGCCGCTCTGCTGACCACGGCATTCGCTGACCAGATCAAAACAGTAATAAAGGGAAATAGCAGGTTTTTCATG
>JAIRVT010000017.1 GCA_031253755.1 Enterobacteriaceae bacterium
GATATTCTGTATGATCCGCCGCCTTTGGTATAAAAATTACCAAACTATCTGAATTCACTAATCAACACGACGTGTGGTGTCTGGCGGCAGTAAGGCCGGATAGCGACACGGCCTTAACAGAGGTTTTCCCATGAAACAAGGTATTCATCCTAAGTACGAAGAAGTTACTGCATCTTGCTCTTGCGGTAACGTTATCAAAATCAGATCTACCGTAGGTCACAACCTGAACCTGGACGTATGTGGTGCATGTCACCCATTCTACACCGGTAAACAACGTGATGTTGCGACTGGTGGTCGTGTTGATCGCTTTAACAAACGTTTCAGCGTTCCAGGTGCTAAGAAGTAATTCTTCTTACTTCCAACAAAAACGCCCGGTGTGTATCACATCGGGCGTTTTTGTTTCTAAAGAGACGATTTGAAAGATGACGGGTATATCAGTATTCCCAGGTTTCAGGGTCTATTCCCAGCTCACGCATCATGACTTTTGCCGCCTCAGGGATTTCATCATGACGCTCTTTGCGTAAATCATCATCGTTAGGCAGGGGCTGTCCGGTGAAGGCATGGAGAAATGCTTCACACAGCAATTCACTGTTTGTTGCATGGCGCAGGTTATTGACCTGACGGCGGGTGCGTTCATCAGTCAGGATTTTCAATACCTTTAAGGGGATTGAAACCGTAATTTTTTTGACCTGCTCACTTTTTTTTCCATGTTCAGCATAAGGGCTGACATACTCACCATTCCACTCAGCCATGAGATACCTTAAATTTGTTTAAGTCAAAAACTGGACTCAGGAATAACAACGTGTACTCCTGAGCTATGATAATCCGGCATTTTAGCATATTTCCCTATACCCGTCGTCTTTCTCGTTGCCTCTTTGTGGCTTCGCTCGCCTATATCCTAATCTGGCAAAAATAGAAGTAATGTCCGGTTTGTGGTATTGAATGTGCGCTATTAAACCGCAAAAAATTTTGGATGTCTAGATGTATTGACGTCCATATTTTTGGGCGTTATTCTTCTCTGACGTCGAAATTAAGACAACGGGTTGAGATTATGGGGTGTAAACCAGCAACAATTGCAGTGCAAAGTGGTGCCAATATTGATGAACAATATGGTTGTGTTGTCCCGCCTATCTATCTTTCCAGTACTTACAATTTCACCGGATTCCGCGAGCCGAGAGCGCATGATTATTCACGGCGCGGCAATCCGGGGCGGGATGTTGTCCAGCAGGTTCTGGCTGATTTGGAAGGAGGTGCAGGCGCGGTAATGACCGGCAGTGGCATGTCCGCCATTCATCTGCTGTGTACCGTTTTTCTGCAACCGGGAGATCTCTTGGTCGCACCTCATGATTGTTATGGCGGAAGTTACCGGCTGTTCGATAGCCTGAGTCGCCGTGGAGCTTACAAGGTAATTTTTGTTGATCAGGCCGATGATTCTGCTTTGAAACAGGCACTCGCCCAAAAGCCGAAACTGGTATTGATTGAAACGCCCAGTAATCCACTGCTGCGGATTGTGGATATCCGGTATATTTGCGGGTTAGCCCAAGAAGCCGGTGCGCTGACGGTGGTGGATAACACGTTCCTCAGCCCTGTGTTGCAAAAGCCACTGGATTTAGGCGCGGATTTAGTCGTCCATTCCTGCACAAAATACCTGAACGGGCATTCTGATTTAATTGCCGGTGCGATTATTGCCAAAGATCCCGCTCTCGCCGAGGATTTGGCATGGTGGGCGAATAATATCGGCGTAACCGGCGGTGCTTTTGACAGCTATTTATTGCTGCGGGGTATTCGGACGTTATCCGCACGGGTGTTGTTACAGCAAAGCAACGCAGGCGTTATTGCAGCCTATTTACAGCGGCAGCCAGCAGTCAAAAAACTGTATTATCCGGGGTTGAAAGATCATCCGGGTCACGGTATTGCACTGCAACAGCAAACGGGTTTTGGCGCGATGCTGAGTTTTGAACTGAATGGTGATGAACAGGCAATGCGCCGCTTTTTATCTGCGTTAAAATTATTTACGCTGGCTGAGTCGCTGGGAGGCGTGGAATCGTTGATTTCTCATACCGCAACGATGACACATGCTGGTATGTCAGCAGCAGCAAGAGCACAGGCAGGGATCACGGATGCGCTTCTTCGAATCTCTGTGGGAATAGAAGATAGTCAGGATTTAATTGCTGATCTGGAAAACGCATTTCAGGCAGCGGCAACGAGGTAATCATTCATTATGGTCGAACTGGCAATAGCGGGGACGGAATCTGGCCGTCAATTACATAAATTTGGCGGCAGCAGCCTTGCCGATGTGAAGTGTTATAAGCGGGTTGCGGATATTATGGCGAATTATAGCCAGCCGGGGGATTTGATGGTGGTGTCAGCCGCAGGCAGCACCACGAACCAGTTAATTGAATGGTTGAAACTGAGCCAGAGTGACCGTATTTCAGCGCATCAGGTTCAGCAATCTTTACGACGCTATCAACAGGAGTTGATCCGAGGATTGTTACCAGAAACCGTTGCTGAACCGCTGCTCACCCATTTTATCGCGGATTTGGAAAGATTAAGTGCATTGCTGGATAAGCCTCTCAATGACATCACTTATGCGGAAGTTGTCGGACATGGTGAAATCTGGTCTGCCCGCCTGATGGCTGCCGTACTTGAATCACAGGGCATTCCGAGCACGTGGCTGGATGCGCGGCAATTTCTGCGGGCAGAACGTGCCGCGCAGCCGCAGGTTGATGTCACGCTTTCCCAGCCCTTGCTGAAACAGCTATTGATTCAGAATCCCAATAAACGGCTGGTGGTGACAGGTTTTATTTCCAGTAATCAGCAGGGAGAAACGGTCCTGTTAGGGCGTAATGGCAGTGACTATTCCGCGACACAGGTGGGTGCTTTGGCTGATGCTAAAAAAGTGACCATCTGGAGCGATGTGGCAGGGGTTTACAGTGCAGATCCACGTAAAGTGAAGGACGCCTGTCTGTTGCCATTATTGCGTCTGGATGAAGCCAGTGAACTGGCGCGTCTGGCGGCTCCCGTGCTTCATGCCCGCACATTGCAGCCGGTTTCCATCAGCGATATCGACTTACAATTACGTTGCAGTTATCAGCCTGAACAGGGATCGACCCGAATTGAACGGGTGTTGGCAACAGGCGCGGGAGCGAAAATTGTCACCAGTCACGATGATGTTTGCCTGATTGAGCTGCGCTTGCCTTCTTCCCATAACGCCAAACAAATTTATAAAGATATTGATGCGTCTTTGAAACGCGCTCAAATCCGGCCTTTGGCGATCGGTCTGCACGCTGACAGCAATCTGATCCAGCTTTGTTATACCTCTGAAGTGGTCAACAGCGCGCTTGCTGTATTGCAGGATGCCACCTTGCCGGGGAAACTTTCTCTGCGTGAAGGTCTTGCATTAGTCGCTTTGGTGGGCGCAGGAGTCTGCAAAAACCCGCTGCACAGCCACCGCTTTTATCAGCAATTGAAAGATCAGCCGGTTGAATTTATCTGGCATGCCGAAGATGGCATCAGTCTGGTGGCGGTATTGCGCCTGAATCAGACATCACACCTGATTCAAGGGTTGCATCAGAGCCTGTTCCGGGCAGAAAAATGTATTGGGCTGGTGCTGTTTGGTAAAGGAAATATCGGCTCACGTTGGCTGGAGCTGTTTGCCCGCGAACAGAAAAATATTTCAGCGCGCAGCGATTTTGAATTCATTTTGGCGGGCATTGTTGATAGCCGCCGTAGTTTGCTGAATTATCAGGGTATTGATGCAAGCCGGGCTCTGGCTTTTTTTGATGATGAAGCCACGACACACGAAGACGACGAACTGTTTTTGTGGATGAGGGCGCATCCGTATGATGATTTGGTGGTGCTGGATGTGACCGCCAGCGAGGAATTGGCGGGTAATTACGTCGATTTTGCCAGCTATGGCTTTCATGTGATTAGTGCCAATAAAGTTGCCGGTTCATCTGACAGCAATACTTACCGTAATATCCGTGATGCGTTTGCCAAAACAGGCCGTCATTGGCTGTACAACGCGACGGTCGGTGCCGGGTTGCCTATTAATTACTCGGTCAGGGACTTGCGGGAAAGCGGAGATACTATCCTGTCGATCAGCGGTATTTTCTCCGGCACGCTGTCATGGCTGTTTTTGCAATTTGATGGCTCGGTGCCTTTCAGTGAACTGGTGGAGCAGGCATGGCAGCAAGGTTTGACGGAGCCGGATCCTCGCATCGATCTTTCCGGTCAGGATGTCATGCGTAAGCTGGTGATTCTGGCGCGTGAAGCCGGTTACGAGATAGAGCCGGATCAGGTTCGGGTTGAATCATTGGTGCCAGCGGAAGCAAGCCGTGGCTCCATTGAGGCGTTTTTTGAAAACAGTACAGCCATCAATAAGCAGATGTTGAAACGGCTGGCAGCGGCGCGGGAAATGGGCTTGGTGCTGCGTTATGTCGCGCGCTTTGATGCCAAAGGTAAGGCCAAAGTGGGTGTCGAAGCGGTGCGTGCGGAACACCCTTTGGCTTCGTTGTTATCGGGAGATAATGTTTTTGCCATAGAAAGCCGCTGGTATCGTGACAATCCTCTGGTTATCCGTGGCCCCGGCGCCGGTCGTGATGTGACTGCCGGTGCGATTCAGTCGGATTTAAACCGTCTGTCGCAGTTGTTATAAATCCTCGGTTTTATCTTGTGATTGTTGTTCTTGGTCGGGGTATTTTGCTTTTACCCCGATCAGCCCTGCCAAATAATTTGTTTTCTGACATAAATCGTGTTTATAAATATGTGCTAGAAATACAAAAAGCACACATCACATATCAACAAGGTCAGCAAACACATGAACCAACAATATTCTGCCATGCGCAGTAATGTCAGTATGCTGGGTAAGATACTGGGAAACACGATTGAAGAAGCTCAGGGAAAAGATATTCTGGATAAAGTGGAAACGATAAGAAAATTATCTAAATCCTCCCGCTCCGGTAATGATGCTGATCGCCAGCAGCTTTTGTTGACTCTCCAGAATTTATCCAATGACGAATTACTGCCGGTTGCCAGAGCATTTAACCAGTTCCTTAATTTGGCTAACGCCGCCGAACAATATCACAGCATTTCACCGCATGGTGAAGCCGCCAGCAATCCTGTGGCATTGGCGGCTTTGTTTGAACGGCTGAAAAACAAAAATTTCAATAACGCTGATTTGATTCAGGCGGTAAATGAGCTTTCCATTGAACTGGTGCTGACGGCACATCCGACAGAAATCGCCCGCCGAACGTTGATCCATAAACTGGTTGAAGTGAACACCTGTCTGGCGCAGCTCGATCACGATGATTTGGCCGATTATGAACGCAATAGCATGATGCGCCGTTTACGCCAGCTCATCGCCCAATCATGGCATACCGATGAAATCCGCAAAAACCGGCCGACGCCGATTGATGAAGCTAAATGGGGTTTTGCGGTAGTTGAGAATAGTTTATGGGAAGGCGTTCCTGCGTTTTTGCGCGAATTTAACGAGCAGTTAGAAGAGTCCATTGGTTATCATTTGCCGGTAGAAGCAACGCCAATCCGCTTTACCTCTTGGATGGGTGGTGACAGAGATGGCAATCCTAACGTGACGGCTGAAATTACCCGCCATGCTTTGTTACTCAGTCGCTGGAAAGCCGCAGATTTATTCCTGAAAGATATTCAGGTTTTGGTATCAGAACTCTCAATGTCAGAGTGTACGCCTGAATTGCGTCAGCTGGCAGGCGGCGATGACGTTCTGGAACCTTATCGTGAAATTACCAAACAGTTACGGACACAGTTAAACAGCACGCTCATCTATCTGGAAAAACGCCTGAAAGGTGAACAAGCCATTCAGCCAGCGGATTTATTGCTGCATAACGAGCAATTATGGCAACCGCTCTATGCCTGTTATCAGTCACTGCAAACCTGTGGCATGGGCATTATCGCCAATGGTCAGTTGCTGGATACATTGCGGCGTATCCGTTGTTTCGGTCTGTCATTGGTGCGTATCGATATTCGGCAGGAAAGTATCCGCCACACCGATGCCATCGCAGAACTGACCCGATATCTGGAGCTGGGCGATTATGCGAGCTGGTCAGAAACGGAAAAACAGGCATTTTTGCTGCGCGAACTGACTTCAAAACGCCCGTTGATCCCCCACAATTGGCAGCCCAGTGCGGAAACTTGGGAAGTTCTGGAAACCTGCAAAGTGATTGCCGAAACACCACAGGATGCGATTGCCGCCTATGTTATTTCGATGGCGAAAGTGCCGTCAGATGTGTTGGCGGTCAAGTTATTGCTGAAGGCGGCCGGTTGCGCGTTATCTCTGCCGGTTGCCCCGCTGTTTGAAACCCTTGATGATCTGAACAATGCGGAAAGTGTGATTCAGCAATTACTCAATATCGAGTGGTATCGTTCTCTGATTCAGGATAAGCAAATGGTAATGATTGGTTATTCTGACTCAGCAAAAGATGCCGGTGTGATGGCGGCATCGTGGGCACAATACCGGGCACAGGATGCGCTGATCAAAACCTGTGAAAAAGCGGGCGTGAAACTGACGCTGTTTCATGGACGGGGCGGCACCATCGGGCGTGGCGGTGCGCCGGCACATTCGGCCTTACTTTCTCAGCCGCCGGGCAGCCTGAAAGGTGGATTGCGCGTCACCGAACAGGGTGAAATGATCCGCTTTAAATTTGGTTTGCCGCAGATGGCGATCAGCAGTCTGGCAATGTACGCCAGTGCTATTCTGGAAGCCAATTTACTGCCTCCGCCGGAACCCAAAGCGGAGTGGAATCAGGTCATGGACACGCTCTCCGCGATTTCCTGTGAAATGTACCGTGATTATGTCCGCGAGCAGCCAGAATTTGTGCCTTACTTCCGCTGCGCAACACCGGAACAGGAATTGGCGAAATTGCCGTTGGGTTCCCGCCCTGCCAAACGCCGTCCGGCTGGCGGTGTCGAAAGCCTGCGGGCCATTCCGTGGATCTTTGCGTGGACGCAAAATCGCCTGATGCTTCCGGCTTGGCTGGGCGCGGGCGCGGCGTTGCAACATGTTATCGATAGCGGAAAACAGGACACTTTGCTGGAAATGTCCCAGAACTGGCCATTCTTCACGACACGTATTGCCATGCTGGAGATGGT
>JAIRVT010000087.1 GCA_031253755.1 Enterobacteriaceae bacterium
TACTGGCAGTTTCGGGTGTGATTTTAGAACTGGATAAAATCGGGCAAAAAGAAATCGCTAAACAGGTTGCGTAATTACAAAAGCCCGTTTATTGTGATAAGCGTGATAGCAATGTCACACAGCTTATGAAAATCACCTCAGACATTTTAAGCCTCGCCCAGTGCGGGGTTTTTTGTTTTTGATAGTTTCGTTACAATCAACCTTGTTACACATAAATAGGTTGATATATGAAAAAGATATTTTTAGTAGGAGCATTAGCGCTGTCGTTTTGTGGTTATAGTGTTGCAAAAACTAACATCAAAAATGACATTGTTGGCATCTGGGCGATGACACCACTGGAAACGGGAAGAGCTAATGTTGTGGAATATAAGAGCAATAACGTTGTATATCTCTATCCTTTCACATGCCTTCGAGATGGTAAAAGAATAATTAGCGGCACTTATTATAATGGAGTGACATATAATAATAAGGTTGAAAAATCGACGTATTCCATATCAAATGATGTAATCTCAATAACATTTGATGGTGAAGATAAGCCTTATACCTCACTTAGATTTAACGGAATAGAAAAGCATAAAGGTCAAGAAATCTTGAAGTTGGCTGAAGTCTCTGGCCCTGTAACTGATAGCGTAGCTACTGAATTTTCTTATACTAAAACGAATAAAGTAGAACCTCTATGTGCTGAATTTTTTGATAAATAATTAAAACTGCTTACTCGGTATTTATTTCGTTAAAAATCTATAAGCCTCGCAACTCGCGGGGCTTTTTGCTTTCTGGCAGTAGTAAAAACTCAACTGATTAGGGGCGATCAACGCCTAATATCGTTATAAATTAATGTGATAATTGTTATTCTGGTCGATACGGTCAACACCCATGAAAGATGAATTCGATGGCTTTATTCAACTACCGAGGATTTTCAGGTAGTTCGAAATGTCGCAAGGTTGGGAAGTTTAGGTGATTATTCCAACTTCCCGGCATCGGAACAAATTCAAATAGTTAAGGCTGCACGTAGGTGTGTTTTTATCTCAGATATTTTTATATCTATATTGTATGGTTGCTCAAATCAGTACAACGCCATGTGGTTTTTACTTAGTGATAATATAATAAAAGTACTATATGTTTGTTTAAACAGTGTATTTATTCATCTTTTGCTTTGCTATATTTGATGCGATGCCAATGGATTAATTGGTTTAAAAATGCTCTTTGTATGTATTGGCAGTTTTAAATTTAAAATTTGGATTGCGTATATGGCAAATAATACACAGAAAGTAATAATTGAACCTCTTGAAATTATATTTCCAAGTTATTATCCACATGGGGTTCCTCCAAGGGAAGCTCAAGACGCAGAAGGTACGTTTTTCAGAATTGCTAAATCGTCACCTCCAACCATTTATTGCTTTAAAAGTATGTACGAATCAAACCCTAAAAGGCTAAAAAAATTTAACGGACTGAATCTTAAATGTTGTTATGGAATTTCTGTGTTTACAGATGAAATTTCTCTGGTGAATGCATTTGAAAAATTCCCACAAGGAACTGAAGATAGTTACATTGCAAAGGGTGTGGTAGATCGAACTGATGGTAAGATGCTAAAAACAGGTAATCCTGATTCAACTCATTACACTTTATGGCTAGGGGAAGATACCAAAATACATAAAAAGTTTTCATGTATAAGGGGGTTGGTTAAATGAGCACTGTATTTTTAGGAGATACTCAATTAGGCTCTTTATTCATGAAAAATATCTATGAATATTTTGAGGAACCTCGTTTTTTCTCTGTCCATAATGAAGTAGATAACTTATTCATTGTATATTGGATAGGAGATAATGATGATTATGACAAATGGCTAGTCATTCCTATATCTAAAGAGCGTCTTGAGCATTTAGAAAGAAAAAAAATAGATATTCACGCCTCTTTAGTTTATCAGGAACAAAAATATTACTATCAGGTAAATAGAAACTATGATGATAGTATTGAGTCTGATTTTTTGCGATTGGAATCAAAAGATATAATTACAACTATAAAATTACCCAAGCCTCAATTATATATCAGTGGAGTAATTCCCGTTCTTGCCACAGGTAAACTAGGAAAACCTGTTGAATTCTCGACGCATGAAATACATATAGAGAAAAGTTCAAGTAGTATACAGCCATTAGTTCTCAGCGGTGTTTCAAAAGTATTTGATTTTTTTAATCAATTTTACAGCTCAATTTTAAAATCCACTGATGAAAAAGATGTAATGATGCCCGTTTCAGGAAGACCTGGTTCTTTTGCACTTTCTTTTCAAGCGGAAAAAATGGAAGGTATTGAGCCGTTATTAAAAGAGTTGAATACAGTCATCCTGCATCATGGTGATTTAGTTAGATTTGTTCAAAAAAACAGCATTGATATTCAGATGCTAACTGGATTATTTCAAAGTGTTATAGATACAAGTTCTAACCTTGAATTAAAAAGTAATAATACTGGTGACCTTATACTATTAATAAGAAAGACAGATGCTGAGTTCTATATTAAAACTTTAGCTAAACTTGCCAGTGAGTTTGTTGGTGGATATCAAGTACCACAGGCAAATATAATCATAAAGGTTTTTGAGATAGTCAATTTAAAATGGCAGGATAAGCGCCTTGATCTAGAGTCAACGGGGTTGGATGATAGGCATGTTTTATATTATATCCATGCGGCAAAAATACTCGGCTTTATTAGTAATAATGGTGCCGTAACTGCGTTAGGTCACCAACTATCGGAGTCTTCTCAAGATAAACGTTTAAGAATCGCAGCTAGAAGTTTTGAATCTAGTCATTGCGGATGGGCTTGGGTCACATGGAGTGGTGCAAATAATATTAACGGTATCGATCCTAAAACAGCCGAAGAGTTTTTATTAGATAAATGTATATCTTTAAGTGCCAAAACTATAAAAAGAAGAGCGTCTACACTTCGTCAGTGGTATGAAGCCCTTCAACCTCACTATCATGAATTGTAACTCATAATTATAGGTCGCTACGGCGGCCTTTTTCGTATCTGCCACCGCAATCACTCCCAGAACCTCAGTATCTCTATTGCGGCTGGCACTCTATTCACTACAACTCACAGGGGCGACCACTCTCACCCCACGGACGCCCATTGCTTAAATGGGGTGGAAATATGCGTATGCCAAATAAAGATCCAACATTCTGGTCTCAGCTGTGGGACTGGATAGTAATCAACGCGCCGCTATTAAGTGGCGTTTTTTTAGCAATTATAACCTCGCTTGCCCGTGAAAAACGGGAGGGTTCAGGCTGGAAGGTTTCACTCATTGAAGCGGTAATCTGTGCGGCAATCAGTGTCGGCGTGATTAATGCGCTGGAATGGGCGAACCTGCCACTTAGCCTTGCTCAGTTCTTCGGGGCATTTATTGGCTTTTTGGGTACCAAGAAAATTGGTGCAGTTGTTGATGCGGTCTTCACCTTCTTCAAGAACAAATTTGGAGTAAACAGATGAAAATCAGTGAG
>JAIRVT010000016.1 GCA_031253755.1 Enterobacteriaceae bacterium
GGCGCGTTTCATTTTTACACCCTATTATGTATTGCGTAAAAAATCAACGCTTTCTGCGTGATTAGTGCGCTTATATCCCCACCTGCATTGGGCGAGGTTTTACGCGCAAATTTGATAAATATTTTTCGCATCAAATTTAGCGCTAAATATAGGTCTATTTTTATGCAAAAACTAGATAATCAGCCACAATAACCCCATCCTCCCTCTCTTGCATAAAAATTCACTTCTTTGCATAATATTGACTTTATTACAGATTCAGTGATGGTGATATATGCGTATTCCTTCGAAACAAGAAGATTTGGTGAAAGCTTTCAAGGCGTTGTTGAAAGAAGAAAAATTTGGGTCTCAGGGGGAGATTGTGACGGCGCTTCAGGAAGAAGGCTTTGAAAATGTTAACCAGTCTAAAGTTTCCAGAATGCTGACAAAATTTGGTGCGGTCAGAACCCGGAATGCAAAGATGGAAATGGTCTATTGCCTGCCAGCAGAGTTGGGGGTTCCTACCGCCACCAGCCCACTGAAAAATCTGGTATTGGATATTGATTATAACCATTCTATCGTCGTCATTCGCACCAGCCCCGGTGCGGCACAACTTATTGCGCGTTTGCTGGATTCGTTGGGGAAAGCGGAAGGGATCCTTGGTAGTATCGCCGGAGATGACACGATTTTTACCACGCCGACACAAGCCATTACTACGCAGCAACTCTATGAAGCCATTCTCGAACTGTTTGAGCAAGAGCTGTAATTTTATGCCTGTCAGAGCTGCTGCAAGTACACAATATCACGGTAGCTTCTGATGCAAGAGGATCGCCTGTCATTGCGATCCTCTCAAGAAAACGCCGAGGGTAAATAATCAGGCAGCCTGCGCTTTTTCGTTTAGCGCCGCCAATACTTTCTTGTGAATGCCGCCAAAGTCACCATTGCTCATGATCAGGATGTGATCTCCCGGCTGGGCTGATTCGACAATCATCTGCACCAACGTATCAATATTCGCGCTCCAGCGAGCTGGCTGAGTACATTGTTTGGCGATATCAGCAACCTGCCACGGAATATTGTCGGGTTGGAACAGAAAGACTTCATCCGCACAGCACATAGAAGGCGCTATGTCGCTTTTGCTCATACCCAATTTCATGGTATTTGAACGTGGCTCCAGCACCGCAAGGATACGTGCCATCCCACCCGTCTTGTTTCTTCTTCCCACCTTACTTCGCAGGGCTTCCAGTGTCGCCGAAATGGCCGTCGGATGATGCGCAAAATCGTCATAAACGGAGATATCATGCGCTTTGCCAATGAGTTCCAGACGGCGGCGGGCATTGATAAAATGCCCCAATGCCTGACAAGCATCCGCAGGCTGAACGCCAACATGGTGCGCGGCAGCAATCGCCATCAGCCCATTATTCATGTTGTGTTCCCCCACCAATGACCAGTTAACTTCACCCACCAATTCATCATGGTGGAATACCTGATAGCGGCTACTGTCTTCAGATATTTTGCTGGCCTGCCAGCTTCCGGTTTCGCCTACCTGCTCCAGTTCACTCCAGCATCCCTTATCAATGACCTGTTGCAGGTTGATATCATTATCAGGGACAAGGATTTTGCCGATACCCGGCACAACGCGGACAAGATGGTGAAACTGTTTTTGAATCGCGGCCAGATTGTCGAAAATATCCGCATGGTCGAATTCGAGGTTATTCATGATCAGTGTGCGCGGGCTGTAATGGACGAATTTCGAACGCTTATCAAAGAAAGCGCTGTCATATTCATCCGCTTCAATGACAAAAAACGGGCTATCGCCAATCTGGGCGGAAACGTCAAAATTACCCGGCACACCACCAATCAGGAACCCCGGTTTATAGCCACAGGCTTCCAAGATCCATGCCAGCATTCCGGCGGTGGTGGTTTTGCCGTGGGTTCCAGCAACCGCCAGCACCCAACGCTCCGGTAAAACATGATCGTGCAGCCACTGCGGGCCGGAGGTATAAGGAATGCCGCGATCCAACACGGCTTCGACACAAGGGTTACCGCGTGTCATCGCGTTACCGATGATCACCATATCGGGTGCAGGATTGAGTTGGGAAGGGTCGTATCCTTGGATCAATTCAATACCCTGATTTTCTAACAGGGTACTCATAGGAGGATACACATTAGCATCAGAGCCGGTAACTTCATGGCCTAACGAGCGAGCGAGCACTGCCAGCCCGCCCATGAAAGTACCGCAGATACCAAGAATATGAATACGCATTTATTTTGTCCGTTTCTTTTTAGCCGTTTATTTCTGGTCAATAGCATGAAGTGTATCACTATTCTAATCATCCAAGCGCTGAATAGGAATGCAATGGCCTATCAATCAGCCGATTCTTTCGCTAAACTGCCCGCACCTAAGTGCAACACATATGTGCAACACATATGTGCAACACGCTTCGATACCTTTTAACCTTCAAGGTTTGCAGGGCTTATATCTCCTCGTGTAGCGAGGAAATATAAGTGCACCTTGAAAGATGATAAGTATAGATACATAACCAATCAGGGCCTTTGTCATGAAAACATTAGGCGAATTCATCGTCGAGAAACAGCAAGACTTTCCCCATGCTACAGGTGAATTAACTGCACTACTTTCTGCTATCAAACTGGGTGCTAAAATCATTCACCGGGATATCAATAAAGCCGGTCTGGTGGATATTCTGGGCACGAGCGGTGTTTCGAATGTGCAGGGTGAAGTTCAGATGAAACTGGACTTGTACGCGAATGAGAAACTCAAGGCAGCATTGAAAGCGCGTGGTGAAGTGGCGGGTATCGCTTCCGAAGAAGAGGACGAAATTGTCGTCTTTGATGGTGACCGTGCAGAAAATGCGAAGTATGTGGTTTTGATGGACCCGCTGGATGGTTCGTCAAATATTGATGTCAATATTTCTGTCGGCACGATTTTCTCCATTTACCGCCGTATCACGCCCATTGGGCAACCTGTCACAGAAGAGGATTTCCTGCAACCGGGTCATTGTCAGGTTGCCGCCGGTTATGTGGTCTATGGCTCATCCACAATGTTGGTTTACACCACGGGTTACGGCGTCCATGCCTTTACTTACGACCCTTCCCTTGGCGTTTTCTGCCTGAGTCATGAAAAAGTTCAGTACCCGGCAAAAGGCAATATGTATTCCATTAACGAGGGGAACTACATCAAATTCCCGCTGGGCGTGAAGAAATACATCAAATATTGTCAGGAGCAGGATGAAGCCACGCAACGCCCTTACACGACACGTTATGTCGGCTCATTGGTGGCTGACTTCCACCGCAATCTGCTGAAAGGGGGTATCTACATTTATCCAAGCACCGCTACCCATCCGACGGGTAAATTGCGTCTGCTATATGAATGCAACCCGATTGCCTTTCTGGCAGAACAGGCGGGCGGTAAAGCCAGCGATGGCGCCAACCGTATTCTGGATATCGTGCCAAGCAAGCTGCACCAACGCGTGCCACTGTTCGTCGGCTCTCGCTCGATGGTAGAAAAAGCCGAAAGTTTTATGGCTGAGTTTCCGGGTGAGTAAGCAATAACTGATTAAAGAGGCGGGTTTCCGCCTCTTTATTAAGGTTCTGATTTACATTTAACTTCGCATAAGAAACAAAATAAAATATTTGATTCCCCCGATTCTAAAATAACGGTCATTCAACAAAATAAAATATTATCGATAAATCTCAGCAACGCCATTTAAATGATTCTGACCAAAAACAGAAACAATACGGAAATATTTTGCGCCCGCTTTATCTGCTTTTTTAGATAATTGATCAGTGAGTGAATCCAGCGTTCCTGAGCCAGTGACGGAAATAACCCCCATCTTTTCTCCGGTAGCAGACTTAACTTCAGTCGCCGCCAATGAGTTGAATGACACAATATTTAAAAAAAATAAAACGGCAATATATTTTGAAACTTTCATCTTATCTTCCTCTATTTTTTAACTAATGCAAAAAAGTGCAATTTTTGCCTATGGGCAGAAGCATCAGAGAAGCAATATAAAATCTCAGGTTAACTTAAGGTCAATAGCTATTGTTAAATATAATAGCTCACTTTAATTCAAATAATATATTGACCTGAAGTTAACTTAAGGTTTTATAGTCCATGCCTGATATCTCTGCCTGCCAGAGAAAGACACTGTTTTTTTATTGGAAAATCAGGAAGAAAGATATGCAGCGAGTGATTGAAAAACTGCTTGAAAGTACTTGGTTATGGGTTATTGCCCGAATTCTTCTTCTGTTTATTTTCATTTCATCAGGGCTTGCCAAAATTATCGATTTTGAAGGCGGTCTGGCAGAAATGCGGGCTGCGGGTTTACATCCAGATTGGTTTTTTAATATTGCCTCTGCGATGGTTTTACTTTTTGGCTCCCTATTAATTTTATTTGATCGCTTTATCTGGCTTGGCGCAGGTGCATTATCCGTCTTTCTGCTGCTGACGATTTTTATTGTCCACACGTTTTGGAACTTCTCCGGCGAATATGCCAAAACTTCACTCTATTTTGCACTTGAACATACCACGGTCATCGGTGGATTAATCGCAACGGCGATTGCCAGTCATTTGAGAAAGAAACTGAAATCATAAATAGTTCGAAATTAATTTAAAAGGTTGATATAAAGCAGGAAATTCAATCCTGAATAGTTACTGTGATTTGAGATTTTAATCCCTAACCGCAGTAACTATGTATCATAATTCTTTTACAAAAACATTCGTTGTTGGGCTATCTATTTACGTATCAATCTTGGAAAAACTCATATAGACAGAAATAACAGCCGGACAGCGAATCCAATCAATACTATTCCCATTACTCGCTCAAACAAATATCCTTTCTGCATAAATTTATTACGAATTAATTCATTCGAGAAAATAATACTCACAAAAACAAACCATACGGCATTAACTATACACATCCACGCACCGTAGAAGGCTTGTATCAGAGTAGGAGTATTGCTACTGACCACTGTAGTGAAAACTGCCAAAAAGAACAGTGTCGCTTTAGGGTTAAGGGCATTTGTCATAAACCCCATCCAGAATGCTTTCCACTTACTCTGTGAGGTCAAAATAATTTCTTCCTCCGCTAAAGTATCCAAATTAGCAGGCTTGCTCCTGATGAATTTGATACCAAGCCACATGATATAGATTGCACCAATGAGTTTTGCTATTACCATCAACCATGGAGTGGCGTGCATCAATGCACTAATTCCCACCAGTGTATAGATAACATGTATTGAGATTCCTGCCCCAATACCTATTGCAGTACATATTCCGGCCCAACGTCCAAACCTGACGCTTTGCCTTATAGTGACAGCAAAATCTGGACCTGGAGCTATTACCGCCAAAAAATGAATCACTGCTAATCCAAGGAATTCTCCCCAATAGTTAAGTAGCATATTAACTCCAGAATGACAGTGGATTCTCTAATCCGCGATAACCGATAAAACAAGATAGGCTCAAACGTAGATCATCAGTACCAGCAGTTACAGCGTGCATACATCGAGAATTAAACATCAAAAGATCACTCGCATAGGGTTGAATTTTTCACCAAGCTGCACAGCTAATAAATTAGGTACAAATTGTTTTACACGTATAGCTAAAATATCCTTGTCAGCAAGTTTTTTCATATATGTAGCATCAAGGTGATCAATTTCTATAATCATAACATTCCTTTTTATAATGAATTTTATAAACAATATATTAACGTTCAAGATCAATAGTTACTATGTGCATTTAGTGATAATGAAACATTAAGCTTGGAGGAAAATTTGATATATTACGGTATTAATAATCATGTAATCTTTTACCATCTTAACCGTATATTCAGGCTACTAAATTACATCATAATGCATTTTAAATAGATGCTTTTTCACTTAATTACCGTATTACAGAAACACAAGTAAAACATTTCATACATTACCCGTTAACATCTAAAATGTCATCATGTAAATTACATTAAAATGAAATAAAATTACGTTATTAGTGTATGTTAAAATAATAACATTATTGAAATATTAGAAATAAGATCATGCCCCTTGGTAAAATTATTAATATATTTAAAAACATTAACACTATAGATATTTACTCAGGAATTATGACCAGCGTTCATGGTTAATTCATTTTAATTTTACAGTTATAGAGAAAATGGTTTATATTTCTTTCTGTTATTTATATTTTCTTTTATGTAATCACGTAATAAAATGTGAGTCCGTGATAGCTAAAATTTCGGAGCAAGATCGCTTATTGCACGCTGCATTACATACCTCAGGGCATCTGCTGAATTGGGAATTAAGCCAATTTGGTTGGAAGGCGATTAAAGGACATCATTTTCCGGGAGAATCACGGGTAGAGTTTTCCCCGATGGACTCAAATGTACTGCCATCGGAACAATTACCGCTACAAAAAGTCGAGTCCTCTATCAAAATGAAATTACACGAGGGCAGAAAGGTAACAACGTGGTTTGAAGAAAATGACCGCCTGTGTTTAATTGAAGGCTGCACACCCATACCTTGTGCTGGCACGCATGTCGATGATTTAAATAAAATTGATGAATTTTCTATTAAATCGATTAAATTTAAAAAAGGTATTTTACGTATCAGTTATGATGCCAGTCATATTGCTATGGTATGAGAGAATGACATAGCGGGTAAATGGAGTTGTTTTCTCGGTGGCCTGAAATCATAACTAACTATCAGGCAATCATGCCCTTACAAAGAGAAACGAAACCCTCAGTTTTGATAGTTATCAGAATATTCGAACCACAACTTGAACTAACACACCTGCCATAAATTATGGTACGCGGCCCGACCCAGAAAAATGGAATTACTTTAGGGCTGTTTTGGCTATAATACGTCGCATTCCATTTTGGTTTGAAATTAAAGGAAACCTTTTATGAGCCTGAACAACGTACCAGCAGGTAAAGATCTGCCAGAAGATATCTACGTTATCATTGAGATCCCTGCGAATGCGGATCCAATCAAATATGAAGTAGACAAAGATTCCGGCGCGCTGTTTGTAGACCGTTTCATGTCAACTGCGATGTTCTATCCATGCAACTACGGTTACATCAACAATACGCTGTCCCTTGATGGTGATCCGGTTGATGTGCTGGTTCCGACACCGTATCCATTGCAGCCCGGCTCTGTGATCCGTTGCCGTCCGGTGGGTGTGCTGAAAATGACTGACGAATCCGGCGAAGATGCGAAACTGGTTGCGGTTCCTCACACTAAACTGAGCAAAGAATACGATCACATCAAAGATGTGAACGACCTGCCGGAATTGCTGCGTGCCCAAATCACTCACTTCTTTGAGCATTACAAAGATCTGGAAAAAGGTAAGTGGGTTAAAGTAGACGGTTGGGACAATGTTGAAGCCGCTAAAGCGGAAATCGTTGCTTCTTTCGAACGCGCGGCGAAAAAATAATCCTGTTTAAGGAAAATCCGATAAAAACCTCTGCGCAATCAATAATGCACAGAGGTTTTTTATTATTTTTTGTTAAATTTACCCGTTTTTTAAAAGCAAAACAGAACGTTGCCGCTCTTTATTTTTCTTCGTGACGCTTCAACCAATCACCACTTTCTATTCGCGATAGCCCCTCAACAGGCAACATGTATAAGTAGATCCATGCACTGCCATAAGGGGTGTTGATCAACTCCCTTTGATATTCCTGAGTATTTTTTTTCAAATCATCTAACTCAGTCAGAATAGACGACGTAATACGGTAAACCTCGCATTCGATTGTCCCTTCGCCACGGATCACCGCCGGATAATGTCCCAGATCATAAATTTCATAACCTTCCAGCCTATGTTCTCCCAAAAGTTGGGCATAGGTCATCCAGTGGTGATTAGCTTGTTTGTGCCTCAGGCTACCATAAACAATAACACGCATCGTTAAAACTCAAACTCATAGAGCAGATCTAAAGCCTGATCAATACCAGATACTGCTTCCAGATACAATCTTGGCATCAATCGGTAACGTAACGTCAGGGTTGCCAGCGAATCAAAAATACCAACTCCATATTTTACCTGTAAGTTGTTGGTGATCCTGCCACTGACCACCACCTGCGATTTATTACCGATCCCCTGAGTATCCAGCGCCAAATCGGAGACGCCAAAGGTTTCGCCAATTTTGCCAACCAATCGGCCACTCTGGGCAACACCTAAACCAATCAGCATAGAAGTCATCTGGGAGTTATCAGCGCTCCCCGTTTCTAAACCCTGACCTCGCAATAAATAAGACAGCGCCTCTTCTTGCGATTTAGCAGGCTCAGAGAAAATTTCGATTTTAGGTTTATCTGCCAGCCCCGTCACTCTCACGCCCGCAATGACGTTATTCTCCGTCGAATCAGGGTTACGGATCGCTTCAAAATTCAGCATTGGTTGATCCGGTGGACCAGAAAATAGCAGAAGCCCTTTACGTATCTGTAAATCCTGACCATAAGCGCGGAAGCGGCCTTCCGGAATATCAATCTGACCATTCAGCCCCAGACCTTGTTGATCCTGAATGACTTTCAGATCTCCTTTTAACTGAGCTTTCAGACCAAACGCATCCAGACGGACATCATCACCTACGTGAATATTTAAGTTACTTTGCAGCAAAATGGAAGATTTTTTCTTTTCTATCGGCTGAAGATTGTTGTCCAGCATGACTTCATCGGGCGATATTCCCACGGCCGAGTCAGGTAATTCCTGCACTGTAATACGCGCCCACGGAATATTCACATTACCATTGAGTTTCAGTAAGTTCGGTGTCGCTTCAAAAATCAGGTTCGGGCTGACGTCAATCTTGACCATTGGCGGTACAGTCACGCGCAATTTGTCGCCAACAGCGCTCACTCTGGCATTCCAGCCATTCAGGTTGCGCCAGTCCGCATTGCCATGAAGATTCAGTTGCCCGTGTGAGGTTTTGAGCACACCGTCCAGATCAGAACGGACTCCCGCAAAATTCACCGCGATATAGCTGTTATCGACATTAAACGGCAGCCAATGGCTGTTGATCTGCAAAATATCGGCTCTCAGTGAGCCAAACAGCTGTGGATTTTTGGCATTTCCCCCAAGACGCAGATTGGCACTCAAATTCCCGTCGGCTTTTTCGCCCTTATCCAGAATCGGTTCAATCAGTTTCAGAGAAAGTGACTGGATATTCACATTGCCCGATAATGTACGACGACCGATGACATCGGCTATCTGTACCTGTCCGCCCAGTTGCCCATTACCGGCCAGTTTGAATAGCCATGATAAATCTGCCTTACCATTTTTCAGGCCGGCACTCAGCGTTAAGGTATCAACATTAACCGGAAATGTTTTTCCCTCCACGGCCTGCCTGACCTGAACCCCATTCCCTTGTAGCGTCACTTTTGCCAGAGGTAACGGCTGCCCTGCCGTCCATTTAACGCTGGCATTGCCATTGAATACCCCTTTCAATTGGGTGGTTTTATCCAGAAAAGGCTGGATCATGGCAAGATCAAAACGGTCAAGAACGATATCCGCCTGCCCGCTGGCTCCCGCTTCAATCGGTTTCGGCACACAGAGCTGCGCATTCGGGTTCAGCCAACAATGGGTGCCAACGATCACTTTTTGCAGTGCATACTGATAATCAAGGGTGATAGCTTTGCTCAGACGCCATTCGCCCACCGGTGTATCAAAGTAGGTATTGTTGATACTGCCTTTCCAGCGTTCCTGCTGGCGGTCAAAACTGCCATTCAAAGCCAATTTACCGGAGACAGGGTTTCCATCGACCTGCAACTGCAAATTGTGTTGTTTTTCCGTGCCTTTGGCGTTGAGGCTCAGGTTATTGATGGCTAAATCCGCATACTTCAAATTGCGAATCGCGACCGATAATTGCCCGCCAATCTGTTCAGCAGAACGCACACTCCCTTTAATGACCGCATCATCGAGCCGCAACGTATCCTGCCAGCCCACGTTACGCAGGTTCAAATCCGCCACAATTTGTGGTGCTTTCATGTTGCCATTCAGTTTTACATCACCGATAACCGCGCCTGACAAGCCCGGCAACAGGCCGGTTAATTGCGGTGCATTGATATTGCTGTCCAGATTCCATTTTTCATCGGTGAGACGCCCTTTAATATCCAGCCGGTTACGCCCCAACAGGATATTAAATTCCGGGATATCCCATTGCCCCGCCGCATTGCCGGAAACGTTGCCCCGCGCTTTGACGATATTTTGTTTCACATTGCCATCAAGGGTGATTTCAGGCAGCTGGAGTTGCCAGCTCCCGCCATATAGGCTACCGCGTATCGCCACTTTGCCATCGATTTTGGCAGGCCATTCCGGCCACTGTTTCTCGGTATTGAGGTTATTGAGTGTCAGTTGCGCATTCCAACTCACCGCTTTGCTCCAGTCGAGCGTTCCTGTCAGGTCGGCATTGCCCTGCAATGCGGATAACCGCAGGCGCGTAAGCCGGAGCAGCTCTTCATTTCCCTTGGCATCCAGTCTCAACGAGGCCGGAGGAAGTTCATCTCCCTTAATGTCAGACCGCAGGGAAATGTCATAGTCACTCGCCTGGCCATTCAGGCGAAGCTTGACGTCATCGAGCTGATATTCAGGCTTACCGGCCAACGGCCACTGTAACTGTTGACTCGCCAGCGTCAGGCGTACAGGCAGGCCCGCTTTCGCCAGTTCGGCCTGAGCATCCAGATTCGCATTCAGCGGCCCGGCAAGGCTGAACGCCAGTTTAAGCTGCTGCAACAAAGCACCACTCAGCGTTGCCTCAACGGTTTGTTCTTTCGATGTATCCAGTCTGGCATTGGCCTGAAGACGCAATTTCATCGGCCAATTTTCCGCCAATGTAGCCTTTCCCTGTAATGTCACCGCGCCGTCCTGAATATTCACGTCAGATGTTTTCGCCGTAAATGCTTTCACCGTAAATGTTTTCACGATCAACGTCTTGAGATTGACTTGCTGCCCCTGATTACTGGCTTGCAATTTCAGGTCATTGACGGTGATATCCGGGCCTCCGGTCAGGCGAAGCTGGCGGCCATGAATATTTTCGACGGTAATATCAAGCGGAATGGGAATATCCGGCAATTTTGCTAGCAGCGGTTGGGAGAACAGCGCTTTTAGCTTTTCACCCAATGATTGCTCGTTATCCAATGATTTCTCAGGGGCGGATTTCTGCTTCTGATTTTTTGGTAAAGCGTCTTTCGGTAAATCGCCTTTGGGTAATGCGACTAAGAGATTGCTGATTTGTGTCGGTCTTAATGTCAGGTTTTTTTCCTGCCACTGCGCCGCCGTTTTCAACTCCCCTAAATCAATGACCGTACCATCGACGTCGACATGGATATTCTTTAACGACAGCAGGCTTAATGTAATCGGATACGGTGTCTTCAGTTCCGTTAATGGCGCGGATTCCGGCGAAGGTTCTGATGAGGGAAACGCGGCAGTGTTGACCAAAACCGATACGCCTTCCGTTGTCAGGGCATTGACACAAATACGGCTGCGATGCAGACAGGAGAGCTGCAATGAGAGATGTAATTTATCCGCCTTCACGTCCAGACCCGGCATTTGATATCGGATGCCTTGTAACGTTAAATCACGCCAGCCGCCACGGACACTGGCGATATCCAGCCCCGGAATCCAACGTGCCGCACTGTTAATCATGAAATGCAGACCGGTTTGGGTGGTCACCAATCCTGCCACTGTCATCAACAACAGGCCAACAATCAACAGGAAAGCAATACTCGTCCTTTTTGCCCACCTCATATTTCAGCCCCTAATCCGATGTAAAACTCAACATTATGGTTATTTTTATCTCCCAAAGGTGTTGCTAAATCGAATTTAATCGGACCCACAGGGGAAGCCCAACGCACACCGATGCCTGTGCCGGTTTTGAAATTACTCCTTTTAATATCATTCACCGCTTCACCGGAATCCACAAACACAGCCCCCCACCAGTTACCATAGACATTGTATTGATATTCTGCCGATCCGATGAGCAATCTGGATGCCCCGGTTAATTTACCGTCTTTATCCTTAGGTGAAATTTTTTGGTATTTATAGCCACGGATGCTGCGATCCCCGCCGGCAAAGAAGCGTAAACTCGGCGGCACTCGCTCAAATTGGTTGGTTTCTATCCAGCCAAAATCACCTCGCACGACAAAACGGTGCTTATCATATGCCGTCCTGACCCAGACGTGGTGCGCCTGCAAGACCAGAAAATCCACTTCTGAGCCCCAGGTGGTATCGGAGAAATCGATGGAATAACGCTGGCTATCCCCCCAATAAGGCATCATGCCACCCCGCTGACGAATTCGGCTGACATTCACCCCCGGATACAGCAGCGATGTGGTATTTGTCACGTTGGCTTGGGTAAAGTGGCTGAGGCTCCAGCGCATGTTGATGCCATAGCGCCATCCGGTGGAGAGATCCCAGTTACGGGAAAGGTTTAGCGTTGCGGTGTCAGAAGTGGTGTCATTGAGATCCTGACGTTTATAGCCGGTTTGCAATTCATAATATTGTTCCAGCGGGTTGACTTTCAGGGGAATTTTATAAGAGGCATCCACCACTTGGTCACGTTTAGAAACATTAATGCTGGTACTCAAACTGTGACCGCGGGAGTTAAGCCAAGGTTTTTTCCATTTTGCCTGAATACGCGGGCCAACATCGGTAGCAAATCCGCCTCCTAACTCGACATAGTTAGCAGAGCGGGGAACCAGCGAAGCATCCATCGGCAGTATTTTGTCTTTATTCTCTCGCCCTTCTTTGAAATCAGGCACAACCACCGCTGAATTGAACCATCCGGTATCCGCCAGACGACGGTTAAACTCTGCCAACTCTTCCGACGAGTAGTAATCACCGATTTTAAACGGCACCAGATTATTCAGGTAACTTTCACGGATTTGCGATCCCTGAAACTTCACCGGGCCAAACCGATAACGCTGCCCGCTATCGAAATCAAAATTCCAGTAAGATTTATGCAGCGCTTTGGATACCCCCAGTTCACTGTTTTTCATCTCGGCATCAAAGTATCCCTTACGGATCGCCAGATTATTCAATGCACTTTTAAAACTTTCATATTCGCCATGATTCAGGATTTTTCCCTCTTTTGGCGTATTTTTTTTGATAAGTGCAGCATAATCTGCATCTTTTTTCGCTTCGCCTTCCAAATCCACTTTAACATCGGCAACCCGCACCGGCTCACCCTGCGTCACTTTCGCTGTCAGCACTGAACGGGAAGGCGGTTTTTTCTCTTCATAGGAAAATTCAACGGTGGGGTCGTAATATCCGAGTGGCCTAAGCCCTTTTTGGATCGCTTTTTCAACACGGGCACGAAAACGCCCATCGGGAGAAACTTCATCGGTGCTAATGTTTGAGAGTTGCACTCTGGCATTTTTTTCCAGATCGCCAGAAAGCCCTTCCACTTTCAACCGGATATTTGCACTATAGGCCGACGGCACTGCGATAAACACACAAAGCACAAATAGGAAAGGGTATCGTGACACGCGAACTCCTACTATTTATATTTAGGGGTAAAAATCCAGCAGTATAAAATACTGCCACTCATCACGCCGGTAAGTTCTCATTCCGGTCTAGTTCTCATTCTGGTAAAGCGCTACAAGCTATTTATCATAGTAAAACGGATCATAAACGGGGGAAAACATTGTCAAATTTAATTAAAGAAAACCGATACCTTTCCGGGCAGAATGCATTATCTGGCCGGGAAATGCCATTAACCGTATCACCCTATCATTTCGTCACCCGGCAAGCGATAGGTAACATTCCTGAAAATAGGGAAATCACTTATGTGGGCATGGGGTGTTTCTGGGGAGCTGAACGCCTGTTCTGGCAACAGGACGGCGTTTACACCACATCGGTCGGTTACAGTGGCGGTATCACACCCAATCCAACCTATGAAGAAGTCTGCTCAGGCTTAACCGGGCACGCTGAAATCGTCAGAGTTGTGTTTGATCCTGCGCAAATCACCTATGGGCAATTACTGACGTTATTTTGGGAAAATCACGACCCAGCTCAGGGAATGCGCCAGCATGGTGATATCGGTACGCAATATCGTTCAGCCCTTTATACAGTGTCTCCTGAGCAATATGCGCAAGCGCTTGCCAGTCAGAAACAATACCAGCAAGCAATGAATAACAGCGGTGATCCACGCACGATTACCACCGAAATCCACGCAGCGGAGCCGTTCTATTTTGCAGAGGATTATCATCAACAATATCTGGCGAAAAATCCCGACGGCTATTGCGGATTAGGCGGAACAGGCATCTGCTATCCCTCTATACCCGATGGATTAATACAGCAGGTATAAGATTAAAAACTAGCCGATACAATCAACCCAATGTTATAATTACCAAACTAAATTCATTTATCTTACGGTAATATGCCGTAAGATTTTTATTTGTGTAATTTTTCACATCATTCTTCAGTGTTATTCAAATAAAAAACCCATCCTGCCACTGAGGATCAACATGGACACTTTATGTTAAACAGCTTATTAATCGTACTATTACTTGGCGCGATTAGCGCATTTTTTTCCTTATCTGAAATTTCCCTCGCCGCATCGAGAAGAATCAAACTAAAATTGATGGTTAATGAAGGCAATATCAACGCCGCCCATGTTCTTAAATTGCAAGAAACACCGGGCCTGTTTTTTACTGTCGTTCAAATTGGCCTGAACGCCGTGGCAATTCTTGCGGGTGTTGTCGGAGAGTCCGCCTTTTCTCCTGCAATTAAGTCATTGTTAATCAACTTCATTCCTTATGAATGGGCAGAGCAGCTCGGTTTTATCTGTTCGTTCTTGATTGTCACCAGCTTCTTTATTCTGTTTGCCGACCTGGCCCCTAAGCGTCTTGGAATGATTAAGCCTGAAGCTGTCGCTGTCAGAATTATCAATCCAATGCGTTTTTGTCTGACGGTATTCCGCCCGTTAGTCTGGCTGTTCAATGGTCTCGCTGACTGCTTATTCAAGCTGTTTAAAATCCCGCTGGTTCGCAATGAAGATATCACGTCTGATGATATTTATGCGGTGGTTGAAGCTGGTGCTGTCGCTGGTGTGTTGCGTAAGCAAGAGCATGAATTAATTGAGAATGTGTTCGAGCTGGAATCCCGTACCGTACCTTCTGCCATGACTTCCCGCGAAAGCGTGATCTATTTCGATAAAAATGAAGACGAAGAGAGTATCAAAGAAAAAATATCGACCCATCCGCATTCAAAATTTCTGGTATGTGATGGTGATATTGACCATGTTATCGGTTATGTCGATTCCAAAGATTTACTCAACCGCGTTCTCAGTAGCCAAAGCCTCAGCCTAAATAACGGTGTTCAAATCCGTAATGCACTGATGATCCCGGATACGCTCTCACTGTCTGATACGCTGGAGAGTTTTAAAGCCTCCGGCGAAGATTTTGCCATCATTCTCAATGAGTATGCGCTGGTGATGGGTGTGATCACGCTGAATGATGTGATGACGACGCTGATGGGGGATTTGATTGGTCAGGGGCAGGAAGAGCAGATTGTTGTCCGCGATGAAAACTCATGGTTAGTCGAAGGCGGGACACCTATCGAAGACGTGCTGCGGGTTCTGGATATTGATGATTTTCCGGATTCCAGCAACTATGAAACCATTGCCGGGTTTATGATGTTCCGCTTGCGCAAAATCCCGAAACGCACAGATCATGTGAAGTTCAGCGGTTATAAATTTGAAGTCGTTGATATTGATAATTATAAAATCGATCAATTACTGGTGACAAAAATTGTCGATACGCCTGCGCCTGCCACTACATCGCACCCGTCAGAGCAAACGCCTGCTGAGAAATAATCAGCCGTAAAAAAACGGCCGAAAGGCCGTTTATACCGTTCACCTATCATGTCACCTATCATGATTTGGCATGATTTCAGCGTTATTTGGTGTTATTTAGCATTATTTATAACACCTGTTAGTCAGTTGGTGGTTAAAGCAACTATCCCATTTCAGTCTGTAAACGCAGCACTTGCTGGTTCACTTCACTCATGACATGGAAATGGCGTTTATCTTTTATCTTAGGGAGCAAAATCTTCCCGTAATTAAATTCATAAGCGCCCATGTCTTTAATGTATAACCTCCCACGGAATAGGGTTTTTACGTAGAGAGCAATTTTTAGTGGATTATAGTGGTGAAAGATTTTCATCTCTTTTTTGACTCCTTCATGCTTCTTACGATGACGATACTATTTTGCTTCATAACAAAATCAGTGAAGCAAATGACACAATACGACTGTGTACGTTGTATAGACTCTGTTTATGAAAATTCGTTCCGTGATTTTGCAGATCCAATCACTAGTTTTTTGTAACATAATGAAAAAATAGAGCATTATGTTACATGGAATGGATTTTTACTTATATTTTATTTTGAATGTTACTAAATTGTTTTATTTTATGAAAGCGGACCAGTTAATAACCGCTATGCTGAATACTGTATACCCTAATAACATGCCACGATATGCTAACTGAGGAATAAATATGCTAAAAAACATGGTGTTATCCATAACATTAGGCTTAACTTCAATTACCGCGTTTGCCCATAACTTGACTCTCAACCAACCCGTTCCTGCGGTTACCGTAACAGACAAGGGTGAATTGCTTCTCAACGACAATAAATTTAGCTACCAGAAATGGAGCAGCACGGAACTGCCGGGCAAAGTGAGGACGATCCAACATATTGCCGGGCGTAGCTCTGCTAAAGAAATGAATGACCCTCTCATTCAGGCGTTGAAAGCGGCAGATCTTCCGCATGATAACTATCAGACAACCAGTATTGTTAACACGGATGATGCGATCTTCGGCACGAGTGCTTTTGTTCGCAGCAGCATTGAAAGCAGTAAGAAAGAGTTTCCGTGGTCACAATTTATTGTCGATAGCAACGGTGTTGTCAAAGCAGCGTGGGAGCTGAAACCTGACAGTTCAGCAATTATTGTGCTGGATAAAAATGGCAACGTAAAATTTGTCAAAGATGGCAAATTAACCAATGAAGAGGTCACGCAGGTTCTTAGTTTGATCAAAGAAGAATTGAAACAGTAACCTGTTGTGACTGGTTTAAGGTAATACGTGCATAGGCTGATTAAGTGATAATGGTTCGATAGTCGGGAGCATTATCACTTTAATCATCATTTTGTCGCCTTTTGAAACCCAAAGGGTAATAAGGGACGAATATCATCAAAAAATTGTCACTCGAAAGCCCGGATTCAGGAAAGATTCACGCGGTGTGTAATCCAGCGTTTTGCCTTCCCAATCGGTCACATGAGCGCCTGCGGCAATCGCGACCGCGTGACCTGCGGCGGTATCCCAAATATTTGTTGGCCCAAAACGGGGATAAAGCTGGGCTTGCCCTTCTGCAATCATGCAGAATTTCAGTGACGAACCCACGTTAAGCGTCTTATGCTCCCCTAATTGGTTCAGATAATCTTTCAGCTCATCATCGATATGTGAGCGGCTAATCACAACTGTGGGCGGCGTAGCGGTCGTGACTTTGATTGGTAATTTCTGCCCATGGGTTTCTTTCCATGCCTGCCGCTCCTGCCCTGAATAAAGCACATCATGCGCAGGAACATAAACAACACCCATGACAGGAATTCCCTTTTCAATCAGTGCAATATTAACGGTAAATTCACCATTACGACTGATAAACTCTTTCGTTCCATCCAAGGGATCGACCAGCCAGTAACGCGGCCAGTTTTTCCGCTCTTCCCATGTCGGCGGGTCTTCTTCCGATACTAACGGAATCTCCGGCGCAATACGCCTTAAGCCCGTTTGAATAATCTTATGCGCGGCAATATCCGCAGCAGTGACAGGCGAGTCATCCATTTTATGCTCGACTTGCAGCGGTTGCCCATTGCAATAAACTGCCATAATAGCTGCCCCAGCTTCCCGTGCTAATTGGCAAATTTGTTGTAACATCATGCACCTCTGTATCTCGTATAATAAAATAGCCGGATATCCGGCTATTTTATTGTTCAAAATTACAGAATCTCAAGCAATTCCACTTCAAAAACCAATGCGCTGTATGGCGGGATGGAAGCGCCAGCGCCACGTTCGCCGTAAGCCAGATTATGAGGAATATACAGCTCCCACTTAGAACCAACCGGCATCAGCGTCAGTGCTTCAATCCAGCCGGGAATTACGCCGCTGACAGGGAATTCTGCGGGTGTTCCGCGCTGTACTGAACTGTCAAATACCGTGCCGTCAATCAGACGCCCGGTATAGTGAACACGAACTCGATCGCTGCGGGCAGGAATGGTGCCGTTACCTTGCGTCAGAACGGAGAACTGTAGGCCGGATTCAGTGCTGTTAACACCTTCGCGCTGTGCATTTTCTGCCAGAAATTTCTTGCCTTCTTCTGCCATCTCCTGCTGACGTTCGCGACGAACATTATCAGCACGCTCATGCACTTCACGCAGAGCACGGTGCAGTTCTTCCACCGGCAGTGCTGGTGCATTGCCTTCCAGTGCATCACACAAACCTGCCAGCAACGCTTCGGGTTCCAGGCCCTGCAAACCGGATTCCTGCAATTGTTGCCCAACCTGCAAACCAATACCGTAACTTGCCCGCGCCTCAATAGATTCAAAAGAAGGTTTTGTCATGAAATTACCTGTTTGTTAGATATAAGAAATAAGGCGATAAGCATAACAGCACTGCCTGAATGGGTAAACGTGGGAAAGAGGCAATTGGAGGCGAACGCAAAAAGGTATTGGTAAATTTGTAGTCTGTATCGTAACTATTTATATAGTCAGTAATTGTTTGAAAAACATTAAGGGTATCAGAAAAAAGGTATGAGTAAATTCAAGACAGCTCCTTGTAGTCTATACCCGTCGTCTTTCAAGTTGCCTCTTTGTTGGCTTCATTCCCTTGCCGCCGCGATGCAACTCGAAATCCATAGGGTATATATCGTAATTAATTGTTTGAAAAAATGATTCCTTTAATTTTACTTTATCACTGTATTTCAGAGAATTACTATGACAAAGACGCGCTTCGAAATTGGTCTGGAAAACTTAAATCGTGTTGAATGCACTGAAAAACCTTCAATTATAGAGGCATTGGAAACGGTGGCTCCAGAGCTGGGTCAATACATCATCGAATTTGGCTATGGGGAGATATATGCTCGCTCAGGTTTATCTTTTCAGCATAGACAGCTAGCGACCATAGCCATTCTGACGGCGTTAGGTACAGCGCCGACGCAACTTAGGTTCCATATTCGAGGTGCATTGAACGTAGGATGCACTCTGGCTGAAATAATCGAGTCACAAATCCAGTTGCTTCCGTTTTGTGGTTTTCCTGCTGTCCTGAATGGCATCACGGTTGTAAAAGAAACTCTGTTCGACGAATCAGATGGGATTCTCAAAATAACCCCAAATAGCATACATACCAAAGAAAAACCCAGAGACAGATACAAAGAAGGGTTAGAAGCGTTCATGCGTATTGACGGGGAAGCGGGACTGAAAATAACTGAGAACTTGAAAGATATATCGCCAGATTTGGTAAAGTTTATTATTGAATTTGTATTTGGTGATATCTACATCAGGCCCGGTCTTGATTTGGTTACGAGAGAAATAATTACGGTATCGGCTTTAACAGCTATAGGTTATGCAAGTCCTCAACTTAAGGTTCACATTCATGGATTTTTAAATGTTGGCGGCTCACAAAAACAGTTGTTAGAAACCATTATTCACACTTCTATTTATGCCGGCTTTCCAGCCGCTATCAATGCAGCAATGATGATGAAAGAAGTTATATCTGAGCGTTCCGATTCAGGGGAGTCGGCGCAAGCATAACAGCACTGTCTGGATGGATAAACGTGTGAAATATAATAATCCCACTTCAAGATACATGATGGAGTGGGATTAGAGTATGCTTCAAAATTTAACATATAGACTCGATTTTTGGAGAAAAATTCAACCACGCAATCCATTTAACAATGAATAGTCGAGGCTAAATATCATAAAAACGTCCACTTCCAGAACAAACGCCAGAGATAAGCGTAACTCCTACTGCCACAAAATGTGCCAATTTTAAGGAGTCATTATATAATGAAATATACAATGCCCCGGCGACTGTACCTGCCCAAAATTTATTTGCTTTATAAAGGGCATCAGTTTTAACGTTAGAATATATCACTCCCAAATATATTCCTCCTACTCCTAGCATGACTCCCCACCCTTCACCTTTAAATTTCTTATTATAAACATCAGGTTCTTGTCCCTCTACCCTTATGCTAACACCTGTCTTAAATAGACCTATGTGAATTAAAGTCGCGCCAGCATCTAACTTAAACGTTCTATTATCTTTTCGAAAAAGTTCACTAGATTGTTTTTTTAGTTCATCAGGAGATAATTTATCTTGCATTGAATCATTGAAAAGCTCTGTTATTGAATCTTTGATTTCATTTGTGAATGTAGAATCAATTTCAGTTATTATTTTAGACATAACGATCACCTTATTAAAAATGTAATAGCTATTTTACTCATCAACTAGCCAATTAAAAACCAACTACAACTACAACTACAACTACAACTACAACTTTAATTAAATTATAGTTAATAATAATAATAAATTAAATTAGCCATCCACTTTAAATATGAAAATTAAACTTTATATAACTTTAATTAATAAAACCTAAAATATAAACTATTTTTATTACATTAATTAGAATATATAGACCATAAAACTAATATTTAAGATAGGAGTTTATTGGTTTATTTTTCGATTATATTAGTGACAATACATCATATGTCCAGATAAAAACTTTTTATTATAGCTGCCTCTTTAAATAAATTAAATATATTACTGATCATACGTTCCCATTCCCCAATAGCCAGTATTATTTATTTCATTTTTTTCATATATAAACTATGTTTTATCACGCCAAATAATCTTTTCTTTATAATTTTAAATATTAGTATACATTGGAGTAATTTCAACACTAAATTATAAAATTTACATAAAAATAAATTAATGATAATTTAATGATTTCTTATCTTTTAATTGAATTTAAAAGTAATTTTTAAATATTAACATCATCTATTAAAGATCTCAGATTCCTGATTTTTAACATTGCTGTATATTTGATAGCTTTTTGATTAAATCCGGCACAAACAAAAAACGCTGGCAATGCCAGCGTTTTTTGTCACATGTTCTGTCAGCTAATCAGAGATTAAGCTTCTGGAACGATGTTAACGTTCAATTGTGCGAATACATCGCTGTGTACCTGGAAGTGAACTTCGTGCTCACCAACAGTACGCAGAACGCCGTTAGGCAGACGAACTTCGCTCTTAGATACCGCAACACCCGCAGCAGTTACTGCGTCAGCGATGTCACGAGTACCGATAGAACCGAACAATTTACCTTCGTCACCCGCTTTAGAAGCGATAGTGACAGCGCCCAGAGCAACGATTTGCGCTGCACGAGCTTGTGCTGCTGTCAGAACGTCAGCCAGTTTGGCTTCCAGTTCAGCACGGCGAGCTTCGAAGAATTCGATGTTTTTCTTAGTCGCAGGAACAGCTTTACCCTGTGGAACTAAGAAGTTACGGGCATAACCCGCTTTAACGTTAACTTGGTCACCCAGGCTTCCCAGGTTCGCTACTTTATCAAGCAGAATAACTTGCATTACCTTATCCTCTCAAAGTCGTGAATGGACTGTGCCTATTACTGATGACGATCAGTGTAAGGCAACAAAGACAGGTAGCGCGCACGCTTGATAGCACGAGCGAGCTGACGCTGGTATTTTGCACGAGTGCCGGTGATGCGGCTAGGTACAATTTTACCACTTTCGGTAATGTAGTTTTTCAGCGTAGCGATGTCTTTATAATCAATCTCTTGTACGCCTTCCGCTGTGAAACGGCAGAACTTGCGACGACGGAAATAACGTGCCATTTGGCTAGTCTCCAGAATCTATCAATTCAATCTGCTCGGCATGAAGCACCAATTTGCTAAGACCATTGTTCCCATAATGGGAGTTAATGAATCCTGAAACGGTTATTCGGCTGCCGACCGTTATACTGTGAGTATATTCCTGTAACATTTGTCCGCTGGCAATAACGGGCATTCTGCACCATGATTGCCTGCTGAATCCGGCTTCCTGCTGCTGTGAACGATGTTCGAGCACAAACTGACAATGCGGAATACCGGATGGACTGACTTTTCGTATCGGTGTCTTGCACACTGTGCCAGAAAGCACCAAACGATTAGCTGTCACGGTGATTACTCTTCAGAATCCCCAGCTTCATCAACATCATCAATCAGGTCTTCTTCTAAGACCAGATCACGGCTGCGACGATCGTCTTTAGCCTTAACCATTGGTGATGGTTCAGTTACTGCGTGTTTAGTACGCATAACCATGCTGCGGATAACGGCATCGTTGAAGCGGAAGTTTGTTTCCAGCTCATCAATCGCTTCTTGTGGAGCTTCAACGTTCAGCAGAACGTAGTGAGCTTTGTGTAGCTTGTTGATTGGATAAGCCAGTTGACGGCGACCCCAGTCTTCCAGACGGTGAATCTGACCTTGCGCACCAGTGATAGTTGCACTGTAACGCTCGATCATGCCCGGAACCTGTTCGCTCTGGTCAGGATGGACCATAAAAACGATTTCGTAATGACGCATTGCATTGCTCCTTACGGATTATTCAGCCTCCTGTCAGGGTCAGCCGTGGCCCATGGAGGCAAGGAACGTGTTAAGTACGGCTGAAAAATCGACGCGTCAATATACCTACATGAACCAAAAAACTCAAGCACTCAAGTAAACACTTTATGTTTACCGTTTACCTGAGTATTGGATTAGTCCTTACTGTGCATTTCTTTGGCGCATGATTTCAAACAGGCAAACACCCGTTGCCACCGAAACATTCAGGGAAGAAACCGAACCCGCCATTGGGATGCTAACCAGCTCATCACAATGTTCACGGGTCAGACGGCGCATTCCTTCACCTTCAGCACCCATCACCAGCGCCATCGCGCCATTCAGTTTGCTCTGATACAGAGAGTGTGTCGCTTCTCCCGCCGTTCCTACCACCCAGACGTTGTGTTCTTGCAGTAAACGCAAGGTGCGGGCAAGGTTGGTGACACGAATCAGCGGCACATTTTCTGCCGCGCCACAGGCCACTTTTTTCGCCGTGGCATTTAACTGGGCAGAGCGATCACGCGGAACGATCACCGCATCAACGCCAGCTGCATCGGCAGTACGCAAGCAAGCGCCTAAGTTGTGCGGGTCAGTCACGCCATCCAGCACCAGCAGGAAAGGACGCTCCCACTGCGCCAGTAAATCAGGCAGATCATTCTCCTGATACTGGCGTCCGGGCTTCACTTTCGCGATGATCCCTTGGTGTACCGCATTGTCAGTCTGAGAATCCAACCATTGACGGTTAGCCAGCTGAACGACGATACCGACACTTTCCAGTTCCTGTAACAGCGGAGTTAAACGGCGGTCTTCGCGCCCTTTTAATACATAAACTTCCATGAAGCGTTGAGGATCACGCTCTAATAAGGCTTTAACGGCATGGATACCGTAGATAATTTCACTCATGGCTGGATGATACCTAAAAAGCTATACCTAAAAATTTACACCTAAAAATACAGGCTATTCCTAAAAATAACGGTTCAAGGGCGGCAAAGCCGCCCTAATACACCTTAATAATATATGCGGGTTAACTCTTTTCCTGCGTTTTTTTCGCCCGTTTTGCTTTCAGTTTTGCCGTGATTTTTTTGGTTTTGTCTGAGATTTTCTTCTTTTTACCTGCTTTATCTGATCGCACTGTATCGGATCGCGCGGTATCTGATCGATCGTCTGGCTGCGTTTTTTCTGCTTTTTTCTTTTTGCGAAAATCGCTGGCGGGTTCGAAATTGGCTGATTTTTTACGATCACGCCCTTTTCTGGCCTCTTTTCGCTCTGCTCGGCGCTCAGGCTGCCGTTCAGTTTTCCATTCAAAACCGCCTTTTTTAGCGCGATCCCGCGCCGTTTTGCCCTGATTACGCGCCTTGCGGGTCGTAGACAGCAAAGTAAAGTCGATTTTGCGCTCATCCATATGAACCGCTTCGACACGGATTTCCACTTCATCGCCTAACCGATAGGTCTGCCCGGAAGATTCACCGATCAAACGCTGGCCGACATTATCGTAGCGGTAGTAATCGTTATCCAGTGTGGAAACATGCACCAAACCATCAATGAACAGCTCATGCAGCCGGACAAAGAAACCAAAACCCGTCACGCTGGTAATCAAACCGGTGAAAACCTGACCGACCTGATCCTGCATAAAATCACATTTCAGCCAATCAGCCACATCTCTGGTGGCTTCATCCGCGCGACGTTCGGTCATGGAACAATGATCGCCCAGTTGCAGCATCTGCGCCATCTCATTGTGCCAGCCGCTGGTAGATGTTTCATGCTGTTCCGTCGTGCTGTTTTCTTGTGCCAACAGGTATTTGATAGCCCGATGCAGCACCAAATCCGGGTAACGACGGATCGGCGAGGTGAAATGCGCGTAAGCGCGCAGTGCCAAGCCAAAGTGCCCACGGTTTTCCGGGTCATAGACCGCCTGTTTCATGGAACGCAATAACATCGTTTGCAGCAGTTCGTGATCCGGCCGATCAGCCACCATTTTCATTAACGCAGCAAAGTCTTTCGGCTCAGGCGTCGTGCCACCCAGCAGCGTCAGCCCCAGTTCATTAAAGACTGAACGTAAATTCTGGATGCTGTCGTCTTTCGGTTTATCGTGGATGCGGTACAACGCTGGCTCACGATGTTTTTCCACAAAACGCGCCGCCGCAATATTCGCCAGAATCATGCACTCTTCGATCAGTTTATGCGCATCATTACGCACAACCGGTTCAATACGTTCAATGCGCCGCTCGGCGTTGAAGATAAATTTCGCCTCTTCCGATTCAAACGAAATCGCACCACGCTCGTCACGGGCTTGTTCCAGCGCCTGATAAAGCTCATGCAGGTGTTCGATATGCTTCACTAATGGCTGATAATGCTCACGCAGTTCTTGGTCGCCCTGCAAAATTTTCCACACTTTGGTGTAGGTCAAGCGGGCGTGAGAATTCATCACGGCTTCGTAAAACTTGTATGAAGAGAGTTTTCCTTGCGCGGAAACCGTCATTTCACACACCATACACAGGCGATCAACCTCAGGGTTCAGTGAACATAATCCATTCGACAGCACTTCCGGCAGCATCGGCACCACTTGTGACGGGAAATACACCGAATTACCCCGGCTGAGTGCTTCGGTGTCCAGAGGCGTTTGCGGACGCACATAATAACTGACGTCGGCAATCGCAACCCATAAACGCCAGCCACCGCCCCGTTTTCTTTCGCAATACACCGCATCATCGAAATCACGGGCATCTTCACCATCGATAGTCACTAGCGGCAGTGCCCGTAAATCAACCCGCCCGGCTTTAGCGGATTCAGGCACATGCTCACTGAGATCTGCAACCTGTTCTTCCACTTTCGGCGGCCAATTATAGGGAATTTCATGGGTGCGCAGGGCAATATCAACCGCCATGTTGGTGCCCATGGTTTCGCCGAGTATTTCAACAATTTTGCCGATGGCTTTCGTCCGGCGGGTTGGTCGGTTCGTCAGTTCGACAACAACGACATTGCCCATTCTTGCTCCACCAAGTTCTTCTTTGGGGATCAAAATATCAAAACACAGACGACTATCATCCGGCACCACAAAACCCATGCCAGCATCGATAAAATAGCGCCCGACGATCTGGCTGTTCTTCGGCTCCAACACGCGGACAATCCGCACTTCAACACGTCCTCGACGATCCGGGCGCAACGGCTGAGCCAGCACGACATCACCGTGAATCGCCATTTTCATCTGCTCTGCTGGCAGATAAAAATCCTCTTTATGGCCTTCTGCACGCAGAAAACCATAGCCGTCACGATGCCCAATGACGGTGCCTTTTAATAAATCCAATCTTTCTGGCAATGCGTAACATTGGCGGCGAGTGAACACTAACTGACCATCCCGTTCCATTGCCCGCAAGCGTCGGCGCAACGCTTCCTGCGCCTCTGCGCTGGTTAACTGAAGTTCTTGTGCTAATTCCTGACGACTTACCGGAGTGGTGTGTTTAGAAAGGACATCCAAGATATATTCCCGGCTTGGGATAGGAGATTCGTATTTTTCAGCCTCTCGTTCCTGAAAAGGATCTTTTGACATCGCAATTCCTCTGTTGTCAAGTAAGCTGTTTATTCCCGCAATTTATTACCGGTCTCATGACCCAGCAATAAATGATAAAGGGGACGATTGTCTTCGACCAAATCGGCCAAAGTGTATTTATTCAATTCTGCTAAAAAGTTTTCTACTGCCTGACGCAGCGCAAATGTTAGCCGACAGGCAGGCGTAATATGGCAACCGCCGCAATTGACTAATGCAAGAGGTTCCAATAAACGCACGACATCACCAATTTTAATCTCGCGGGCAGCTTTACCCAAACGAATACCGCCATTTTTACCCCGCACACTATTCACTAATCCCAGATTACTTAGCTGGTTAATGACTTTTACCATATGATGGCGCGAGACGCCGTAAACCTGCGTGACTTCAGCAATGCTTGTCATCTGGCCTGCGGGCAAAGAAGCCATATACATCAGGGCACGTAAACTATAATCGGTAAAACTGGTTAACTGCACACTTACCTCTTAGGAGCGGGAAAACACGGGGTTATCATTATGTGGGTATTTTAAAAATTAAGCAAAACGAGTGATATCACCGTCATCTTTCAAGCGGCTTGCTTGCAGACAGCACTCTTTCTTGATAATAAATTAATGAAAGTCAAGTATAGTTAAAGCAGCGATAATTTTTTCTTTCTTTATAATATAATTAATCTATCATATAGGAATAGATGATGATAAATAGAAATAATTTCATGAACAACGGCAATCTTTTTAAACTATTACTCTTTATTTTGATTGCAGGACTTGGACTAAGAGTGCCTATCTCTTATATACCGCCCATGTCATTAGAAATTATGAGTGATTTAAAAATAAACCATTCGATATTTGGGATTATTACGTCATTGTCGCCACTCTGCTTTTTTATATTTTCACCTTTAGCTCCCTATTTTGAAAAAAGACATGGGCTACGTAATACACTAATATTAACTTTTGTGATCGCAATCGTTGCTTATTTATTGAGATTACATCACTCTGTTACATTTCTTTTAATTTCAACAGTTATATTTGGTTTCGCGATTGCATTAGGAAATATTGTGCTACCGTCATTTTTTAAAAGTTCACCCGGTAGCAATATTGCCATATTATCGGCTGTATATACAGCTTCTTTATATTTAGGGCCAGCAATGGCAACGGCTCTGACAATACCCATTAAGAATATTTTCGGATTTTCATGGGGTAGTGTTTCGTTAATCTGGATATTTATTCCTGTATTATCTATTTTGCTTATTTTATTATTAAAAAATAATAAAATGAAAAAGAAATCAGCACATTATAATAATCAAGAAAGTACGGAACTCATTAAAAAAATTAATCCGTGGTCAATGAGTAAATGCTGGTTTATGGCTATTTATTTCTCAGCTTTATCATTTCTGTTTTATATTATTACCGCATGGTTTCCAGAACTTATTAGCTCTTATGGTTTGAGCGATGAAAAATCCGCTTTTTATGCTTCATTATTTTCTTTATTTGCTATTCCTTTTGCTATTTTAACTTCATTTTATATTTATAAAGTCAAGAAACAAAAAATCATCTTCTTTATTAATCCATTAATTGTTATCGTTGGTGTATTAATATTAATATTTGCTGATAAAACATTTATTCCTGTCGCCATTGCCGTGATGGGAATAGGGTCAGGCATTTGTACCGGTGCCGCTTTTTTATCACCATTATTAAGATTTAACCATACCACCAATATTACAAAAGCAAATTCTATGATGCAATCAATCGGCTATATGATTGCTTTTTCGGGCCCGATTATCGCCGGTTATTTACATGATCTAACACACTCATGGACAATGATATTGTGGATGATTGTATTCGCACTGGGTATACAGGCGATATGTGGTATCGTGATTGGTAAGAATGAAAAATTAGACTCTTAATAAAATTAAACCGGGCATAAAGCCCGGTTATTAATGCTTAAAAAATTTCAAACAATCAATTAAGCATCAAATGGATCACGCAGGATCATAGTTTCAGAACGGTCAGGGCCTGTGGAAATAATATCAACAGGAATACCGGTCAGCGCTTCTACGCGTTTGATATAGTTCAACGCGGCTTCTGGTAATTGGCTGTGCTCTTTCACACCAAAAGTGCTTTCATCCCAGCCCGGCATCGTTTCATATACCGCTTCCAGACCTTCCCAGTTTTCTGCTGCCAGTGGCGTGGTATCAATTACCGTACCATCAGCCTGACGGTAGCCGACGCAGATTTTAACTTCTTTTAGGCCATCCAGTACGTCCAGTTTGGTCATGCAGAAACCAGACAGGGAGTTGATTTGGATAGCACGACGGATAGCCACGATATCCAGCCAGCCAGTACGGCGGCTACGGCCCGTAGTTGCACCGTATTCCTGACCTTTTTCACGCAGGTATTCACCGGTCTCATCAAACAATTCTGTCGGGAACGGACCTGCACCCACACGCGTGGAGTATGCCTTGATGATACCCAGTACGTAATCGACGTAACGCGGGCCCAGACCTGAACCTGTCGCAACACCACCCGCTGTGGTATTGGAAGACGTCACGTAAGGATAAGTACCGTGGTCGATATCCAACAATGTACCCTGCGCACCTTCGAACATGACCAGCTCACCTTTCTGAGTTGCTTTGTAGAGCAGGTCAGAAACGTCAACTACCATGCCAGTCAGGATATCGGCAACAGCCAGAATATCATCCAGCGTTTTCTGATAATCAACAGCAGGCTCTTTGTAGTAATTAACGAGCTGGAAGTTATGGTATTCGATGATTTCTTTCAGTTTGGCTGCGAAATTTTCTTTATCGAACAAATCACCGACACGCAAGCCACGACGTGCGACTTTATCTTCGTATGCAGGGCCGATGCCACGACCGGTAGTCCCGATAGCTTTAGCGCCTCGCGCTTTCTCACGGGCATTATCCAATGCAACATGATAAGGCAGGATCAGAGGACAGGCTTCAGAAATGAGCAAGCGCTCACGTACAGGAACTCCACGTGATTCCAGCTCTTTCATTTCTTTCATCAAAGCATCTGGGGCTAAAACAACGCCATTTGCGATAATGCTAACGACATTGTCACGTAAGATCCCGGATGGGATTAAATGGAGGACGGTTTTTTCACCGTTAATGACTAATGTATGGCCCGCATTGTGGCCCCCCTGATAACGAACTACATATTTAGCCCGTTCAGTCAGCAAGTCGACGATTTTACCCTTGCCTTCGTCACCCCACTGGGTGCCCAATACGACAACGTTCTTACCCATTTCAAAAGTTCACTCGGTTGCTTAAAAATGGATTCTACCATCTCATTTAGCACCTTTCAGTATTTTTTCTCACTTCTGTTATTTCGTTTCGTCATATTAATTGGCGATTAAGCAAACATTGGTAATGATGCTAATCAAGACGCAAAATGAAAAAACCACTGTAAGTCGCCTTACAGTGGTTCATATTCAATTTAGGTGAATCTCGGCTTACCGATATCTTTCCTATCGATCACTTCCCTATCAAAAGCCCTCAGTCGTTAGCACGGAAACGCTGTTTGGCTGGGTCTTTCATATAGCGAAAGAAATCAGTATCAGGGCTGAGAACCATGATATTACCTTCATTTTTAAAGCTATTTTCGTAAGCTCGCAGGCTACGGATAAAGGCGTAGAAGTCAGGATCTTGGTTGAACGCATCGGCAAATAGTTTAGTGGCTTCTGCGTCACCTTCACCGCGTAAAATCAGTGCTTCACCGTTTGCTTTCGCTTTAATCTCAGTGACAGCTCTATCAGCTTTCGCTTTGATTTCTACGGCTTTTTCAATACCTTGTGACCTCAGAAGCGTCGCGTCTGCTTTACGGTCTTCGCTCATACGCTGGTAGATCGCTTTGGAAACTTCTTCTGGCAGGTTGATCTGCTTGATACGAACGTCAACAACCTCGATACCCAGTGCAGCCATACTGTTTAAATTAGCAGCTGAAGAAGCGTCTTTATCATCTTCCTTCGCTCCCTGATTCAGCGCATTACGCACATCTGTGGTCAAACGGCCACGGGAGTCAGTCACAATATCACGCACATTCAAACGACCAATTTCAGAGCGCAAACGGTCATTAAGTTTACTCTGCAATATCGTTTGGGCAGGAGCCTTATTACCACCGCCAGTTGCCTGATAATAAAGACCGAAATCTTTAATCTGCCATTTCAGATAAGAGTCAACAATCAGGTCTTTTTTCTCCCGTGACAGGAAACGGTCAGACGTGATATCCAGCGTTTGAATACGCGCATCCAGTTTCTTTACGGTATCCAGGAACGGCATTTTGAAATGCAGGCCAGGCTCATAAACTTTAGGTTTATCCTGTGCATCACGTACCACTTTACTGAAACGCACGACGACCCCACGTTCCCCTTCATTCACCGTAAAGACTGACGCATATAACGCCACCAGCGCCGCAAGAATAACCACAATATATGAATTACGCATGATTATGGTCTCCCTACTCTAACTGAGTCATTACGCTGATCATCGCTGCTATTACCATAAGTATTACTGCCATAGGTATTGCTGCCATAGGCATCAGTACTATCGGATTCTTTCCGTGGTGTCTGTGACGACGATGTATTCTGGTTAATAGCCTGTTGTACCGCAGTGTTATGAGCAACTTTTGACTGCACATTCGCTTTATCAGCAGTTTGCTCCAATGGCACCATAATCACCTGATTGCTCTTGTCATTGGCAATAACTTTACGGGTATGACTTAATACGCGTTCCATCATTTCAATATACAAACGCTCACGGGTAATTTCTGGCGCGGCTTTATATTCAGGTAAAATTTTTGCAAAACCGGCGACTTCACCTTTCGCATTCAGGACAACACTGGCTTTATAAGCGGTGGCATCTTCAATAATACGCTGCGCTTCACCTTTCGCTTTTGGTACTACATCGTTCGCATAGCCATCAGCGTTACGGATCGATTTCTGTTCTTCTTCACGAGCGGCGATAACATCATCGAATGCGGCTTTTACTGCTTCAGGAGGACGAACGCCCTGATAGTTCACATCGACAATTCTGATACCCAAGTTGTATGGACGAATGATTTGTTCCAATGCTTTCTGGGTATCATTACGAACAGCTATACGCCCTTCTGCCAGCGCATCTGTCATTGGATAAGTACCGATGGTGCCACGTACCGCACTATCCGTAGCCTGTTTCAGGCTATCTATCGGATTAGTTACGCTGAAACTGAATGCGACAGGATCAGAAACCTGATACTGAATATTGACCTCAGCCTGAACAAGGTTTTCATCTTTTGTCAGCATCGACCCGGAAGCCGCCAGAGAACGAACAGACCTCACATCAACCGGTATGACATCATCAACAAAGGTCATTTTCCAGTTCAGACCGGGCTGTACGGTATGGCTGTATTTACCGAAACGAGTTACTACGCCAAGATCGGATTCTTTAATCGTATAGAAACCACTGACAACCCAAACAATAACAACTATCGCAGCAGCGAGGCCAATAAGACGCCCACCAAATTTTGGGTTCTGTCCGGAACCATTACCACCTTTCTTGCCACCGAAACCACCGAGTTTTTCACTCAATTTACGGAATAGATCGTCGAGATCAGTTGCCCCACGGTTTCGACCACCTTTATTGCCGCCGCCGGAGTTGCCGCCATTATTATTGCTGCTTCCCCACGGGTCGCGGTCTTGTCCGTTATTACCGGGCTGATTCCACGCCATGTTTTAGCTCCACTTTTTAGTTTTTCAGAGGTGACTGCTCTCCACCCAGAAGGGTGAGGTTTCCCACTTCACAGACCGTTGCCTGCCGTTGACAGGTCTGATAGCGATCTCCATGGTCAAAAACGATTTACCCGTCACCTTTCAAGCCGCCTCTTTGTTGGCTGAACTCCTTTGCCGCCGCGATGCCACTTGAAATTCATCGGGTATAAATTTCAACCGTCTTATAAGCAACCAATATTTTGGGCGATACATTTGACAGTGCTGATTTTTTACTGCAATTCTGGCACAGTCATTTCATCACCGCCATTCCATTATCACTCTTCCATGACTCCAAGCACCCTGAAATGGCGGACAAATGATACCCTGTTTGTCGCCCTGCGCCAATCAATCAGACAACATAGTCGGGTAAATTTGGTTCTTTTTTACACAAGCGATGCCAGTCAATCATCGGCATCCTCACTTCCAGCCCCACCTGACCGTTTTCCTCCAGCCATTCACGCTCAATGGCCTGAAGCTGGTAAAAACGGCTACGCAAACGCCCGGCTTCTGGCGGAAGATGTAATTCATAATGCGCAATTTCCCCTGAAAGAAGTTCAGTCAGTGCCTGCAATAACAGGGGAACGCCGTCTCCGGTCTGAGCTGAGAGCCAGACGCGTATCGGGTGATTTTCTTCATCTCGGTCAATGCGGGGAACAAAATCATCCAGCATGTCGATTTTATTCATCACCAGCAGGGAAGGAATTTCATGCGCTTCAATCTCTTCCAGCACACTATTCACCGCAATGATATTTTCATCCAGACGAGGATCGGCTGCATCCACAACATGAAGCAGTAACCTTGCCTGTCGGGTTTCCTGCAAGGTCGCCTTGAACGCAGCAACCAAATCATGAGGTAAATGACGGATGAAACCAACGGTATCAGCCAGAACAACCGGGCCGACATCATCCACATCTATCCGGCGCAATGTCGGGTCGAGCGTGGCAAAAAGCTGATCAGCCGCATAAACATCAGCAGAGGTTATTCTGTTGAATAAACTTGATTTTCCCGCATTGGTATAACCGACGAGGGACAGGGTGGGAATATCTGCTTTATTGCGTGCCTGACGTCCTTGTTCACGTTGCCTTTCTACTTTGCTAAGGCGCCCCAGAATCTGCTTAATCTTATCACGCAGCATACGACGGTCTGACTCCAGCTGGGTTTCCCCTGGGCCACGCAAGCCAATGCCGCCTTTCTGACGTTCAAGGTGAGTCCAGCCGCGCACTAAACGGGTGGATAGGTGACGCAGCTGTGCAAGTTCGACCTGCAACTTACCTTCGTGCGTTCTTGCCCGCTGGGCAAAAATATCCAGTATTACCCCTGTGCGATCAACAACACGACATTGGCACAGGCGTTCAAGATTGCGTTCCTGAGCCGGGCTGAGCGCATGATTAAACAGCACCACATCTGCGCCACTGTTTTTGACTGCTTCAGCAATCTCTTCTGCCTTGCCTTCTCCGACAAAATATTTCGGATGCGGAGCCTTACGGCTTCCTGTCACAATCTGCACCGGAGAAACACCGGCGGAAGTCACCAATGACTCGAATTCACTGAGATTTTCCGGATCTTTTTCCTGTGAGAAAAAAACATGCACCAGAACGGCGAGTTCTCCGCCTTCATAGCGATCAAACAACGGTGAAACCCCTCAACCCGTCGTCTTTCAAGCTGCCTCTATTGTTGGCTGCACTCACCTGCCGCCGCGATGCAACTCGAAATCCATAGGGTATAGTGTAGAATCCATAGGAAAAACATAGGTAAAGTCTCCCTACCTATGTTTTTTTATTTACGCCAGGCATTATCGCTATTTTATTCAGCGATATCACTTTCCTGCTGTGTCATCGAGCTGGTACCAGCCTGATAATTTCCTACATTGGTCGCCACATTGACATTATTACTGTGGTGAGACACCGGGCGGGAAGGCACAACAGTAGAGATAGCATGTTTATATACCATCTGGCTGACTGTATTTTTCAGCAAAATGACAAATTGGTCGAAAGATTCAATTTGCCCTTGCAGTTTGATGCCGTTGACTAAATAAATAGAAACCGGGACCCTTTCACGCCGTAAAGCGTTCAGGAATGGATCTTGCAAAGATTGCCCCTTAGCCATTCTATATTTTCCTTATTTTGTTGTTCTTACACTAAGAACCCGTTGGTTCGAAAAAGTAACTACTCAAAAATGAAGCTCTGTACTGATAATTGTACACAATCAATAAATTTATGTACTAATAACCTGAATGATTGTGTTTAACTTACAAAATCGCGTTTAACTTACAAAATCGCGTCTAACTTACAAAATCGTGTTTAACTTATAAAATCGTGTTTAACTTGCATGATCGTGTTCAGTGCCTGTTCTGGTTGGTCACTGTCCAACCAAGTCACATTATCCCACCCCCGAAGCCACGTAATCTGACGTTTCGCCAACTGGCGAGTGGCGCAGATACCGCGATATACCATCTCATCATGAGAAATTTCACCTGCGAGGTAAGACCACATCTGACGATAACCAACACAACGAATGGAGGGTAAATCTGTATGCAAATCGCTACGAGCATAAAGCGCTTTAACTTCATCTTCAAACCCTGATTTGATCATTTTTTCAAACCGGGCCGCAATACGTTGATGCAAAATTTCACGGTTTGCGGGCGAAATCGCAAATTGATGAACACGATATGGCAATATTTCTCCAGACGTTTCAATCAATGTAGTTAGAGTTTTACCCGAAATTCGAAAAACTTCCAGTGCGCGAATAAGACGCTGTGGATCATTGGGATGAATTCTTGCGGCAGAAACCGGATCAATCTCCTGCAACTGCTGATGCAACGCCTCCCACCCATGCTCCGCTGCCTGCTGTTCAATCTGTTCCCGAATTTCAGGATTTGCAGAAGGCAATGGCGATAATCCTTCCAGTAATGCTTTGAAATATAGCATGGTTCCGCCAACTAAGAGTGGAATTCTCCCGGCAGCGGTAATTTCTGCCATTTGTTCCAGAGCGTCACGACGAAAATCAGCGGCAGAATAAACCTCGGCAGGATCCAAAATATCGATCAATCGGTGAGGCGCCAATGCCTGCTCTTCTGCGGATGGTTTCGCCGTTCCGATATCCATGCCACGATAAATCAGTGCCGAGTCAACGCTGATGAGTTCAACCGGCAGATGCTGACGTAACGCGATTGACAATGCCGTTTTTCCCGAAGCGGTTGGCCCCATAATAAAAATGGCTGTAGGCAAATGTTGATTTTTTACATCACTCATGATTAAAAAGTGCCACCACTGATTGTAAATCAATTAATTGCAACAAACCCTCCGGTGGCGACTCCACCAGCTGAGGGCAAAGGCGTTCGACATCCGCTAAAAGCTGGACTGCCTGCGCAATACTCCACGTTTCATGCTCGCTACCTAAATGGCGGGAAAGCCAGCAAGCTATTTGTTCTGTTGAAACCGCTGACTGTTCCGTCAGGTAACCCAACAAGGCCGCAAAAAGGGCTGGCAGGTTCTGTTGGCGCAGAGGCAACGATACCGCATGAATGGTCACTTTTCCATGTGTGACCGTGGATTCAATGCCAAAAGTCTTTAATAGCTCACTATTCTGCTTTAAAACACCGACTTCAGTGGGATCCAGAGACAGTTTTAGCGGAATAAGCAGTGGCTGTGATTTCAGCCCTTGTTCTCCCGGTGTTAACTGTGCCCGTTTCAGCCATCTTTCTGCAACGGGCAAAGAGAGTAACCCGATGCCTGCTGAAGATTCAAGCAAAGCATAATGGGATGCGTAGATGCTTAGTACCTTACCGAAATTTTTTCCGAAACTATAACCACTCCTTTTTGCTTCAATCGCCGTTGAATGAGCGGATATTAGTGGTGTTTTTTCAGTACTGGCTTTTTCTGTGCTGTTTTTTTCAGGGCTATTTTTTTCAGGGAAAAGCGGCTGTTTTTCTTCTGGTGCAAGCTGCAATAATTTTTGGTACAGCTCCCCCTGCTTTTTCTGGTACTTTTCCCCATGATATAACGGCTGAGCATTACGGTTATCTAAGGATGATCTTTCTGCTGCTTTTTGCGGTATCGATTCTTCTGCCTGTTTCGTTTTTGGCCGAAGAAAATGATTTTCTCCGGCAGCAGGCCGATTCTCCGGCAGCCAGTGATGAGGCTCTTCCTGACAATGCAGTGCCAGCTCCACACTTTTACCTCGCTGTTGCAACACGGCCGCGACGCCCTGATAAATAAAATCGTGTACCAAACGCGCCTGATGGAAACGGACTTCATGTTTAGCCGGATGTACATTGACATCCACCTGATGTGGATCGATTTCCAAATACAGGACATAAGCCGGTTGCTGCTCACCCTGCAACAAATCCTGATAAGCCTGACGAATGGCATGATTAATCAGCCGATCCCGCATCATGCGGCCATTGACATAGCAATACTGAATATCGCCCGCGACGGAAGCCGTTATCGGATCAACAACCCATCCTTTGATGGCTAACCCATCGTGCTGCCATGACAAAGCCAGCGCCTGCTGGACAAATGCCGTGCCACAAATCGCGGCCAGTCGCCGCTCATGCTGTGATTCTTCTTTCGCCGGGCGGTACTGCCGGACTAATTTACCGTTGTGATTCAGATTGATCGCCACATCCAAACGCGCCAGCGCGATCCTGCGCACCACTTCATCAATATGGCTGAATTCTGTTTTTTCTGTTCGCAGAAATTTCCGGCGGGCTGGCGTGTTATAAAACAGATCCAATACTTCAACCGTCGTTCCGACAGGATGAGCGGCGGGTTTTACCGTGACATCCATATCACGGCCTTCAGCATATGCCTGCCATGCTTCCGCCTGATTCTCCGGACGAGAAGTCAGTGTCAGTCGCGAAACGGAGCTGATACTAGCCAGCGCTTCACCCCGGAACCCCATGCTGACAATCGCTTCCAGATCATCCAGCGAGGCGATTTTGCTGGTTGCATGGCGGGCTAATGCCAGTGTGAGGTCGTGTCGGCTGATCCCGCAGCCATTATCACGAATACGGATTAACTTCGCGCCACCACGTTCAATATCAATGTCAATGCGGGTAGCACCGGCATCCAGGCTATTTTCCACCAACTCTTTCACAACTGATGCGGGGCGTTCAACCACTTCACCAGCAGCAATCTGATTCGCCAATTGTGGAGGTAATATTCTGATAGCCATATCCGACCTTCTTTATTTCTGATTCCGGTGCTGTCTGCTCATTATTTCGGTGCAGCCTGTAGGGGATTAGCCTGAAAATGCTGTCGCAGCCCAGAGTGAATCGCTTGTGCCAGCTTTTCCTGATACTGCTCAGAGCCTAATAATTTTTCTTCTGATGAATTACTGATAAACCCGGTTTCTACCAGAATGGAAGGAATATCGGGTGAACGAAGAACGCCCAAACTGGCATGTTCCGGTGTACGTTTATGCAGGGAACCAATCCGGGTTAACTGTTGTAAAACCTGAACCGCAACATCATAACCGACACGCTGAGAATGCCCGAATTGCAAATCCAACACGGCCTGACTCAAAAAAGGATCTGAACCGTTAGCGAGGGCATTTCCCGCGCCACCTAACAATTCAGACTGTTTCTCATGCTGTTCCAGCCAGTTTCCCAGCTCACTGTTTGCCCGTCGATTGGACAACACCCAGACAGAAGCCCCTCTGGCACTGCGATTGGGTGCAGCATCCGCATGAATAGAAACCAGCATATTCGCCTTGTGACTACGGGCGACCTCGGAACGCTGAGGTACCGAAATAAAATAATCGCCATTTCGCGTCAGGATAGGTTTAAACATAGGATCATTACGCAAAAGTGCTTCCAGCCTCCGGGCCACATTGATAGTCACATTTTTTTCCCGTAACCCTTGCGGCCCGATGGCACCCGGATCTTGCCCGCCATGCCCGGCGTCAATGGCAATAACAATCGGGTATTTTCCCTGTGCAGACTTAGCCTGCGTCTTTTTCGCTTTTGTTTCGTTGCTCACGGCGTTATTGCTAGCGTTCGGTTCATTATGAACAAGCAAGGGTTTTGCTTCCGACCTGACCAACGCTGCATCAGAATTTTTATTCTGGATTGGTAAGTAATCACTTCCACCTGAAGTGGCGTTTTCTCTGGATGATGATTTTTCTTTGACGGATTTATCCTTAAACAGCAGCGTACTATTTGCCGCCGTCCCGTCAGATTTCAACGTAAAAATAACCTGAGACTGCTGCCGCACAGACGTCACAGCCGCTTTCTGCGCCAGCTCCAGCACAATTCGCTTATGCTGCGAATCAGACGGTTGACTGGTTCGAACCATCTTTACCAAATTCTGGTCGGAAAAACGCATCGGCAACCCGGTAATATTGGCGGATTGGCGAATATCTATCACCCATCTTTCGGGGTTATGCAAAGGAAAAGAACGATACTCAGGATGCCCACCTTTGAACCCCAGTGTTACTGTAGCTTCAGATGGACGATTACTCACATGCACATCTGACAACGTCGCTGCCATTGCAGTTGTCATCACCAGTTGGCTCAATATCACACAAACCATTAGCCAATGGACCTGCCATTTTTTTATCGTTTTCACGAAGAAGGCATTCATCATGGTCGGGGTTCCTTCAGAAGGATTTCAGATTATCCAGTAAATTTTCACCATATTCAGATAACGCCACAAAACGTGCCTGCCGCCCTTCATTATCATAGGCCAGATATAACTCAATATCGGCTTCGGGCAGAACCCCGGCACCCTGTTGCGGCCATTCCACCAGACAAATAACATCTTGATGAAAATAATCGCGGATCCCCATAAATTCCAGTTCTTCAGGATCCGCCAGACGATACAAATCAAAATGATAAACAGAGCGTGGTTGTAGAGTATAAGGCTCGACCAGCGTATAAGTCGGGCTTTTCACATGCCCCTGATGACCAAGCCCTTGCAGAAAACCGCGACTGAATGTCGTTTTTCCGGCTCCAAGATCACCATATAAATAAATAACATAGCCGCGTTCGCAAGCAGCTGCCACAGCATTACCCAATGCAACCGTGGCATTTTCATTTGGAAGTGATAAAACAAGTTCTTTCATCGAAGATTATCTATTTTATTTATTAAGTTGGAATTCATACCCTATGAATTTCGAGTTGCGTCGCGGCGGCAAGCGAGCGCAGCCAACAACGGGCAGCTTGTAAGACGACGGGTATATTAACATATACCAGAAAGGTATTTATCAGCCATAATTCGCAGGGCAGAGATTACCATAAGCGGCACAGCCCGCGGCGTAAAAATTAAGGAATCCACTGCCGTAAGAATGCTTATACAGACGATGACAACAAGCATATCGGTAGCTGTTTACTATGCAATCAACTTAATTTTTAATTAAAAATGTCGTCCGTTTCCTTGTGAATAAAATAAAAATACTTTACTGATCAAAGCGCGAAGAAAAGGAAAATATTAATATCAAAATTTTAAAATAACGTTAATTATTCTTTATAATCAATTAATTAACTAACATACATCATTTTAAATAATGAGTGGTAAAATTTAAATGTGATCGCACCGCCTGTGGATAACTCTGTGTAATAAACAGAGCGTCATAGGCAGCTTAATACGGCGGTCATGTTAATCGCTGTGGATAAGAAGATAATAAAAATTAGAAATTGCACTTCACTGGAAAGTATCAGAAGTCAGCAGTAAAAACGAAATGCACTCACCCATTCTAGACGCTAGTGGAGAAATTTTCCTCTACCTATCCAAAAATGAGGCGGCATTATGGACTTGTTGACGCAGGATGGCAAGCGCTTTGTCAGCAAAATTAGCCATTTTCGTTATTCCAACATTTCTATTCATAACATCATGGCATAACGATAATTTCGCCCAACTTGGGATGACCATGATTCGTATATACCCTATGGATTTCGAGTTGCATCGCGGCGGCAAACGACAAAGAGGAAACGTGAAATACGACGGGTATAAAAGATGGAATGTCGATCACACAATCGATCATACGATCGATCACACAACAGCATCAATAGGTTAGATTTGCTGTTGTTGTATTTGGGCAGAGTGACAGAGGTCGTTTATCCTGTATGTTGTTTATTCAACTTATGGAGAATGTATGGAAATTCCAAACGAAAAAATCATTCTTAAAACAACGCATTGGGTTATCAACCACAGGGTTGATTCATCGCTTTCCGGCTATGTGATGATGCAATCATGTAATGGATGTCTGAGTCTGAGTGATTTGCCGACAGAGGCAATACAGGAAATGGGCATATTTATGAGCTCGATTGAAAGCACTTTAAAGTCCCGGCTTTCCCCCATACATCTTTATATAGGTAAATATGGACACACGCCTAATATGCCGTTCCATTTTCATTTTATTCCGGTATCACAATGGTTATTAGATTTATTTTGGCGCGATGAACGCTATCGAATTTTAAGTGAATTCAGCAAGCCATCATTAGCTCACCTTACTGACGGCGCTGAGCTGACTTTTTTTATTTGGCGCGAATTTTGTGAGAAAGAACAGACACCACCGATACAAGGTCTTTCCGTCGATGAAGTTATTTCAATGCTGAGAATTGAACTTCGAAGAAATGATCCAATAAATTTTAAATAGAAAAAAACATTAAAGAAAATAAAAAATATGAATCAAATCATTATCATTCTCTGGCCCTTGTTTGCTCTGATATTTCTAGGATTTATTCTCAAGCGTAATGCGATGTTTACGCCGTTGTTTTGGCAGGGAACAGAAAAACTCAATTACTTTTTACTTTTTCCAGCCTTATTAATAACGAGCTTAGTCACCGCACCTTTGGATGATCCGCAATTATTTCAGTTAGTTTGGGTTATTCTCGCTGTCCTCGGTATTTGCTGTGTTATATTAATTTTTTTAACCCGCCAAATGAATGGGAACAGTCAGTTGATGTCCGCGATCATCACGTTACAGACGATTATTGCTGCAATAACGTTACCTGTCATATTAGGTTTGCTATTAGGCTAACTGGTTGATTAACAGAAAGGAGTCGAAATTTGGAGCGGGAAACGAGACTCGAACTCGCGACCCCAACCTTGGCAAGGTTGTGCTCTACCAACTGAGCTATTCCCGCATTACTGAATGGCTGTTTCAGCCAAAGATGCCTGAGTATCGACAACTCACCTAACATTATGATTAATAATGTAATTGTGAGCCACAACTTCACCTCAGGAATGCGCGCTATTATGAACGCCTTCGGCAAAAATGACAAGCCATTTGCGGATATGCCAATACCAAACGATTAAAAGACACACCATTAACTTTATTTAAACCCCTTTATCACTTGTTGTGTCATTGCTTTTAACATTAAATGTACGGGTGTCTCTCATTTAGTCGTATCTTAGACGGTTGTTATGCTCTTCAAACTTCAGTAAGGGCCAAATATATGACTCAATACGATCTACCTAACGATCTATCTAACGATCTACCAAACGATCCGCCCAGCTATCCTCCTAAGTTTGTGACTGGTACTGATGCTCTTGTTGACCTATTACTTGCTCAGGCAGAGCTGGATAACCGCTATCACCTCAATACAGCCGGATTTGTTTCAGGATACCGGGGTTCTCCGTTAGCCCGCTTCGATCAGGCATTGTGGCAAAATAGCAAACAACTTGCGCAAGCGAATATTCACTTCCAGCCTGCGGTAAATGAAGATCTTGCTGCTACCGCAATTTATGGAACACAAAAAGTTGAATCTGACCCCGACCGCACTGTCATGGGGGTTTTTGGCATGTGGTACGGCAAAGGACCGGGCGTCGATCGTTCCGGTGATGCACTCAGGCACGGCAATGCTTATGGCACTTCGCCTCATGGCGGTGTGTTGGTTATCCTTGGTGATGATCATGGCTGTGTGTCATCTTCAATGTCTCATCAATCTGATCTCGCCCTGATGGCGTGGAGTATGCCCATTTTACATCCTGCCTCCGTTTCTGATTATCATGATGTCGGATTGTGGGGATGGGCAGCATCCCGTGCGAGCGGAGCCTGGATCGGGTTTAAAGCCATCAGCGAAGTGGTGGAAAGCCGGGCGATCAGAGAGAAAAAACCGTTTCCTGAGTATAAACAGCCTCAGGTTGACCCCGGCCCTGATGGGCTACACTGGCGTTGGCCGGATCTCCCCAGCCCTAAAATAGAACAGCGGCTGCCCTATAAACTTAAAGCGATACAGGATTTCGCCAGATTGAACCCAATTGATCAGCTTCTTGTCCCTTGTCAGCTGCCGCGAGCTTTATTGGTCACCGTCGGCAAAGCCCATCGAGATGCTCTGGAGGCTTTGCGCACTGGCGGCCTGACACCTTCCGATCTGGCTAAGCACGGTATTGCTTTTGTTCATGTGCGGCTGGTTTATCCTTTATCACCACTTCTCAGCGATCTGGCATCGCAGGTTGCTGATATTTTTGTCATTGAAGAAAAAAATGCTGTCGTCGAAATGCTGCTCGCGCAACATCTCATTAATTTACCGCGACCGATTAATCTGATCGGCAAGCACAATCATCTCGGTCAGACACTGCTGCCCACTGATATTGAGTTACGTCCTTCATTACTTGCGCCGTTTCTGGCGAATTGGCTGGAAAAGCACGATTTATTTTTGTCTGTTCCTCTGGAGTGGGCCATTTCTTTCAAGGAAACGACTCAAGCGGCGCCACACGACACACCTCTTCCCAAACGAACGCCTTATTTTTGTGCCGGCTGCCCGCACAGCACATCAACCCATCTGCCCGCTGGCAGTCAGGGGCAAATCGGCATCGGATGCCACGTTATGGCGGCATGGATGGATCGCAGTACAGGTTACGGTCTGGCGCCGATGGGCGCCGAAGGTGTGGACTGGGTAGGTCATTCGCGTTTTATCAGCCGCACCCACGTCTTTCAAAATCTGGGAGATGGGACTTACTTCCATTCCGGTCACTCCGCGATTCGGCAATCAATCGCAGCGGGAAGCAATATTACCTATAAATTGCTGTTTAATGATGCTGTTGCAATGACAGGCGGGCAGCCTCTGGATGGCAACATGACCGTGGCACAGGCCGCATCTTTAATGCTGGATGAAGGTGCCAAAGGCGTTGCCGTTGTGACTGATGAACCGGCTAAATATAAACGCAAAAACAGCCTGCCAGCCAGTGTGAAAGCCTATCACCGGGATTATCTCGACGATGTGCAAAAGCGCTTTCGGGATACCCAAGGGGTGACAGTCATCATTTATGATCAGACCTGCGCCACAGAGTTACGTCGCAAAAGGAAAAGAGGTTTGATACCGAAAGCAACGCGATATGCAGTGATTAATGAAGCGGTTTGTGAAGGATGCGGAGATTGCCAGATACAATCAAATTGTCTGGCCGTGATCCCGGTTGAAACGTCGCTCGGTACTAAACGGGCAATCGACCAACACGTTTGTAATGCAGACCTGTCCTGTCTGAAAGGCTTTTGCCCCAGTTTTATTACTGTCGAATGCGCAACTCCACGCATCGAAAACGCGAACCCGCGCCTGAACATCGCCAAAATACTGCCACAGGCAGATCTTGAGCAGCTGCTGAATGCTCTTCCTCATCCCACGTTACAAGCGGCAGATGTGCCCTATGAAATATTATTGGTGGGTGTCGGCGGTACAGGCATCATTACCACCGGATATCTGATTGGTCTGGCTGCTGAAAGAGAAAAATACGCTGTCAGCCTGCTTGATTTTACCGGCTTTGCACAAAAAGGCGGGGAAGCGATAACGCATGTCCGTTTCTGTCAGAATGCAGATAAACTGCATCAGGTCAGAATTGACCGGGGGCGAGCCAATCTCATCATTGCTGCCGATTTGGTTGCGGCTAACGGGCAAAATTCGCTGGAAGTGATGTCAAAGGCAGGAACACGCTGCGTATTGAACACTCACGAAACGCAAACCGGCGCCATGCTGAGAAACCCTGAGTTGAAACTGGATCAGGCCGGAATGACAGAAATACTTCGGCAACACTGCCAGACATTACACGCTGTGGATGCCGAACACATTGCCGCAGATTTGGTGGGTGACAGAAATCAAACTAACATCGTTCTGCTCGGTTACGTCTGGCAACTTGGTCAGATCCCAATCACGTTATCTTCTATCGATAGCGCCATGCAGTCACTGGGAAAATCAGCAGAAAATGCCCGACGAGCTTTCGCTATCGGTCGTATTGCGGCGGCACAACCTGATAGGCTGAACCAGTACCTGAATATAAAACCCTCTCAGTCTATCGAAACGCTGGATGATCTGATATTGCACCGATATCAGCTTCTGGTTGAATATCAGAATGAACATTATGCACAGCGCTATTTAAGCCGCCTTGCCCAATGCCAACAGATCGCGCAACACGTGGATGCCGAAGTTCTGACCAAAACCATCGCAGAAAATTTATTCAAACTGATGGCCTATAAAGATGAATACGAAGTTGCCCGCCTCTATGTCAAAACAGGCTTCTTTGAAAATCTCCGCGCACAATTTGATAATACCGATAAGATCCGCTTTCACCTGAGCGCTCCCTTCTTCAATCGTAAAGATCCCCGTACAGGTCAGCGAGGAAAACGGGAATATGGTTCGTGGATCATTCCTGTTTTTCGCTTTCTTGCTGCCTGTAAGCCATTACGGGGGACTGTTTTTGATATTTTTGGCTATCAGGAAGAACGCAAACAAGAAAGACGTTTACTGCTTGAATATGAACAATTGATTGATTTTTTGATTAAAAAGCTGAATCGCAATAATCTGGCTCTCTGTCAGCAACTGGCTGCTTTACCTGCTCAAGTTCGTGGTTTCGGGCATGTAAAACAAAAAGCGATAGAAAGTATGCAGGAGCGCAAAGAAATGCTGCTAAAAGAGTTGGTTCAGATGGCCTGACGGGACATAGGGACAGATAAAAAAGAGGGACATCACTGCACACAGTGACGTCCCTCTTTTTATGACTGGCAGACATTTACCACATCTGCCGTCCTGAATTTGGAGCGGGAAACGAGACTCGAACTCGCGACCCCAACCTTGGCAAGGTTGTGCTCTACCAACTGAGCTATTCCCGCATTATATTATTGCACGACCCGATTATTCATGAATCTCGGTTTTCCAAAAAACTAAGTACCAAATCTAAATTTGGAGCGGGAAACGAGACTCGAACTCGCGACCCCAACCTTGGCAAGGTTGTGCTCTACCAACTGAGCTATTCCCGCATAATTTTGGTGTGCTGTACGTTTGAAATTCTTCATCGGTACGGGGAGCGCATTATACGGAGAATTCTTCCTCTGACAAGCCCCAAAATGCAAAAAATCACTTTTTTTCGCTGGCCGGATGATAAAATCAACAAAATGTTTGTTTTATCAGCAAATTGCGCTTGGTTCTTGTTATAAAGTGGGAACTCACTCCCACTTCATCAACACCTTTTATTTATCAACATCGGTTATTTCTGAATCTTTTCACTTCTGAATCTTTTCATTTCTGAATAAAGTGCTCACGGTAATACGCTAATTCAGCAATGGATTCCCGGATATCGTCCAATGCCTGATGCGAATTTTTCTTACTTAAGCCTGCCAGCAGTTCAGGTTTCCAGCGGCGAGCCAGCTCCTTAAGAGTGCTGACATCCAGATAACGATAATGAAAATATTTCTCCAGCTCCGGCATATAGCGGAACAGGAAACGGCGATCCTGCCCAATACTGTTGCCGCAAATCGGTGATTTTCCGGCAGGCACCCACTGTTCTAAAAAAGCGATAGTCGCTTTTTCAGCGTCGGCATCCCCTGATTGACTTTGTTTTACACGCTCTACCAACCCGCTGGCAGTATGTGTCCGCACGTTCCAGTCATCCATCAATGCCAGTTGTTCATCTGACTGATGTACAGCAATAACCGGTCCTTCAGCGAGAATATTCAGTTCTGCATCCGTCACAATAGTGGCAATTTCAATTATGCGATCCCGCTCGGGATCCAGACCCGTCATCTCTAAATCTATCCAGATAAGATTGTTCTCACTTTTTGACATGATATATCCTAGGTTCTTTCAAACAGGTAGTCTGTATTAAAGGTGTATCATAGCGTTTTTGATCACCCACAGCGATGATCAGCAAGATAGATGAAATAAGTGAGGTTCGGTGGCTAAAAGTAAACTTTCCAAAGGGCAGCAACGCCGTGTGCAGGCCAATCACCAGCGCAGGCTGAAACAGCCGCTCAACACCGCTGACTGCCAAAAAACAGAATTGGATGACAACCAATTTGGTGAGCCACAGGAAGGGCTGGTGATCAGCCGCTTCGGGCAACACGCCGATATTGAAGCCGCAGACAATTCCATACAGCGGTGTAATATCCGCAGAACCATTTCTTCGCTGGTTACCGGTGACCGCGTGGTCTGGCGGCCCGCATTGCAGCTCCAGTCTGATGTCAGAATCAATGGAATTGTGGAGGCCGTCCACGAACGCACATCCGTTCTCACTCGCCCCGATTATTATGACGGCATTAAACCCATTGCGGCGAATATCAACCAAATTGTGATTGTTTCTGCCATCCTGCCTGAACTCTCACTGAATATTATCGATCGCTATCTGGTGGCGTGTGAAACGCTCAACATTGAGCCTTTGGTCGTACTCAATAAAATTGACCTGCTGGATGACGAAGGGCGTGAGTGGGTTAACAGCGTCATGAATATTTATCGCCATATCGGTTATCGGGTGTTGGAAGTTTCCAGCCGCACCCATGAAGGCATACCGGAGCTGATTAACCTGCTGGCTGATAAAATCAGTATCTTTGCCGGGCAGTCCGGCGTCGGTAAATCCAGCCTGCTCAATACCCTGCTGCCCGATGATGAGGAAGATATTCTGGTGAATGAAGTCTCCGACAATTCCGGTCTGGGTCAACATACCACCACAACGGCGCGCCTTTACCATTTTCCACAAGGTGGAGATGTAATAGACTCACCGGGCGTTCGGGAGTTTGGGCTATGGCACTTGACGCCAGAACAGGTCACCGCAGGCTTCATTGAATTCCAGACCTATTTGGGTGGCTGTAAATTCCGTGATTGCAAGCACTTGGATGACCCCGGCTGTGCGTTGCGGGAAGCGCAGGAACAAGGGGCTATCGCAGAAGAGCGGTTTGAAAATTACCATCGGATTCTGGAAAGCATGGCTCAGGTTAAGCTACGTAAAAATTTCACTGAAGGTCAAAAATAAGACAATATATCCGTCGTCTTTCAAGTTGTCTCTTTGTTGGCTGCACGCGCTCACCCCGGTCGCCGTGTTTTCATAAAGATACGGTTATCTATGCTCAGGGGATTAATGAAAGGCTTCTGCCTTTCACCGGTGGCTGGGCAAATTCGTTCCTGACGAATTTGCCGCTCCCTTGCCGCCGCGATGCAACTTGAAATCCATTGGGTATAATTTAAATAATAATTGAATTATGTATTTTCTGGCATTCGACAGGATGCCAGGTACAATGGCAAACTTTTGCGCAATTTGCCGACATCTACCCGATAAATCGCCGCTAAATCGCAAGATAAAAGGGTAAATTTGAATATCTTCAGAGGTTAACGTGCTAGACAAGATTAAAATTAAGCTACAGTATTTACTGCCGAAACAATGTATTACACAGATGGCAGGTTGGTTCGCCAATAAAAAAGCTGGCTGGTTAACTCAATTTGTTATTCAGGCTTTTGCCAAAGCCTACAACGTCAATATGAGTGAAGCTAAAAACTCGTCTTTTCAGGCATACCCAACATTCAATGAATTTTTTATCCGCCCATTGAAAGACGAAGCTCGCCCAATCATCAGTGGTGACTGCCAATTAGCACTCCCCGCCGACGGCACGATCAGCCAGTTAGGCGAAATCCGCGAAGAGCAGATTATTCAGGCTAAAGGCCATTACTACACGATAGAAGCCCTGCTCGCAGGCCAGTACCAACTTGCCGAGCAATTCCGCAATGGCCAGTTTGTGACTACTTACTTATCACCGAAGGATTATCACCGCGTGCATATGCCGTGTGACGGCGTACTGAGAGAGATGATTTATGTTCCGGGTGACCTGTTTTCTGTCAGTCCACTGACGGCGGCAAATATTCCTAATCTGTTTGCCCGCAATGAGCGCGTGATCTGTCTGTTTGATACCGCATTCGGCCCAATGGCACAAATTCTGGTCGGTGCAACGATTGTGGGGAGCATAGAAACAGTCTGGAGTGGTTGCGTGACCCCTCCGCGCGAAGGCATCATCAAACGCTGGGTGTATCCGGCACAAGGTGAAGAAGGTGCTGTTTCACTGCAAAAAGGGGAAGAAATGGGGCTTTTCAAACTTGGCTCAACCGTAATCAACCTGTTTGCCCCTAATCAGATTCAGTTTGCCAATAACCTGTACAGCGGTTCACACACCCGGATGGGGGAATTGTTGGCACATACCATCACTCATGTCATCACTAAAGATGAAGAGCAGACAGAACACACCGATACCCCATAAAATTCATACCCTAAATGATTAGCAGGGAGTTTATTATCGTGCGCCTGATTATCAGTTTACTTCTTAGCCTGTTCATAGCGAGTTCGGCGTTAGCTGTTCCATCACTGCTGAATGAAGAACAGCTAAAACAAGAACTCAAGCAGGTTGAAGGAAGTAAAGATCCACAGGATACTGAAATCGCGCAGGCCCTTCAGAATGCGCTTACCCAGATTAATAACACCAGGCAGTCCAAAGAACGAAGCGCAGAATATCAGTATGTCATTGATAATAACCCAAAAATCATCAACGGGTTACGTTCTAAAATTCAAACTGAAGGCGAGGATGTTCCGGCTCCTCCACCTAATCAATCCCTCAGCAGCTTAGAGCAGCAAATCACGCTACTCAAAAGTCAGTCAGCGGCGAACAAGCAGGAGTTAGAGCAAGAACTGGATAGAATCCAGAAAATCGGCGAATCAATCAATACCTTACCTCAGCAACAGGCTGACATAAAAAGCCAGTTGACTGAGGTAAACTCGCGCCTTCAATCATTACAGGCATCAGCCACCACAACAAAGTTAACCACTGCGCAACTCACACTTGCTCAGGCAGAAACGAATGCTTACAGGGCAAAGAGCCATGAACTGGAATTAGAACAATACTCTGCCAGCTATCGGCAGAATATTGCCCGCTTACAGGCAGAATTATTAAAAAAGCGCGATCAACGTCAGGAGTTTCAGCTTCAGCTATTAAATGAACAATTAAATTTTCAGCGGCAACAGAAAACAGCATCGACCACTGAAGATATTAATATGAAAATTAAAAGCGTCGATGCGGGCGGAAAATTATTACAATTTTTCCAACAGGAGATGTCCACAAATGACCAGATCTCAAAAGACATCGACGAGCAAGATAAGCGCATACATGAGATAAAATCACAACAAACCAGAGTCAATGATGCGATTCAAAATCTGCGCAACAGAATCAACACCATCCTTGAACAGTCAAAACTGCCCTATGATACGGTGGTACAGGGCGCCGAGTTCAGGACACAGCTATTCCCCATTCCAGATGTAAAAATCCAGTCAGTTAACCAGAAAATTGCCAGCGCCTGGAACGAAAAGCAGACATATCAAAGGCAACTAGAGGGGCTTTCACAAAAAATTGATAAATTCTCTGCTGATTTTAGTACGTCTGATGCGCAGGAACAGGTCTATCAACTGATTCTCAACCAGAGAGAATCATCACTGAAATCGCTGCTTTCAGGCTATGACAACGAAAGTCTGGAATTGGAACAACTAAAAGCATCTTCCAAACAATTAGACAGTGTCGTGAAAGAAGTTCAGGAAGCGGTCCATCGCTACCTGTTTTGGATAGCCGATGTTAAACCGATTTCGCTGAATTACCCGGCCTTGGTCGTGCAGGATTTAACGCAACTGCTCTCTGTGAATACCTTTAACCAGTTGGGCAACGCTATCCACATCATGTTAACCACGCGGGATACGCTGTTTTATTTGCTGGGTACATTACTGCTGGTTATCTTCAGTATCAGTTCGCACCGGCAATATCATGCTTTTCTTGAACGCTCCAGCAGCTGTATCGGCAAGGTCACACAAGATCACTTTTCCCTCACTCTGCGCACGGTTTTCTGGTCGGTTGTCGCCGCTCTGCCGCTGCCGATGCTCTGGTCAGCGATTGGCTACGGACTGAAAAATGTGTGGGATTATCCGATGGCAACGGCCATTGGTATTGGCGTCAGTGAAACCACACCAGTCCTGTGGGTTTTCATGCTCAGTGCCGTTTTTGCCCACCCGAATGGTTTGTTTATTGCCCATTTCCGCTGGCCGGAAGAGCGGGTAAAACGGGCGATGCGGTTTTATCGGGTCTCTATTTTCCTGATAGTCCCGTTGATGATGGCATTGATTACGTTCAACAATTACTACAACTCCCCTGACGATTACTACAATTCCATCGACAATTATGTTGATTTTGCGGCAACGCTCGGCAGGTTATGCTTCCTGATGCTGTGTATTGCCCTGAGTGTCGTCACCAGCAGCCTGAAACGCGCGGGCATTCCACTGTATATGGATAAACATGGGTCAGGTGACAATATCATCAACACGGTTTTATGGTGGATATTGCTCTGCGCGCCTGTTCTGGCTGCCATTGCTTCTGCATTCGGTTACCTGCAAACTGCGCAGGCATTACTGGCCCGGTTAGAAACGTCAGTTGTCATCTGGTTTGCCTTACTGGTTGTTTACCACATTATTTGCCGCTGGATGCTTATCCAACGGCGTAAAATTGCCTTTGAGAGAGCGAAACAACGCCGGGCTGAAATCATCGCTCAACGCTCCAAAAATGAAGAAGACACGACCAGCATCAACAGCAGTGGAGAAGGTGCCATTGAAATTGAAGAGCCGGTTATCGATCTGGACGCTATCAGTGCCCAGTCTTTGGGGCTGGTACGCTCCCTTCTGACAATGGCGGCGTTGATTTCATTAATACTGCTGTGGTCAGAATTACATTCTGCCTTTTCTTTCCTTGGCAATATTAAATTATGGGATGTGACGACAAACATCGATGGTAAAGCGTCTTCTCAGGCAATAACGCTGAGTGCCATCCTGATTGCTATTCTGATTATTATTATCACCACCCAGCTTGTACGTAACCTCCCCGCGCTACTGGAACTGGCTTTATTACAGCATCTGGAGCTATCGGCAGGGACCGGTTATGCCATCACCACATTAACCAAATACAGTATTACCCTAATTGGCGGACTCGTCGGTTTCTCACTGATAGGCATTGAATGGTCTAAACTTCAATGGCTGGTTGCAGCGATGGGGGTAGGGCTTGGCTTTGGGTTACAGGAAATTTTTGCCAACATTATTTCCGGCCTGATGCTCCTGTTTGAAAAACCCATCCGTATTGGCGATATGGTCACTATTCGTGGCTTGACCGGCAGCATAACGAAAATTAATACACGGGCAACAACGCTGTCTGACTGGGATCGAAAAGAAATTATCGTGCCTAACAGGGCGTTTATTACCGAGCAATTCATTAACTGGTCATTATCGGATACCGTGACCCGTATTGTTCTGACCGTGCCTGTTCCCGTGGAAACCGATCCTGCAAAAGCGACAGAGATATTAATCACTGCGGCCCAGCGCTGCCCATTAATTATCGATAATCCAATGCCTGAGGCTTATTTGGTTGACCTGCAACAAGGTATCCAGATCTATGAGCTGCGTGCTTATGCCGCAGAAATGGGGCACCGTATGCCTGCCCGTCATGAGATGCACCAAAACATTTTGCAGGAATTCCGTCATCACGATATCACCCTGCCATTCCCGCCATTTCAGGCTAGGGCGGATATTTTCGGGCAGGAAATCCGCAGTGCAACCACCAATATGTCAGGCCGCAATCCGCCCCGAAAACCGGGGGATCTATAACTTATACGAATCCGACTTCAAGATGCGTATTGCCTCTCCCCGCGAAGCGGGGAAAGGCGATATTTCGTATCGTTTTACAGGTGGCAAATTGAAAGATGAGAGGGATACCTTTTCAAATAAGTGGATTGTTGGCATTAAATGGCGTTTCAATTTTGGGAAACACCATTACAGAAATAGCCATTCCGTGGTTAATTCTGGAAGTCTCCGGCAATCCATTACTGGTTGCGGCGGTTATGTCGGCCAAAATTGTGCCGCTGATATTCTCTATTTTCTTTAGTGCGCAGTTGGTTGATAAATACGGCGCATTTCGCCTTTCAGTATTATCCGATTTAGTGAATTTCCTGAGTGTTTTATTAATTCCACTCTTTTACTCGCTGGATGTCCTGCACTTTTATCTGTTGGCTATTCTGCTGATATTTTCAACTATTCTCGATTCACCGGGGCGTCTGGCAAAAGATGTCATGTTGGCAAAAGAGATAACCCGACATAAAAAAGAACAGGAACGGATCAACGGAATAAACAGTACTATTGAAAATATTGGCGATTTAATTGGCCCCGTGTTTGGTTCACTGATTATTGCCATGTTAGGTACGATCAACGCCTTATATTTTGATGCTGTCAGTTTTTTAGTTGTCGCGTCAGGAATTATTCTTCTGAAAAAACATTTTGTCGCCGATATCAGCCAAGCCATAGAACCTGCTTCTTCTCTTCTGTCATATCGTTATTTTTTTGAAGCTTTTGGCTATATCAGGGCAGAAAAAACACTCTTTTCTGTGTTGATCCTCAGCTCAATCATCAATTTTGTGATTACGCCATTCCTGATTGTTTATTTGCCATACGTCAATAAAATCGAATTTAATTCCGTTATCAGTCTTGGCGTATCAATAACCTGTTTTGGTATCGGCACCACATTTTCGTCTTTGCTGTACAGTCTCTATGGCAGGCGTTTTTCCAGTCACCGGATTATCCTCGCTGGCTATAGCCTGCTTGGGCTGAGCTTCATTTCCCTGAGTTTATTCGCTGGGCAATATGTTCTGTTTCTCCAGCTTTTTGCGATTGGCTGTAGTATCGGTTTCGCAGCACCAGTGGAAGTTACCTTAATTCAGCGCCAAGTGCCAGAAAACCTATTCAGCCGGATAATGACGTTGTTCACTTCCATTCGCTTTCTGAGTGTCCCTATCGGGTATCTCTGTTTTGGCATTATCCTGAATTCGAAAATAGCACCTCAAACGCCAATCATTATGGCGATAATGGTTCTGGCTGGTTTATTGCTCTATTTACGTCTGCGAGGAAAAGGCGAATAAAAAAGAACACTGAGCAGAGGTGAATTTAAAAAAAACGCTGCCATCAGTAATGAGCAGCGTTTTTTATATGCTAGTACATCAAAGCGATATTACGGTTTTAACGCATTGATTTCGGATTCTCACCGTAGCTGTTGCTGCCTTCAGTCCCGTCCAACACGGAGAAGATAAAGAGCACAAAGCCCCCAACCGGAACAAAGGCCAGCAAAAACCACCAGCCAGAGCGGTCAATATCGTGCAGGCGACGTACTGTCACTGCCAGCCCCGGAATAAAAGCAAATAGCAAATAAAGGCAAGCCAGCACAATGCCAATTGACTGATCAATAATTGATCCCAATACAGCAATTGCAATGGTTACAATAATATTGAACAGATAGAACATCCAATATTCTTTACGACGCGCACGCCCTGAAAAATTAGCGTAATTCTTTAAAACCTGAAGATACCAATTCATAATATCGTTTCTTTTTAACTGAATAAAACATAAGGAGGCAAACTATAAAAGATGGCGAATTTTATACTTAATTATATTTTAAAGTCTATTTTTATTTTCGGATAAATCACATGCTGTATATACCATAATGTTCAAGTATCAGATTCATAAATCTTTCCCAATATAAAATTAAAAACATTTTTAACGTATATTTATCGCTTTTATAGCAAAGTGATCGATAGAATAATCGGGTAAATAAGGCTAATTAAACAGTTATTACTCATCAATAAGAATATATTTATTGAACAGTGTTATATTCCACGCCCTTTCAGGTTATTTCTAAAAAAACCGACGCGACGAAATTTCTTATTTAGCAAAAAATTTCATCGCACCGGCTTAAGCCAAATAAACTATACCGCCCCTCAAACCCGGTACATCTTCTGCAAATAGTGCGGAACGGCGTCATCGGCGTTTGAGCCGATGACTTCCATCTCCGGCAAAATATCTTTCAGGCGCTGGTGTGCTCCCTGCATAATGCAGCCTTTACCTGCCATGCTCAGCATCTCCTGATCGTTCATGCCATCGCCAAAAGCAATGCAGTCATTGAGCTGATAGCCGATGGATTGACAGACCTGCTCCAGTGCTTCGCCTTTCGATACGCCGCCTGACATGACTTCCAGACAACTTCGCAGTGAGAAGCTCACGTTGACTTTATCTCCCCAACGCGCTTCGATTCTCTCTTCCAATTGAACCAGATAGTCATGATCGTCGCTGGTGTAATAGACCTTGCACACGCCATCAACCGGAAAATGGTCTCGTTGAAAAATTTGGTAATGGAAATCAGATACCTGAAAGAATTCGGTCTGTTCCTCGCTTTCACGGTTTACCCACCAATCATCATTATTGTAGTAATTGGTCGAAACGTTCGGGTTATCAAACTCCAATAAGCACAGATCGCGGGCGATTTCCGGTGCCAGATTATGGCTGAATACCAGATCGCCCTGCATGTTATGCACTCTTGCGCCATTCGAAGTGATCATGTAGGCATCAATGCCCAATTCATCGCGCATTTGCCCGACATCAATATGATGACGCCCTGTCGCAAAAATAAAGTGAACCCCTTTATTCGTCAGCAGGTGCAAAATTTTCTTTGTGTAAGGCGTTAATAGGTGATCGGGAGATAATAGAGTGCCGTCTAAATCTGAAGCAACAACATGATACATGGTTAAAATTCCTAAGCTGAATCAATTTTGGTCAAAAAAATCACAAATTGCATTGAGTGCCTGCGCCCGCAATGCGTCTTTTTCGAACAGGATTTCATGGTGTGCCCCTTGAATCACCAGCGGCTTATGTTCTTCTTCTCCTGTTCCGGCTTTTTGACGAGATTTGCAAAAAGCCAGTAACTCCCGATTACTGACTATCTTATCTTCACTGGCTTTTAAGACAATAAGTGGTGTCTGAATTTTTCCTGCATTTTCAACTAAGTTATCTCCCGTTCGCATACTTTCACGCATCCAGCGGTAAGTCGGCCCTCCAAGACGCAATTCAGGATAATCGGCGTAATAACGCAAATAACGCCGATAACGCCGATAACTATGAGTAAGTAAGTTGATGAAGTAGGGTAATGGACGCCATCTTCCTGTTGATAACACATAGCGATTACGCTTGTTCGGGGAAGGTTCGGCCTGATTAACCAGAAAATTGGCCAGCCAGCGAGGCATAGGTAAGTAAATACCAAACATGGGCGCGCTTAAAGCAACCGCCCGAAATACCGGCTCCTGACGCAGCAAAAAACAGCTCAGGATAGCTCCGCCCATTGAGTGAGCGAGTGCATAACAGCGATGCGGCGGGAGAGAGGAAGCAAAAGAAGAAAGCAGTGGGGTAATTTCCAGCTCAATGAGCTTTGCCAGATCATCAACATAATGTGCAAAGTCTTCAACATGGCCCTTTTGCGGATCAGCCAGTATTCTGCCGGATCGCCCCTGCCCACGGTGATCCAGAATAAAAATGTTGTAGCCGAGGTGGTAAAAATCATAGGCTACTTCCGGGTATTTCACGTAACTTTCGCTGCGCCCCGGCAATATGAGCAGTGTTTTATCATGATAAGGTGAGCTGAAAGAGACATAACGGATGGGAATGTCATCCACTCCCGTAAATTCCCGTTCATCTCTGGTATTCCAGAAGTCCAGTAATGACCCATTTGTAAATGCAGAGAACTGGGATTCTCTGCTTAACCAACTTGCTTTCAACATCTCAGGCGCCATTAGTTATCCTCATACCTGTTTGCCGTTTTTCAAGTTGCAATCCGTAGGATATATACCGCTATTCAATTTCTACAAAATGCTCACAAATTAATGCCATAAACGCATCGCCAAAACGTTCCAATTTGCGCTGACCCACGCCATTGATCTGTAACAATTCATCCGGCGTTGCGGGAAATTGTTCCGCCATTTCAATCAATGTTGCATCGTTGAAAACCACAAACGGGGGAATATTGTTTTCATCCGCAATAGATTTACGTAACTTCCGCAACTTGGCGAATAATTTACGATCATAGTTGCCACTGGTGGATTTATTTTGTTGATTTTTGCTTTTCAGATTCTGAATGCGGGGAACCGCTAGCTGCAAAGGTGCTTCGCCGCGCAAAACCGGCCGTGCGGCTTCCGTCAATTGTAAGGCAGAGTAATTGGCAATATTTTGATTGATTAGCCCCAAATGAATCAGCTGGCGCAAAATACTCATCCAATGTTCCTGACTCTGCTCTTTGCCGATCCCGTAAACAGGCAACCGATCATGCCCGAACTCCCTGATACGCTGATTATTGGCGCCACGCAGCACTTCGACAATATAGACAACCCCAAAGCGTTGCCCAACGCGATAAATACACGACAACGCTTTTTGCGCATCCAGCAGGCCATCATAACGTTTTGGCGGATCAAGGCAGATATCACAGTTACCACAGGCGGTTTGCTGGCTTTCGCCAAAATAGTTGAGCAACACCAAGCGCCGACAGGTTTGCGCCTCTGCAAACGCGCCCATCGCGTTGAGTTTATGTCGTTCAATATCCTGCCGTTCGCCCGCCGGTTTTTCTTCCAGACTACGGCGTAACCACACCATATCGGCGGGATCGTAAAACAGCACCGCCTCCGCAGGCAGCCCATCCCGCCCGGCGCGCCCCGTTTCCTGATAATAGGATTCAATATTGCGGGGAATATCAAAATGCACCACAAAACGCACGTTGGATTTATTGATTCCCATACCGAAAGCAACGGTTGCCACAACTATCTGTAAATCATCCCGCTGGAAAGCATCCTGCACCCAAGAACGTTGATTGTTATCCAGCCCGGCATGGTAAGAGGCGACACTAAGCCCTCGTTTTTGCAGCCGTTCGGCGGTTTCTTCCACCTTTTTACGGCTGTTGCAATAAATAATGCCGCTTTTTCCTTGTTGACCACGGACAAAAGACCACAGTTGATCCAACGGCTTGTATTTCTCAACCAGCGTATAACGAATGTTAGGACGATCAAAACTGCTGATATGAACGATAGGATCATTCAGCTCCAGCAGGCGAATAATATCCTGCCGGGTGGCTTTATCTGCGGTAGCGGTCAGTGCAATAACCGGAAGATGAGGAAAACGCCGCCGTAATTGCCCGATGGCCCGATATTCCGGCCGGAAGTCATGCCCCCATTGCGAAATACAGTGAGCTTCATCAACCGCCAGTAAAACCGGATGCCAATCCTGTAGCTGATCGAGAAAGTTATCTGTCACCAACCGTTCAGGCGCAATATAAAGCAGCCTGATATTTCCCTCACGACAGCGCCGGATAATATCAAATTGTTGTTCACGGCTTTGGGTTGAGTTCAGACATTCCGCCTCAATACCGTTGGTTTTCAGTTGATCGACCTGATCTTTCATCAATGAGATCAATGGTGAAACCACCAATGTTAAGCCATTTTTGACCAGCGCCGGGATCTGATAACACAGCGATTTTCCGCCGCCGGTCGGCATAATCACCAGACAATCACGATCATCAAGAACGGCATCGATTACCTGCTGCTGCCCTGGGCGAAATTGCTGATAACCGAATGTGGTTCGTAATACTGGTTCAGTCAGTGCTGCCGTACTGATGATTTTTACGTTAGACACGCCTTTCCTCAATGATTGACATTATTTACAGCAGAATCGTGGATACTGCCCGTTATTAATGAGCTGTTTTTAATTGTAGGAATATTTTAACCATGAAATGCGCATTTTTTATAGTCGTGTTGTCTTTCGATAATTATTCTTTCGAGGTATCTCTCAGGCTGGCGGGCTGAGCAATAAAAGCATAAACTTAACAATTTGCTAACCAAAATAACGATTTTTTATTTCATCACGGTTCATTTTTTAATTTGCAGGAAAGTCAACATGGAAACGATAGAGCGACCCATCCAACCTTTAACCCAAGAAGAAGCGCGTAAATTTATCGGTGAAATTTTTGTTTATCATATGCCGTTCAACCAACTTTTAGGGCTTGAACTGGTTCGTTTTGAACAAGACTATGCAGAGCTTAAGTTTGCCAATCAGGATAAACTCGTCGGCAATATGGCACAGAAAATCCTGCATGGTGGCGTTATTGCCTCAATACTTGATGTCGCTGGCGGCTTGGTTTGCGCGGGCGGTATGCTCTCCACGATGCAACCCATCACGCTGGAGGAGATAAAAAAACGGATGCCTACCATCGGAACCATAGACCTGCGCGTTGATTACCTGCGTCCCGGACGTGGTGAAATCTTTACTGCCAGCAGTAATATTATTCGTGCCGGTAATAAAGTTTCTGTCGCCAGAATAGAATTGCACAACGAAAAACAAGTCCATATTGCCAGTGCAACCGCGACTTATTTGGTTGGATGATAAATTCGCAAAAGGAGTGTGGGAATAGGCACATTCCTTTATTCTCTGAGGCAGATAAGAACGCCAATTCCGCCATTACAGATGATTATGTGGATCTTGCGTCTGGTGTGATACTGCCAATATTTCAATACCACCCGAAACGTCTAAAATGGCTTGAATGGCTTGAATGGCTATTCTAGCCAAAATAAATATAACTGCCAGAAATCAAAACGACCAACCATACAGCCCCAGCATGAGCCGGGCTTAAGGCTAATGTGGCTATTGAATACCTCTTGTAAATTATGTGCCCCAATGACACATTGTACGCCACTATGAGCTAACATCTGCCCAGCTCTTCTTATTTTCTGAACACTTTCTGAATACATTCAAGGATATTATGAACAAACCACAAACGACCAAAGGTATCCTGTTTGCCTTAGGTGCTTATTTGATTTGGGGGTTGGCTCCCATCTACTTTAAGGAAATAAAACACGTGCCACCTGATGAGATCGTGTCGCACCGGGTCATCTGGTCAGTGTTCTTTATGGTATTGATGCTGACGGTGACACGCCACTGGCGTCATGTTTTGGCGGTGATCAAACAACCCAAGACGCTGCTGCTGTTAGGCATCACGGCGGTGACCATTGCCAGTAACTGGCTGACTTATATCTGGGCGGTCAATAATAATCACCTGCTGGAAGCCAGCCTCGGCTATTTTATTAACCCGCTGGTGAGTGTGCTGTTTGCCATGATGTTCTTGGGTGAAAGATTCCGCCGGATGCAGTGGATAGCGGTCGGGCTAGCGTTTACCGGCGTGTTTATCCAGCTTTGGCAATTCGGCTCTGTGCCGATGATTGGTTTGTTTCTGGCAACAACTTTTGCGGTGTATGGTTTGATCCGTAAAAAACTGGGCATTGATGCACAAACGGGGATGCTGATTGAAACCATCTGGGTATTCCCGGCGGCGCTGATTTACCTGCTGTTTTTTACGCACACGCCAACCAGCAATATGCTGAATAATCCGGCCTCCCTGAATCTATTGCTGATTGCTGCGGGTATTATTACCACCGTACCTTTGCTGTTTTTCACTGCGGCGGCGGGTCATCTGCGTTTATCGACACTGGGCTTTTTCCAGTACCTTTCACCAACCATTATGTTCCTGCTGGCAACGCTGGTTTATGGTGAAGAGATTGGGTCAGAACGTTTGATCACGTTCGGTTTTATCTGGGCGGCTCTGGTTTTGTTTACGCTGGATGCGCTTTATACGCAGCGCCGTTTGCGGAAATAGATGTACCTTATTTCTCTCCGCTACGCGGGGAGAAATAGTACTATTTTGAAGTTGGACGGGGAGATTCAAATTAATAAAGTACCTCAACCTGAACAGGATCACTGATTATTTTAATAACCCCGGCATTGGATTTTTCAAATTCAACTTGATATTTTTCATTATTAATTCCTGTGATTATATTATCGAGATAAGAATAAGCGAATCTTATTGATTTATGTTTAGCCCATTCTGGTAATAAATCCACATAATAATTAAACACCATAAATCCTTTATTCTTATTCACATAATTAACACTTAAAATATCTTTTAATATCATTCGGCCATAACAGAAATCACCGTTTTTATTAAATTCTTTTTCTCCTAATGGGGTTAAATTCCATTCTTTACGATTTCCTTTAGCATTCAATTCAACTAATCCAGCATCAACAAGAGATCCCATTTTTGCATTAACCCATATTAAATTTTCATTGGCTGGCACAGGCCATTCTTTTTCCCCAAGACATAACGATATTTTATCATCAATTTCTTTTTGTATTTTCTTTGCATAAATTTCATTTCCTTCCCCATGACAAAAAAAAGATAAAAAAACCAGAAGAAAAATAAACTTATTCATAATTTACACCTTGCGTTATATTCCTCGACAGCATCACTGACATTATTATATTTATTTTTTGTGACATAGGAATGCGTATAATCCCAATAATAAGTAGAAATGCCCGCATCCTCATTATTATACTTTATATCATATCGCGTGAATTCTACCGGATATTTCCCAAATATATCGTTACCGTTCCTTTTTTTCGAATATATCATATAATAAGCACCCTCTTTTATTTTCAATTCATAATCCTGGGTTTTCATTTCAGATGCGGATAATTTAAAATCATACCAAGTAAAACCGTCATCATTCGGAAGAGGAACTATAATATATTTATTATTTTTATTTTTCATAAAAATAGTTAACGTTTGGCTTGGATGAGTCGTATTATTATCAAATTTAGCATAAACAAGCATATCTTTTTTTCCGTCGCCATTCAAATCGATATAATTTATTCCATCCGCCATATTCACTTTATTTCCGCCGCAAGAAAATACATCAAATGAAAAGAAAAACATAATATAAAAATAATATTTAATTTTCATTTAAATGACTCCGGACTAATCTAAAACCCACATCTGACAAAGCATATCCCACACTATGATTATCACAACTGGATAACGTTTTTGAATGAGAAAGATAACTGCCGCCACAAAAATAATACATTTTTACGTTACCAATATCATAACTATCATAGACCCATTCAGAAACATTTCCACTCATATCGTATAAGCCTAAATCATTGGGTGATAATTTAGCGATAACCTGTGTTCCGAATTTATTTAAATTAAAGTCAGGATACCACGCCACCTTCTTGGCATTATTGCTACCGGAATGAAAATATCCATATTTCCCTAATTTCAATGCAGGTTTACCCCCTCTTGCGGCAACATGCCATTCATTCAACGTGGGTAAACGATATCCGTTAGCTTTTGGATTGATAACAATCTCTGTGATCTTATTTTTATGCTTAATAACCTCATTTCCTTTTTGCTTATTTCCTTTTTGTAAATAGACCGGAGTGAGTTTTGATTTTTCACTTAATGCGTTTGAAAAGATAATCACATCCAGCCATTCAATATTTGTTACCGGATGCCGGCCTTTATCTAATTCTGAAGGGAGGCAATCTTCATAAGATGCGCCGTTACATCCATCATCAAAATCATAACCATTCAACATGGCCCAGTCATAAACTTCCTTATATATTGAATAAGTCATCTCATTTTTCATAATATAAAACGGATCTAATTTTACATTAGTATGAGATTTATAGTCTTGATTACCAAATACATTACCCACATAATAATCGCCACCTTCCACCAAAATAAAATTCATATCATCCGATGAATAGGATTTTAATGAAATGATAATAGATAAAAACAAAAACAGATATTTCACACTTCCTCCTTTTTATATTTCAATATCACTTTTAGGGTAAGAACAACAAGCCAAAATATATCCTAAAGATATATCTTCCCGCGATATACCACCGGAATGGCGTAAATCAACTTCGCCAACCTTAAGTTTTATTTTACATTTACCACAATGCCCAGAAGCACAATGATACTTTAATTTAACACCATTTTTATAAGCACATCTTAGAATCGTCTCATCAGATAAAATATTAAAAACATGATTTTCTATCGTTAATTTAAAGGCATCCATTTCAATAATCTCTATTTTTTAATCTAAAGAGTATTTCTTTCAATATTTTTTTGTTTTCTACAATAAAAGTATCTGTAGATACTGCATTTTCATTTATTCTTCTTAATAAATATGGCAATGACTTATTAATTGGGCCATATGGTAAATATTTGCATATCCTAATATCATTAGAAGCGAGTTTTGATGTGATATGATCTCCTATTCCATATAATTGACCAACCCAATATGATTTATTTTTAAGTTCGTTTTTATTTAAAATATTTGATATGCTTTTTTCATTATGTGTTGCAAAAAAAGGATAAAAATAGTTTATTTCCTTTGAAATATAATCAACCAAAAAATCATAATTGAAATCAGTTTCCTTTTTCTTTAGGAAAAATGTCCCGATTGTTTTTTCTTTATTATTGATCTCTTCTTCTAAATATGCCCCTCTAACAATTTTAACACCCGCCTTAATATTATTATTAATAGCAATGTTATGGATTAGCATTAAAAGTTCAATAGATTCCTTTTTATAAGATTGGATGGTCAATGTGATAATAGGCGACATTTTATTATATTTAATCATACCCTCTATTGCAATTTCATCTACTGCTGGCTGAATCCAAGATTGTTCTGCATCAATCATAATTCTAACAGTTTTAAGTTCTGCATAAGAAAATATTTTTTTATAACGCTCTATTAACCTACACCAAGAATTAACGTTTTCCTCAGAAAAATGAGTTCCTCTCACTTTCTTCTCATAAAGATGAATATCACCCAATGATGAAGGTTTAATAACAACATACGGTATAGTGCATTCTTTACTTGCAAGATCAATCAAATTTAATGTTGATGCAACAGCATTATTAAAAAAAACTTCATCGTTTTCGCCTTCAACAGCATAATCCAGTACACTATAAATATTATTTTTTGATAAAAAATCTACATGTTTTTTCGCTTCATAAATATTTTCACCACCAAAATAAATCCCATTTAAAAAACCAATGAAAAATTTATTGTATTTATTTAATGTAAACCTAATTATCCATAATGAAATTAATTTCGTAACGTTATTTGTTAATAATAAAGTAACAAAAAATTTCAACACAAGGGTTGATGCACTGTATCTAGAGTACAAATATCTTTCGTCTGTAAATTTTTTATCGTTACTTAATTTTTTATTAATCATTGTTTTTATATTCTATTGTTAATAGCTCATATAACATTTTATTTTAAATCCCTCCCATCAAGGAGGGAAATAATTTAAATATCAACAGTTTGCCCGCGATAAAGGCGGCGAATGATATTATCATCATCAAACTCTTCTCTTTCATGAATAACTCTTCTGTTATCCATTATAATTAAATCACCGTCTTCCCAATAGTGTTTATAATAATAACGAGTATTCTTCATAAATCCAGTGAGTTCTGCAAAAAATCGCTTTGTTTCTTCATCCGTAAATCCAACAATTCTGGGTTCCCAGCTAGCTGGCTGTCCTTCATCGAAGGGGAAATATATCAACATTTTTCTCACCCATCCGAGATCCGTAAATACAGGAACTTTAAACCAACCCGCAGGAGATACATCGACATAATATCCATATTCCAACACTCTGACTTCGAAAGTTTCATTTTCTAAAATATTTAACAGATGTGCGGGCATTTCCTTGCATGCAAGAACGTGATCACAAACCGTAGTTGCACCCCGAAATTTCATATTTTTTATTTCGGCGGCATATAAAAAAACCTGATCGACTTGTGATAATAATAATCCGCCATCAGCATGAAATGGAAGTTGTCCACGCCCAGTAACAATTTTCCCCTTTTCTCCCTCAAGTTTTAATGTATCCCGATACCCAAAGCCAACATCTATTTTTTCATCCGCATATTCAACTATTTTTCCATATTGGCTATACATATCTCGAAATTCATCTGCATTAAGGTTTATTTTTTTAACTACAATAAAACCTTGCCTCATTAGAAGATTTTTAATTTCTTTAGCTGAAGTTTTTAAAATATCATCTGCATTAATTTTAGCACCAAAACCTGAGCTCATTATTGGTGACCATTGTATATTGCCATTCATTTTAATTACCCTTATTAATATTTTTCACCAAGTACTTTTTTAAAATGCTTTTGAGGATCTCTAGAACCAAATGAGTTTTTATGAACTAACTTTGATTCTTTTCTGCTATCTTCCAAGATATCGATGAATTTTTTATTCATACATTTTTTTGTGTTTAAGTACGATGTCTTTGGATATGTTGCCAATAAATTAGCACGTTCTATTGCCGTTTCTAAAAGAAGATCTTTATCTGCTACCTGATTTGCAATATTGTATTTAATACATGTTTCTGATGAAAGTTCTTCACATTCAAATACAATCTTTCTCATTAAATTATGCCCATGCGTAAAACCAAGTATTGCTGCTCCGACAGAGCAACCAATACCATGTTTTAATTCAGGCATGATAAATTTGGCTTCATTTGATATGATTCTTTGATCAAACATTAACGAAAATTGAAACCCCATACCTATAGCATAGCCATCTACCGCCGCGACTGTTGGTTTATTCACATTTAAAACTGCGCAATAGAGATCAATCACTCGATCTATCCAACTATCAACATTTTCTCCTGATAAGTTTTTAACCTCATTAAAATCCCCTCCTGAAGAAAAAGAACGGTTTTTTCCGCCATAAACAACAATGGCCTTAACGCTGTCATCTTTATCAGCCTCAATCAAAGATTTTTTAATCGAATTTTCTAACTCTTCACTAAATGGGTTATGTCTATTTTCATGGTTAAATATAATAACTCTCGTTGAATTAAAATCTTGTTCTATGATCATATTTAATGCCTTCTTATAATTTCACGTAACTTGATTGAATTTGCTTCTTCAAGTAATAATTTTCCTGTCAAAAACGCTTTATAGATAGAATAACTAAACCGTGTTTTCTCTTGATAGTTATTGACTTCAGTGCCTATTATTTTTGCGAAAGATTTATTCACCGATGAGCCTTCATGGATACCTATTTTTTTTCTCCAGACTATGTCTTTCGGCAGAATATGTAGACTATCTGCATATTCCCTCAAAATATTTTTTACTTCATTATCTCTGATTTTAAAATATGGATTCAAATTATGGCATAGTGATATAAGGTTATTAGTCCAGAATGGATGGTAAATATTTAATCCATAGTTTCCAGCTCCGTGAGTTGAAAACTCGCCCGTCCATTTAGTCCTGTAAACTTGTTCGGATAATATCTTATTGGGATCACTATAAAACTTTCCGGGATCTAATATCCCACCAAATAATAGGTCAGAACCATATCCTGTTATGAGTGAATTAACCTTACCTTTTGCTAATTCATACACATTAAACAACCCTGATTGAATTTCAGAAGATAAACCGTCAAAGATTTCATTATAATAAATCGCCTTGACAACTCCCGATATAATTTCATCCTCACTCAGAATTTTAACTTCATGTTCAGTACCAAGACAATCAGAAACAATTTTAGAATATTCAAATTCATTGCTTAATTCCGTTCCTATGGACCATGTCTTTACTTTGTCAAAGTAGAGAGAGGCTAAAGCCGTAACCAAACTTGAATCCAATCCTCCCGATAATGGAATACCGATGGTTTGGTTATTCTGATACAATTTAGAAATAGAATTCCTCAAATCAGAATCAATTATTTCAAGAAGAATATTTTCTTTTATTTCGAAAGCGTTTCTCTCTGGAGGAGGCATGATATATTCAACTTCCAGATGAGGATATTTCTGTTCGTCAAATTTTAATTTGTTTATTGTGCCAGGCTTTAATCTGGATACATTCCTTATTGGTGAAAAATTATCTGGCTTCAGTGAGTCTTTAATAATTTCGCTTTCAGGTTTGAAATCAAACGCATTATCTCCCTCTATTCTACCAACAATTTTCAAGCTGTTAGTAATCCATATACAATCCGTTTGTACCAGACTGACTAAATTTAATCCTCTAGATTCAGTGATGACTTCTATATTGCCTTTTCGGTCTTCAATAAAAAGACAATAGTCACCTTCTGCTATAGAAATAATGGCATTACCAAATTTCTCTCTGACTAATAATAAAACTTCAACATCACTCAGAACACCAGATCTTCCTTCTATTGTTCCAAGAATGGATCTGATGGTTAACATATTATATATATTCCCAATTAAAAAATAAGTGCACTCATTATTTTTAAATTTGGATACATTTGTTGCATTCCGGGATAATAGAATTCCGGTAGAGAGTTCATCAAAATTAAATTCACCTGTTAGTTTATTTAGTTTTTTATCAAGGCCATGCTTGATATAGCAAAATTCAGAGCTCAACGTTACCCTCCTTTTATTTTTTGAATTTTAAAAGTGCTTTATACCAATCCAACATCAAATTGCAGTTTACAAAACAATGTGAGTGCTTATATCTCCCCGCTGCGCGTGGAGATATAAGATGCACCTTGAAAGGCAACCGGTATAATTGATTATTTTGGATCTTGAAAAAACACTCATAAAAATAACAACAATAAAAAAAACATCAACACATTCAATTGATTTAATTTGTATTATCTCTATTAGAGTTTATTTCATAACATTATTACAATCTAATAGAATAATAAATATTAATGACTATAAAGTCATGCTGGCGTAATAAATAGCTTTTCAAAATGATAGGAATATTCCTTATCCCGCCCGGAGCGCAGGATAAGAAATAATTACTACGAATACTTTCACTATTATGAAAAGGCATATCCCAATAAAGACGGGGCGGTTACAGCCAGTTTTTTCGCTTGAAATAGAGGTAAGGCGCAAGGCCGGCGGCAATCATCAGGATAATTGCTGCCGGGTAGCCGAATGTCCAGTCGAGTTCCGGCATAAATTTGAAGTTCATGCCGTAGCTGGAAGCCACCAGCGTCGGAGGCAGGAAGACCACGGAGACAACGGAGAAGATTTTGATAATCCGGCTCTGTTCAATATTGATAAAGCCCATCGCCGCCTGCATCAGAAAGTTCACTTTTTGGAATAAAGATTCGTTGTGCGGCAGCAGGGATTCGATATCCCGCAGGATCTCACGCGCCTGTTCCAGCTGGTTAGCCGGTAAGCGGGCACGACGCACCAGAAAGTTTAATGCCCGCTGGCTATCCATCAGACAGAGGCGGACTTTCCAGCCAATGTCTTCCTGTTCGGCAAGGTTAGACAGCGCTGAATCAAATTCATCACCCTGTTTGCCGTGCATAATGACCCGGCTCAGGGATTCCAGTACGCTGTAGATATTTTCAATGACGTCGGCGAGCTGTTCGATTTTGGTTTCGAACAAGTCCATCAGCAGTTCATAGGCATTCCCGTCAACCAGCGTCTGGTTACGGGCGCGCATTCGGTACAATCGGAATGCAGGGAGTTCACGCTCTCGCAGTGTGTAGAGACGACCGTCGCGGATGGTAAATGCGACTGTCGAGTTGCCAGCATGGTCTTCGGCATCTTCAAAGTAGAAGAAAGAGTGAACGTGCATACCATCTTCATCTTCAAAGAAACGCGCCGAAGCCTCGATATCATCCAATTCTGTGCGGGTGGCCAGAGCTTGCCCTAATTCGTTCTGAACCCGGAGCCGATCATCGTCCCCAAGCCCAACTACATCAACCCACATAGCGTCGGATAACTTATCACCTTCGTCAAATTCAAGACGGAGCAGGCGATTATTCTCTAATTTAAATGCGTTCAGCATGTACCATAAGTCTCCTTTACTCCCTACGCTTATCGTAAGGCGCGAATGTTACGCCTATACCCGTCGTATTTCAAACTGCCTCTTTGTTAAGCGAGCTGGCTCGCCGTAATGCAACTTGAAACCCATTGGGTTATGGAAAATAACATTCGACCGGATTATTACTGACCCGTTTCAAGCCTGGCATAAGCAGCCACCAGCCACTTAATACCTTCACCCTGAAAGGCTATCTGCAAGCGGCAATGCTCCCCACTGCCTTCTATATTGATGATAGTTCCTTCTCCAAACTTTGGATGGCGGACACGCTGCCCCAGTGCATAACCGCTGTCACTGGCGCTGATCGGTGTTCCCAGCCGTTTATGGCTGACCGGACGGGATACCGTTGCCCGCAAGCGAACTTCAGTGACACATTCTGCCGGCAGCTCGCCGATAAAACGGGATGGCCGGTGATAGACCTCTTTGCCGTATAAGCGACGGCTTTCCGCATAGGTCAGTGTCAGTTTTTCCATTGCCCTTGTCACGCCGACATAGGCCAGACGGCGCTCTTCTTCCAGACGCCCGCCCTCTTCGATGGAGAGTTGACTTGGGAACATGCCCTCTTCCATGCCAACCATAAATACTTGCGGAAATTCCAGCCCTTTTGCCGAATGCAGCGTCATCAGCTGCACAGCGTCCTGATAAGCATCGGCCTGCCCTTCTCCGGCTTCGAGGGCGGCATGGGAGAGAAACGCCTGCAAGGGCATCAGGTCTTCGTCTTCATCCTGATAACTGAACTGGCGGGTTGCGGTGACCAGCTCCTCAAGGTTTTCGATACGTGCCTGCGCTTTTTCGCCTTTTTCCTGCTGATACATCGCCCACAAGCCTGAATCACGGATAATCCGATCCGTCTGGACATGCAACGGCATTTCCTGCGTTTCCGTTGCCAGCGCATCAATCAGTTCGAGAAAACGTTGCAAAGCGGAAGCCGCCCGCCCTGCCAGTACTTTTTCCTGAATCAGCAATAAGCAGCTTTCCCAAAGCGTCTTCTGCTGATCCCGCGCCATCTGGCGCACAACATCCAGCGTTCTGTCGCCAATTCCGCGTGTCGGCGTATTCACCACCCGCTCAAAAGCCGCATCGTCATTGCGGTTTGCCACCAATCGCAGGTAAGAGAGAGCATCTTTGATTTCCTGACGTTCGAAGAAACGCTGACCGCCATAAATGCGATAAGGGATGGAAGCCTGCAACAACGCCTCTTCCAGTACACGTGACTGGGCATTGCTGCGGTACAGGATCGCGCACTCTTTCAGTGCGCCGCCATTATCCAGCCAATGCTTGATACGGCCCACAACATAACGCGCTTCATCTAATTCATTGAAAGCAGAGTAAAGCGAAATGGAGTCACCTTCCTGACCTTCCGTCCACAGGTTTTTCCCCAGACGGCCGCTGTTATGGGCAATCAGGGCATTGGCGGCTTTCAGGATGTTGCTGGTTGAGCGGTAGTTCTGTTCCAGACGAATGGTTTCTGCTGCCGGGAAATCTTTCAGGAAACGCTGGATATTTTCCACCTGCGCGCCCCGCCAGCCATAAATAGACTGGTCATCATCACCGACAATCATCACCTTACCGGTATCGCCGGCCAATAAGCGGATCCAAGCGTATTGAATGCTGTTGGTATCCTGAAATTCATCTACCAGAATATTAGTAAAACGGTCACGGTAATGTTGCAGTATCTGCGGTTTGTTTAACCACAGTTCATGGGCACGTAACAGGAGTTCGGCGAAATCCACTAACCCGGCACGATCACAGGCTTCCTGATAGGCCTGATAGATGTTCAGCCAAGTCGCTTCTACCGGATTGCCATAGCTTTCAATGTGCTGCGGGCGCAATCCTTCATCTTTTTTACTGTTGATGTACCACATGCCCTGACGGGCAGGCCATTTTTTGTCATCCAGATTCATCGCCTTGATAATGCGCCGAATCAGGCGATGCTGATCTTCGCTGTCAAGGATTTGGAAATCCTGCGGCAAATTGGCATCCAGATGATGGGCGCGCAGTAAGCGATGCGCCAGACTGTGGAACGTACCAATCCACATACCGCCCTGACTGGTGCCAATCAGGTTTTCGATGCGGTGGCGCATTTCTGCCGCCGCTTTATTGGTAAACGTCACCGCCATCACAGAAAAAGGTGAAGCATGTTCAACTGACAGTAACCAAGCGATCCGATGTACCAGTACGCGCGTCTTACCACTACCGGCGCCTGCCAGTACCAGCATGTTGGTACGAGGTGCTGCAACAGCATCGCGTTGTTTATCATTCAGGCTTTCGAGCAGATAAGAAACGTCCATAATTACCATCAGTTTGAAATTATATCTGTGCGATCTTATATCAGTGCGATCAAAGAATCCAAGCCAGAAATTTCAATATGTGGGATCAGCCGAGCTTCCGGCTTCTGCATCAGCGTGTTTTTAGGATTGATCCAGCAAGCCTGCATTCCGCTGCGAATCGCGCCTTCAACATCGGTTTTCAGGTTATCCCCCACATGCAGGATCTGGTGAATCGGCAGATTTAACCGTTCGGCCGCCAGATGGTACATATCCGGGCACGGTTTGCTGCGCCCGTCCACGCCGGCTTTGAGCACAAATTTAAAGTAAGGGGCAAGGCCACATTCAGCAGGTTCAGCATTCCCATTGGTTATCGCCACTAACGGTATTTTTTCCGCCAGTGCCGATAAGGTGCGATGAGTGGATTCCGGCACGGTGATTTGATTACGCCAGTAGGTGAAACAGGACATCACCTCATCCGCACCACGTATGGCTTCTTCGTGATTAAAACCGTGATGGCGGAACATCAGTTCTGTGGATTGCCGCCGCCATGATGTTATATCGTGGTAAATATCCGGTTCTGTCTCCAGCACCGCCTGACGATATGTACGCAGTATTTCTCTATCGAACTGACTGAATTTGGTATCGTATTGCCTGATAAAACACAGTACTTCTTTTTCGGTTCTATCGATAACAGGATGGTTATCGTACAGCGTATCATCCAGATCGAATGTCATCGCCGCAATCGACGTGAGAGGCCGATAAAAATGCATCATGATTTCCCTCTTTTCGCTCTGGGGTGCGCCACATCGTAGACTTTTGCCAAATGTTGAAAATCCAGATGGGTATAGATTTGGGTCGTCGATAAATTGGCATGGCCCAATAATTCCTGTACCGCACGCAGATCACCACTGGATTCCAGCATGTGAGTCGCAAACGAATGGCGTAGTTTATGGGGATGAATGTGGCTGTTGATCCCCTGACGGACACCCCACTGTTCAAATCGTTTCTGTACATTGCGGGCGGAAAGTCGTTTTCCGCTTTGGCTGGAAATGAAAACAGCATTATCTTCCGGTTCAAACAGCTCCCGCATTGCCAGCCAGCGCTGCAACCATTCCACAGCCGTACTTCCGGCCGGGATTTTACGCTCTTTACTGCCTTTCCCTTGTACCCAAATTTCGCCGCTGGCTAAATCCAGATCCCGGCAATTCAGCCCAACCAGCTCGGATAAACGCAACCCCGCACCATACATGACTTCCATCATGGTTCTGTCACGCACAGACAGCGGATCACTCAAATTGATGTTGAGCAGTTGGTTAACTTCATCAACATCCATATTTTTAGGTAAGTGCTGTTTTTTACGGGGCGTACTGACAACTTTAGCCGGGTTAGCCGCCATCTTTTCCTGTGTCACCAGCCAGTTCAGAAAGCTGCGCAGGGAAGAAAGGCGCAGAGCCAGACTGGCCGGCTGCAAACCGGCCCGGCGGCCACGGGTGGCGAACGTCCTGACTTTCGTTATATCCAGCGCCTGCCATTCTGTTATCCCCATTTCCAGCGCGATTTCTGCCAGTACGGTGAGATGGCGGCGATAGTTGGTAATGGTCACCGGGCTTAAGCGACGCTCAACCCGCAAATAATGCAAAAAAGCGTCTACCGGTTCAAGGAGCGAATCGATTGGCGGGTTCATATTCGTGCAACCCAGCGAGACAGCAATTCCGGCAGCAGTTTCGCTAATTGATCAAGCAGATCCGTTCCCATGCCTTCGTAATAATGTCGCTTATTGTGACTGTTGAAAATGACCATGCCCAGATCTCCTTCGGCGCCCAGCAGAGAAACCGCAACAGAACCGACATGACGCGCCTGAGGCATCAACAGTAAAATTTCGGGGCCGTGTAACATCCCAAGATAATGGTTATTGTCACCGAATCGTTGGATGCGGACAGGTTCAAAAGTATGGCGGGATATCGCTAAATCTGGTGCATTGAAGGGAGCGGAGAGCCGCCAACGGTCGGAAAACAACCGGATATAACAGTTACTCAGGCCCAGTGTTTTTGCCCATGAACTCAGGCGGGCAAGAAAATCCTGCAAACTCTCGGCAGCAGAAAGCTCCGTCAACAATTGCAACAGGCGGTTAAACAAGATTTCATTCTGTTTCGCCTGTTCCACCAGATAGACCAGATCTTCTTCCAGATAACGGATACGCTTTCGCTGGCGGTTCATGTGCCATTCCATCAGGGAGACACACTCACGCACGGGATGGGGAACCTGTATTCGGTCCACGGCATTAGCATTGCGGATAAAAAAATTGGGATTATCCAGCAGATAATCCACCACGCTTTGATCATCCAACGTGCCTTTGATATGCAATGGTTCGTTTTCTGTATCCATTTTCCAATGCCCCATATTTCAGCAAATTACAAGTGAATCGTGCCATCATAAACGTGAGTGGCAGGCCCGGTCATATACAAGGATTGCCCCGGACCTTCCCAGGAAATTTGCAACGTACCGCCGGGAAGATCAACGCGAACCTGTTTATCCAACAAGCCCTGCTGGATACCAATCGCAACAGCAGCACAAGCGCCACTGCCACACGCCTGCGTTTCTCCGACACCACGCTCAAACACACGCAACCGGATATGGTTACGCTGGACAATCTGCATAAACCCGATATTGGCTTTTTCAGGAAAACGCTCGTGTTGTTCCAGTATCGGCCCCAACACCTCAACATCGGCTGTATCCACGTCCTCGACCTGTATCACACAGTGCGGATTTCCCATTGAAACGACACCACACAGCACCGTGCGCTCCATGACGCGGATAATATACGTTTTCTCGGCTTTGTTAGCACGAAAAGGGACCGCCTGAGGCTCAAAAACCGGTTCCGCCATATTGACGCAAATCTGATCATCCTGCGCAATACCCAGCGTCATATAACCGGCCCGTGTACTGACTTTAATGTTACGTTTATTCGTCAATCCTTTCAGGCGAACAAAACGGGCGAAGCAACGGGCGCCGTTACCGCATTGGGATACTTCGCTGCCATCGGCATTAAAGATGCGATAGTGAAAGTCCAGATCAGGATCATAGGGTGCTTCAACAATCAGCAGTTGATCAAAACCCACGCCAGTATTCCTATTCGCTAATCGACGGATTAATTCCGGCGAAAAATAGACATTCTGGGTTACGGCATCAACAACCATGAAATCATTGCCAAGACCATGCATTTTGGAGAATTGCATATACGACTCCAAGAGAAATCCATCACTCGCTCACGCTTATTGAGCACCCGCTGAAGTCTCGTTTTGAGAGCCATTGTCTTGAGAAATCTCGCCCTGAGAAACCGCATTCGCTGGCTGTGCCTGATTGACTGAATTTTGTGGCTCAATCGGTTTTTCCGGCGGAAAATAAAGAGGGCCTTTCAGGCCACAACCGGCAATGGAGAGTAATGTTACGATAGCAAGCGACCAACGAAATTGTTTGTTCATCATAATTAATGCCTGTGATTCATACGCCAATACTCTCTATAATCGCAGTTAGGCTCTGAAAAGCAAATAGGAAATAAATATGAACGATAGCGAATTTCATCAATTAGCCGATCAATTGATGCTACAACTTGAAGCAAAACTGGATAATTATGAAGGTGATGCAGATATTGATTGTGAAACCAATGGCGGCGTGATGACGCTGAGTTTTGAGAATGGCAGCAAGATCATTATTAATCGTCAGGAGCCTTTTCACCAAATCTGGCTGGCGACTAAGGGTGGCGGTTATCACTTCGATTATCGGGATAATCAGTGGATTTGTGACCGCAGCGGTAACGATTTTCTTGCTATGCTGGAACAGGCCATCAGTGAGCAAAGTGGCGAATCATTCCGGTTTTAATTTCTCCTGATCCATCAGTTTATCTGCTTTGTGCCGTATTTTAATACGGCACTTTTGTCTATTTCGGCGGCTAAATGAGCGGGAGTCGTATATTAATAGTGATGCAATTAATAGTGATACAGAGAATGAACCGGATCATTGACTCGATAGGCTTCATCCAGCTCCCGCTCAGTAATCCGCCTTGTCTCAAAATCGACGATATTCTCCTCTGAAGGTCGGCTCCCCGTAAATGGCACAACCTGAATTTTCTCGCCTTTTTTCACCAGTTGATAGAACTGTGGCAGATTAAAATTGATGGTATTAGAGCCATACGTAAAACGGTCATGGGATGAGGAATAAAAGCGGCTGACATCACGTACCAATTCCCCTTTACTCCCTTCGCAATGAAAATAAATTTCTACGTTGTTCGATTCATCAAGAATATAAATGTTAAAGCCCTGACCTTTTTCGATATTTTCAAAGCCGTCGATCTTTTCAAAACGTTCGCTCTTTTCAAAACGTTCGGTGTTGTCAAAACATTCGATATCTTCAAAGAAAAACTGAACAATGCCTTCGCAGGCAAACCCGTCGATGACCGAAGGCAAGTGTTTTTCTTTGGCGTTAATTTTTACCGGCAAGCCATATAATTTGGTATTGGAAATCGCGCCATAAAATTCCACTGCATTTTCCAGTTTTTGTACCGACACATTGAGCCGTTCAAAAAACAACCCCCATGTCTGCCCTGAAATGCGCAGTGCTTTAAAGCGATTAGGATCCTGACGATTGCTGGAAAGGCGCAAATCGATACATTCCGAAACCAGCTGCTGGATTCGGGTACAAATCAACCCGCGCCAGGACTTACTGTAGCAAAAGACTTCAACACTGACCGGCGGTGCGGCATCCCGGTGCATTTTCCCCAGTATCGTTTTCAGGGCCTCCAGCATGGATTGCTCACCGCTGAAATGCAGCGTTCGCACTTCATTCCATGAGTTTCGGTACAGCAGATCGATACTGTTCACCAGACACTGCTGTGATTCACCAAAACTGAAAACATCCAATTTTCGGAAATCAAACGGCCCGAACTTATCGGAGATATTTGCAGTTGGATCGGTTTCCAGATTCACAATAATCGCCAGATGGCGGATTTCACAAGGACTGTAGAGTGCTTTAGGTGTCGGAGCGGGTAAACGAATCGGAAAACGTGCGGAAATATCACTGATCAAATCGAGCAGTTTCTGGCTGTCACACTGGGATGCGCCCTGACGAATATGTACACGGGTTTTATCTGTCAGCAGCCCGTTGAAATACGTCCATGCCACCAGCTTATTTAAATAACGGTTATATTCCAGTGGCTGATGCCCGACGATAGATTCTATCGTGGGTGCGCGATTATAAAGATACCAGCCACTTCGATTCGCACGTCCCGGTGGGACATAAATAAAGGTCAGATCCGGCTCGGACAGATCCGGGGAAATTTGTGGGTTTACCAGCGTGATTTTACCGGGCAGGGCCTCGAACGCAGCATACAACTTACGGGTTAATACGCCGATATCCTGTGGGCTGGCGCTCACACTTAAATTATTACGCCGGGCGAACCGGATAAGATTACGGTAACTCTGCATCAGCGTATCCAGCAATTCATTATGCGCATCGCGCACCTGCTCAATTTTCCATGAATTCCGGTTATTCAGCATGGCCAGTTTATCGGCACCCCAACCCCATTCATTCACCAATTGCGCGATAATCTGATGCCGCCAGCCAACGCAATTTTTGCTGCCGGTGCCGTTTTTATCAGCATCGTTTTGATCAGCATCACTTTCGCTATCCGCGATTGCCGGAATTTCTTCACGCACTTTCAGGTAAAAACAACGCCGGACCAAATCCAGACGGGTCGGATCATTGATAGCAATCAGGTAACGGGTCACACGCTCAAGCATCATGCTGTAAGCATCAAGACCAAACGAGACAATAGCGCCGTCATGGAGATGTTGTTTCATTTCTATCGACAGTAACCTGCCATTGGGGTACTCCCACGAATAGGCTTCCAGCAACAGGCTTTTCAATACCGCCTTATAAGGAGAATCCACACTTTTATAAAGCTGCCACAGACTGGCGCCAAAATATTCCTCTGCTGACAGCTCGCCCAAGCCGCCCAAATCCAGCCATTCATTTGGCGTCAGAACACCCTGAGCATATAAAGAGAGGACGTATTCGTCGTAATTGCCTTCTTCTTCTACCGGAACCATCGCCCACAATAAACTTTTGCCCGCCATGCGCACTGCGGTACGATAAAATTCATCCAGCAACAGGATATGCTGAGTTGAACCACAGTCTTCGCCTCCCAGACTGCCGCTGGCATTATGGCGAAACCGGTTCTCATCAATCAGAAAAAATGTCACTTCAATACCCAGCGAAGCGGCCCAGTGTCCGATTAAAATGCATTTTTGCTCTAATAAGGCTTTTTCGCCGTTATCCAGCCAGGATTGATGACAAACCCAGATATCCAAATCAGAAGAGCAACTCTGCCCTATGGTCGATGTGCTGCCCATGGAGTAAATACCGGTAATCGGCAGTTCACCGCCACAAGTGGATGGCAGGGCACCCGCTGATTGATGCTCCAGATCATTAATCCAAAATTGTTGGGTTTCGTCGGGTAGAAAAAAACAGACGCCATGAGGAACGTTGTCTTTGATATAACCCGGCATCATTGAGTGATGGTAGTGTAATAATACTGGAATTAAATTATAAACCTGCTTAAAAGCGGCACTCATCGAGTCAGTCGCACGCTCTAACCTAAGCTGATTAATTGCATCCAGTCGCTGCTTCAGCGTTTCAATATAAAGATACAAGAGTCTCGCCTGCTTCAGTTCCAGTGCTTACAATCGCCAGTTTCCGCTAACGCCCAGTTTTGCCTACTTTAGATTTTTTCGGACTTTAGATTTTTTCGGACTTTAGATTCTTTCGGCCGTTAGATTCTTTCGACCTTTAGATTCTTTCGGCCTTTAGTTTCCGTCAGCATGTATCTGCTGGCATAGGTAATTCCAGAATTATTTTTAGAATTTTTTACAAACTTATTGCCGGAAACGTGATCAATTTAACACCTTGAGACCTAAGCGTAAAGCCCATATACCATCTTCTCTCTTTGTCTACAAGTTTCTTTATTCAATTAACCGTTTGTAAAATAGTAAATTAATCACAAAATTAAGACTAAAATATGTTTTTTTTGAAACAAATATGATTGTTGATGATGTTTTCCCGTCGTGTTGTAACGTATTGTAAATTCCGAGTTTTGTATAATTGTTTCAATAATATTAATTTTAATTGATAAATTTCTTTCTAAAAAAGAATAACCTTGAATGCTTATTTGATTTTGATTTAGTCTTTTTGTTTATTTTCGCTATTTAATTAAATTTTTATTTTTATATTTAAAATTATTTTTACCTTTTTTGACTGTATATTTATATACTGGTCCGAACTTTTTTATCTTGTGCTTAACTGGAAAAAAATTGATTGAAGTGTTAAAACAAGGCTATTTTTACTGTTTCATTTTGCACTCTCTGGTGGTGTAAACGCCATCGGTCGCCATTAATTAACCCATATATCTATAATTATTCATGACAATGAAAACCATTCGCATCGCTACTCGCCAAAGCCCTTTGGCAATGTGGCAAGCCCGATATGTTCAGAAACAACTGGAACATTTTCATCCTGACTTAAACGTCGAATTAGTCCCCATGGTCACCCGTGGCGATATCATCCTTGATACTCCTCTCGCCAAAGTCGGGGGCAAAGGGCTGTTTGTCAAAGAGCTGGAACTGGCCATGCTTGAAAACCGGGCTGATATTGCCGTCCATTCCATGAAAGATGTTCCCGTCGAATTTCCTGATGGCTTGGGATTGGTCACAATCTGTGAAAGAGATGATCCACGGGATGCTTTTGTTTCAGTAGAATACAGCTCGCTTGATGAACTCCCTGTTGGCAGTATCGTCGGAACATCCAGTTTACGCCGCCAGTGCCAGCTCCGCCAGCTCCGCCCTGATTTGGTTATCCGTGACCTGCGGGGCAATGTCGGCACCCGATTGAGCAAGCTCGACAATGGCGACTATGATGCCATTATTCTTGCCAGTGCAGGGCTGAAGAGACTGGGGCTGGAAGATAGGATCCGTATGCCATTGGCGCCTGAATTGCTGCTTCCGGCTGTCGGGCAAGGCGCTGTCGGTATTGAGTGCCGGCTGGATGATACACAAACCCGTGAGCTACTGGCATCACTGAATCATCAGCGAACAGAGATTTGTGTCCTTGCCGAACGTGCCATGAACACCCGCCTTGAAGGTGGCTGTCAGGTGCCTATCGGCAGTTATGCTATCTGGCAGGGCAATGATATCTGGCTGCGGGCGCTGGTTGGCGCGCCGGATGGCAGTACGATTATTTATGGAGAAAGAACGATTCGTAGTGAAAGAACGATTCACGGAGAGCAAATGGTATCCCCTGAAGAAGCGCGGCAAGCCGGCATTTCATTAGCAGAAGAATTATTAGGCAAAGGTGCCCGCCAGATCCTGACTGACGTCTACCAGAGAGATTTGCCTGCATGACTATTTTAATCACCCGCCCGGCACCTGCCGGAGAAGAATTGGTCAATCGGTTAAGCGCCATTGGTCAGGTCGCCTTTAGCGCACCGCTGATTGCGATTTATCCGGGCACCGATTTGCCGCTGCTGTCACAAAAACTGCAACGGCTGTCAGCGGGTGATGCCGTGTTTCTGCTATCCAAAAACGCTGTTCATTATGCCAATGAACAGCTGGTACAAGAGGGTCTGACGTGGCCTGACAACCTATCCTATTACGGTATCGGTAAATCAACGTCCTTGCTGTTTCAACAACAGACGGGAAAAAATATTCTCTGGCCGGAACAGGGAGAAACAAGCGAAGAACTACTGCAACTTCCCTCCTTACAAAAGATGGCGCATAAAAAGATTTTATTACTCCGGGGCAATGGAGGCCGTGAAATGATTGCGGCAAGTTTGACCGCCAGAGGAGGAAAAATCGCTTACTGTGAATGTTATTCACGCCAGCCTGTTAAATATCATTCATCAGAGTTCACCCGTCACTGGCAACAGTGTGGTATAAAAACCCTCGTTGTTACCAGTGGCGAAATGCTGCAACTATTATATAACTTAGTCACTGGAAGCGATCGCCCTGAAAACAGGGCCACAGAAGATGATAACAACGGTATTGATAACAAAACGTGGTTATTGGGTTGTCGGTTGATTGTTGTCAGCGAACGCCTTGCCAATATCGCCCGGAAACTGGGCTGGGAAGACATAAAAGTCGCCAAGAGTGCAGATAATGACGCCTTAATGCAGGCGCTGGAATAAACTAAGATGGGATGTCCACTATGACGGAGCAAAAGAAATCCACTGATGCGGTTGAGACAAAAGCCCTTCGAGAGCCTGAAAAGGTTCCTCATCAATCCAGCCGTTATGGATGGGTCGGAAATACACTCTCAATTGCCATTGCGCTGGCAATCGGTCTGGGAGGGCTTTACTTTTATCATCACAATAAACAGCAGAGTGCGGCATTAAAAGCCGCTAATCTCGAACTGCAAAAGCAAATTGTTGCCCTCGCACAACAACAATCTGCCGATAAACAACAGGCTGATAGCGAAATCGGTACGCTGCAATCTGCGTTAAAACAAGCGAATGCGGATAACCAGCAACAAAGCCAGCAAATAGATAATCACATGGCAGAGCTTCAGGATCGGATGGCCGCCATTTCAAATTCTGATATCGAAAGCTGGCGGCTGGCGCAGGCCAATTTTCTCGTCAAAATGGCAAGCCGTAAGGTGTGGAGCGATCAGGATCTTTCTACCGCCATCGCCTTGCTGAAAGACGCTGATCTCAGCCTTGCCGAAATGAATGACGCAAGTCTTGTGCCTGCCCGCTCCGCCATTAAGACCGATATCGACACCTTGTCCAAAATTAATCATGTGGATTTAGATGGCATCATTCTGACGCTCAATCATTTATCCGGTCAGGTAGATAACTTACCGCTGTCTGATAATGTGGAACAGGACGACCCGATGGATGAAGATGAGGATGACACTGGGTTAAGCGCCTCACTTTCTGACTGGCGCCAAAATCTGAGTAAAAGCTGGCATAGTTTTATGGATAATTTCATTACCATCAAATCACGGGATGGTTCCAGCGAGCCGTTGTTAGCGCCAAAACAGGAAATTTATCTGCGGGAGAATATCCGCGCCAAACTGCTGATAGCCGCTCAGGCGGTGCCTCGTCGGCAGGTTGATACTTACAAAGAGTCGCTAAAATCCGTTTCAACCTGGATCAGAGCGTATTTTGATACATCGGCCGCCGATACCAAGACTTTCCTTGATACCGTCGATGATCTGGAAAAACAGCCGCTTTCCATTGACCTGCCGGAACAACTCAGCAGCCAGTCCATACTGTCCGATTTAGTCCGCAAGCGTGTTTATGGCCTGCAACCTCAATCGCCGACGGAAGCCCAGCCTCAACCGGAAACGCGATCTTCACCGGGAATACCTGCTCAGCCGAAAACTGAGGAAAGCGGTCATCAGGCAGAAACATCCGTTCAGGAGGGCTGAATATGCTGAAAGTATTATTGTTGTTTGTCATTCTGATCGTTGGCGTTGCTCTTGGCCCTGTGCTGTCAGGGCATCAGGGCTATGTGCTGATCCGAACAGATAATTACGATATCACCACCAGTGTCACGGGTTTGGTGATTATGTTCCTGTTGTTACAGTTCCTGCTGATTGGTATCGGCTGGTGTTACCGCAGATTAAGGCGTACCAGCGCTTTTACCCATAGCTGGCTGTTTGGCGGATATAAGCGTAACCGTGCGCGTTTGCAGACCAAACAGGCATTGCTCAAACTGGCTGAAGGGGATTTCAAACAGGTTGAACACTTAATGACCTGTAATGTTGATCACGCGGAAAATCCGGTGGTGAACTATCTGCTGGCTGCGGAAGCCGCTCAGCAACGTGGTGATTTTTTCCGTACCAATCAATATATCGAGCGGGCTGCGGAAGTTGCCGACAAAGATCAACTCCCTGTTGATATTACCCGTGTACGTATTCAATTAGCGCAGGGAGAAGTACATGCCGCCCGTAATGGCGTGGATAAGCTGATCGATTGTGCACCACGGCATCCAGAAGTGTTGCGTCTGGCTGAACAGGCGTACACACAGTCAGGCGCTTATCAGTCCCTGATCGATATTCTGCCTTCTATCACCAAGATTGCTTTGCACGATGAAGATGATATCGCCCAATTGCGCCAGCAGGCTTATATCGGGCTAATGAATCAGGTCATGGCAGAAAAAGGCAATAATGGGTTAAAAACGTGGTGGAAAGACCAGAGCCGAAAAGTTCGCAATGATATCGCATTGCAGGTTGCGATGGCTGAGCATCTGATCGAATGCAACGATCATGAAACGGCACAGCAGATTATTCTCAGTGGGTTAAAGCAACAATACGATGAACGGTTGCTGTTGTTGCTCCCTCACTTAAAAGCCGATAATGCTGAAACAGTACAAAAATCGCTGTCGCACTTATTGAAACAGCATGGTGCTACGCCTTTATTGAACAGCACATTAGGGCAGGTAGCACTGCGCCACGGCGAATGGGCTAAAGCGGAAACCGCATTCAGGGCTGCGCTGGCGCAACGCCCTGATGCACATGATTATGCCTGGCTTGCTGATGCGTTGGACCGATTGCACAAACGTGAAGAAGCTGCACAAATTCGCACCAAAGGCTTTATGCTGACGCTGAAACGTGAAGGTAATGAAACAAAAGAGTAATGCAGAAGAAGCGTAATACAGAGAAAGAGTAGGTTAGTTCCCCTTCCAATAAAATTTGCCATGGTTAACGATTGTAGCTTATTGAAATTGTTAGCCATGGCAAAATCAGAAGACACACAAAAACAGCAAAAAAAACACCTATCAACATTGACAGGTGTAAATACAATCAGATCTACAGACAGATAGTGCCTCACTCAACGTTATGCCCGGTTTGTGATGAATAGTCATTATTCATCTATAACTTGGGCTATAGGCACCGACAATTAGCTCTACGTCATCCAGCGGTTTATGAAGCTAGGCTGTCATAATGAATAGGATGAGCATCTACCATATTAATAATGCAGTTTTCATGCCAACTTTTCGTCATCAGCGCCATACTCACTGAAAAGCCATGCCCGGCTTTCCATAATGTTCAGGCGGCGTTTTCGCAAAACATTCCGAATACCGTCGCCCATTTGAGACGTTTATTCCTATGTGAAATATAGATAAATATAATCAGCACGTTACATGTCTCCAAAAAGAGACATTGAAGGGTATTATTTGTAGCTGAACTACAACACTGTCAGTAAAATAACTTTAAAAACATAACGTTAATATAATAAAAAATAGACATTAACCATGTATTGCAAAATAAAGAACCAATGAGATAACGGGAATGGCAAAAGAAATGGGAAAATTTTTTCGGTATGAAATGGAATAAAACAGAACGTAAAAAGCCCTGCTATATTAAGCAGGGCTTTTTATCTAGAATCTGGTCGGCGAGAGAGGATTCGAACCTCCGACCCACTGGTCCCAAACCAGTTGCGCTACCAAGCTGCGCTACTCGCCGAAATTTTTTGCTTTCAAACTTCTGCCTTCAAACTTCTGCCTTCAAAAAACGGTTGTCTCTTTTCTTATGGTGCGAAGGGGGGGACTTGAACCCCCACGTCCGTAAGAACACTAACACCTGAAGCTAGCGCGTCTACCAATTCCGCCACCCTCGCATGTCATAAAAAAGATGGGGTGGCTAACGAGACTCGAACTCGCGACAACTGGAATCACAATCCAGGGCTCTACCAACTGAGCTATAGCCACCATAACAACTATCTTTTTATTGCTTACTGCTTATTTTTACATGCAACGCCGTTTACCACGATAACTCTTTTTCACTGCTCTGCACGCTTTAATGGCGCGCCCGACAGGATTCGAACCTGAGACCTCTGCCTCCGGAGGGCAGCGCTCTATCCAGCTGAGCTACGGGCGCTTAACGCCGTTGCGGTGGAGGATAGTACGGATTTAATCTCCAACTGTCCAGTGCTTTTTTAAAAGAAATAGTTCGTTTGATTACGCTTTATTCATTTCGTTGACAAAGACAGCACTTTTCCACCGCAACCTTTCGCCAGACGAAAGATTAATCGACTTTATTCGCTTATTTCTTCTGCTCGCAGATAAGTTTCAACACCCAATAAATCAGTGACACGGCAACCAAAAATGTCCCGCCAACCATCAGTGAAAGGCGCGTATCCGGGTTAATCGCCATTCCAATCAAAACACAGGACAGAAAAACCAATGTCAGGTAATTGATATAAGGGAAAAGTATCGATTTAAACGGATGATGTTTCAGGGCTTCCTGATGGTGTTGACGAAAACGTAACTGGCTTACCAAAATCACAAACCACGGCACCATTCCCGGCAAGACGCTGGCACTGTACACATACACAAAAACAGCCTGTGGGTTTGGGATCAGATAATTCAGGCTAGAGCCTGCAATCAGGCAGCCAATGGTAATCGCCACACATCTTACCGGAACGCCATTTCTCGACAGTTTCAGCAATGAAGCCGGTAGCTGACGGTTTTGCGCCAGTGCATATAACATCCGGCCACCGCTGTACATTCCGCTATTGCAGCCTGACAGCGCTGCTGTCAACACAACAAAGTTGATCACGGCTGCCGCTGACGTAATGCCAACTTTGGCAAAAGTCATCACAAACGGGCTGCCGTGGCTTCCCACCGCCGTCCAAGGGAACAGCGTGACAACAATGAAAATCGCCCCGACATAAAAGATCAGAATACGCCACAGAATCTTGCTGATCGCTTTTTTCAGTGTCACCTGAGGGTTTTTCGCCTCACCCGCCGTGATGCCCACTAATTCAACCCCTTGATAGGAGGCAACCACAATACACAGAGCAAACAGGAAGCCTTTCCAGCCACCGGAAAAGAAACCGCCATGCGCCGTCAGGTTATCCAGACCAATAGGCTGCCAGCCATTGCCTAATCCGAAGAATATCAGCCCGATACCAATCAGAATCATCACGATAATCGTGGTAACTTTGATCATCGCAAACCAGAATTCCAATTCCCCATACAACCGCACAGCCGCTAAGTTAGCTAACGCAACTAAACTAACCGCCACCAGCGCTGACACCCATTGCGGTAAATCGGGAAACCAGAATTCAGCATAAACCCCCACAGCCGTGACTTCTGAAATTCCCACCGCAACCCACATAAACCAGTAGCCCCATGCGGTCAGATATCCCCAATAGGGGCTGAGGTATTTGTGTCCGAAAGTCGCGAATGAGCCAGTGACGGGTTCGAGAAACAACATTTCCCCCATCGACCGCATAATGAAAAAAACAAAAAGGCCCGCAATAATGTAGGCCAATAAAACCGATGGACCGGCCCATTTCAAGGTGCTGGCTGAACCCATAAACAGCCCAACACCGATTGTGCCGCCGAGCGCAATCAGCTCAATATGGCGCGCTTCAAGCCCCCTTTGCAGGCTTTGTTTTGAGTCACTCATAAAACTCCCTATCCATTTTTATGGTGTCTATTTTGCAAGTAGAATAAATGCGGTATTAACAATCTATAGCCGTAAAGATTAGTTATCAAAAGGCAGGGATCAAAACACGTTTTGCCCGACAGTGAAATAAAAAATTGTAAAATCAAGCCAATGAAGAGAGTTAAATTTCGCAGAAAGGGTATGAAAAACCCACTGCACCACCTATACAAGTTGGAATTAAACCAATCTGGAGCTAAACCTGAGGCAGTGGGTTCTTTAAGAAATCACCCCATTATTTACAACTTGCCGCTGTAATAATACCCCAGAAATTTCAACAATTTGATTTGCCTTCGGATACGGCTGGGCTGTGACAATAAGCGATAAAGCCACTCCAAACCTAAATTCTGCCAGATTTTCGGTGCCCGTTTGACATGCCCAGTGAAGACATCATACGTTCCTCCAACGCCCATATACAGTGAGCTGGCGTGTATTTTTCGACAATCGCGCATGAAAATCTCCTGCTTCGGCGACCCCATTGCAACCGTGACAATTTCTGCGCCGCTGGCGTGAATGCGTTCAAATACCGCATCACGCTCCTCAGCGGTGAAATAGCCGTCCTGACTGCCGACGACATTGACGTTCCACTGGCTACGAAGTTTGTTGACTGTCTGCGCCAGAATTTCGGGTTTTCCTCCCACCAGAAACACCGGTGTACCTTCACGCCCTGCACGTTCCATCAGCGCTTCCCACAAATCCGCTCCGGCAATGCGCGATACTTGTGCATCACGATATTTACGCCGAATCGCACGGACAATGCTGATACCGTCTGCATAAAGATATTCAGCTTCATCCAGTAACTGATGCAGCGCTTTATCATTCTCCGCAGTAAGTACTTTTTCTGCGTTGATTGCCACCAACGTTCCGCTTTTGATTTGTCCATCCTGAAAAAGGTGATCGAGGAAATGTGACATTCCGCGAAATCCCCACAAATTCAGCCCACGGATACGGTATTGAGGAATGGTACTCATCGTCATTTTTTCTCCATAACAGGCATCTTTTGCGATTGTGATGCTAATTTGTTTATCGCCAGCTTTCGGACAAGCCCGGCGCTGTCAAACAGCCAATACAATAATTTCGCGACGATCAGGCATAAACCAAAAACGATCCCAAAGAACACCACGCGGGAGACAAAAGAATCAACGCCTTCACGTGCCAGTACGATCATGTTGAAAATCGCCCCGAAGCAGAATGCCTGTAAAATAGCCGCTTTGTAACGGTTTGTTTCCTGTTTTCCGGCTTCATAGAGCCAGTCAAACCATTTGATAATCATGCCGACCGCAATGGCCCCGACAGGGATGAAGAATACGCCGCCCATCACGACCAGTGAACCAATCAACGTCGGCGAAATCGCCAGACCAGAGTGGTTATCCAGCACATCCCATGTGAAATAGTTGGCGGTATTCAATACCAGATTCGGTCTGTCCGGCCATGCCCAGCCGGGAATAAAGACATAAAAGTCACGGATGATCGGTGCCAGCCCCTGAAAATCAATTTTGCTGTAGTTATCCAGCAATAGCGCCAGATTCTCCCACGGCGAAAACGTGTCTCTGGTCAGGTACAGGAAAGTATAAAAAGCCTCTGCGCCGCTCACATCAAGGCTGTAACGCTTCAATGCCAGCCAGAACATACCGACGATTCCCATCACACCGGCGGCGAGCAGCATCCATAACGTAATCCAGCCCCGGACAATGCCAATAAACAGAAACAATGCGAACGCAATAATAATATTAGCCCGTGTTCCCCCGACAATAACATACGTCAGAATGCCGAACCCGACGGTACAGACTAAAAAACACAGCCAGCGGGTTTTGGTCGGATTCAGGAAAAATATCACCAACATGGCAGGAATGAAGAAATAAAAAAACCGTTTCAGCGCCACACCGGAAACCTGACTGGAAAAGATCTGGCTGTACGACTGCAATTTAAACAGCAGGAAGCCATTTTGCAGGAAGAACGCCCCCACCGTGAAGATGGCAATTCCCGCCAGCAGCAGCCATGTCAGGTTAGTTTCGAGCCGGTTCATGCTAAATAGCGGCTTACGGGTGGCAAGATTGCCTGACTTATGACCAACAGCGCGGCGTCTGAGGCGGACTTTGTAGCTGACATAATAAATAGCATAGAAACAACTCGACGCCAGCATCGCATGCAGCAATGAATCCACCGGCACGACCTGCACATCAAACTGAAAGACCAGTATACAGGTTAACGGGAAACCAAAATAAAACGTCAGTAAATAAAGCAGTGAGAAAAAAATATTAAAGTTAAAGCGAACCCGCCTGAACTCTTGATATGTCAGGGTAAGAATAAAGATCAGTGAAATTGCGTAAACAGCCAATAACCCACCGAATTGCGCCAAAGTCATTGAAACTCTCCGGATGCTTCCAACAGGGCAGTTTTCCACCCCTCTACAAAATTAGGCTCAAAAAAGGCGATCGCCTTCTCATCAAGAGACAACATCTGACGCTGTGCTTCCTGCACCCACCGTTTATTCAGACAATCACCATCAAACAGAACGGGGATTTGCTGCTCCGCTAAATCTTGCCAGAACGGATTCTGGCGGCTCAGAACAAAGGGGATACCCTGCTGGATAAGCTGGCAGAGCGTGCCTATCCCCTGCTGACGTTTAAAAATGAAATAGCCTAAATCACAGGTGTGTAACAATGCGCAATACGCATCAAAAGCCAGTTTTTCTTTCAGAACCCGGATATTTTCAGGCGGGAACAGCGACAATGCCGTTTGTTCCACCTCTTGAATATAAGCCTGATTATTGTCAGGGTAGCCCATCGGCACAATCAGCCGCGCTTCTGCCCCAAACTGGCGATAAATGTTGTGCAATGCTTCAATATGCCGATTGGATTGATCGCCGGAGTTCCCCAATAAAATCGTGATGCTTTCTGCCGGAAGATGTGGTTCTTTAATGGCTAACTTATCGGATAACAAAGCAGCCATCCGTGTTGGAAAATACAACAATGAAGCCGGAACACGAGGATGTAATTCCGCAAAATAACTGAGATCCCCACGGGTCGCAAACACCCGTCCCACCCGTTTATGCGCCAGACGACGCAACAGATAGAACAAACGAAACTTAAGCTGGCGGGAGTCCTCATACAAATCAGCTCCCCAGACATGCCACCAGAATTGATGACGTTTGATTTTGCCCATAAATAAGGCCAGCCACAGCCCGGCATTGAACTGACCGTGAAAAAAGAAACGCCGGGTTCGATCTTCCTGAGCCTGTACGATGACAGCTTGTGATAACGCTGTTTTGTTTTCATACACCGCGATAGTTAAAGCAGGATAGCTTTTTGCAAGATCGCTTTTTGCAAAATCGTTTTTAGCCACCACCATAAAACACGGTTTGGCTGGAAAGCTGACTTCCTGTTCCAGAACGTCATTAAAAAAACGCAGTAGCGTTTGATTGTGATGTGGGATATCCGATCCCAAAACGTGAATTAAGGTTGTCATGCTCGTCTGCAATAAATAATAAATACACCACAACAAAGGCTAAAATACACAATATAGGTAGCCATATAGGATTGCGCTGCGCCCAGCGCACCATTAACAGGGATCAGCCAATGGGAAAAACCGACCAACAGCAGAAACTGGCTGATTTCAGCCAATACATAAAAACGCAATGCTGCTTTTGCCACCACCAGATAACCAAAAACGTAAGCACACACTTTCAGCACATCACCGACTAGCTGCCACGCGAACAGCTCCCGCATGGCGGTAAATTTATCTGAAAACAGAAACCAGATCACGAAATCACGCAGCAACCAGACGGAAAAACTGGCAGCCGCCACCGCAGGTAAGACAAATTTCAACGCCTTGACGATCTCACGGGCAATATCACGTTTACTTTCCAGCCGGGCAAGGGTTGGCAACAAATAAACCGTGAAAGAGGCAGTGATAAATTGTAAATACGCATCGGAAATACTGCTCACACCCTGCCAGATCCCCACTTCTTCCCAGCTATAACGCGCTGCCATCAAGTTTCGCATCATGACATAAGCGACTGGCAATGTGATGGAAGTCAGTAGTGCCATCAGAGTAAATTTCCCCAAATGGCTGGCAATGGCACGATCCCATGCGGGTTTTAAAGCCAAAAACGCAATTTTCTGAGCAATATCGTTAACAAAGGTTTTATTACGCAGCAGCATGATGCCTGCCGGTAATACCACCAGCGCAGGCACTAACGCCAAACCTGCCAACGCCCCTTCATAACCCCCCAGCCAATAGCACAAACCATAGGCAACCACGCCAATCAGGCTGCCCAGAATGATCGCCAGTGCATTTCCCTGAGCATCACGGAATCCTTTCAGAATAGCCAGAAAATAGTTGGCATAAGCGATTCCCATTTGAATAAATGCGAGCGCCTGCACAACAGTTTTGTAACGGTTGTGACCAAACAGACCAATACTGATAGCGTCACTGAATAACAGAAATATTATTGCCAGCAGGGTAGAAAAACCCAATATGATTGAGGATGATGTGCCCAATACTGCCCTGAGTTTTTCCGGCTGCTGGTGATTCTCCGCGACATATTTGGTTACGCCGTTGAAAATCCCGGCGCCGGACAGGACACCCAGGACAGTAATAAGCTGGCGAAAATTACCCGCCTGCCCAACCCCGGTCGGGCCAAAGGAGACAGCCAGAAGTTTAACAACCAGCAACCCCACACCAATCTTGATCAGTGTGGAGCCTGCCGTCCAGACAGAGGCTTTGGCAAGTGACATATCAGGCAAAAAATTCCTTAATGCGGCTGATGACGAGTTGCTGCTCTTCATCAGTAATATTGTAAAACATCGGCAAACGTACCAAACGCTCACTTTCGCTGGTGGTGAAACGATCTTCGCCGTGGAAACGGCCGAATGTCTCACCGGCAGGGCACGAGTGCAATGGAACATAGTGGAATACGGTCAGCATATCTGCCGCTTTCATATGGCTGTTAAATTCGCCACGCTGTTCGACATCTTTCAGCTTGATATAGAACATATGCGCATTGTGTTCCCGGTTTTCCGGTATCGCCGGCAGCGTTAACAACCCTTTTTCAGCCAGTGGCTTCAGTGCCTGATAGTAGTGATGCCATAAAACCAGACGGCGCTGGTTGATTTTATCCGCCACTTCCAATTGCGCCCACAGGAAAGCCGCCTGCAAGTCAGACATCAGATAGCTTGAACCGATATCACGCCAGGTGTATTTGTCCACTTGCCCACGGAAGAACTGCGTGCGGTTAGTGCCTTTTTCACGGATAACTTCGGCACGGGTGATCATGGCGTTATCGTTGATCAGTGTTGCTCCGCCTTCACCGCCGGCAGAGTAGTTTTTCGTTTCATGGAAACTGAAACAGCCGATATGACCGATGGTTCCCAATGCCCGGCCTTTATAAGTGGACATCACGCCCTGCGCCGCATCTTCCACAACATACAGGTCATATTTTTTCGCCAGCGCCATGATGGTATCCATCTCACAGGCAACGCCGGCATAGTGCACGGGGACGATAGCTTTGGTTTTATCCGTGATAGCGGCCTCAATTTTGGTTTCATCAATATTCATCGTGTCAGGATGAACATCCACAAACACAATGGTCGCCCCGCGCAGGACAAAGGCATTAGCCGTCGAAACGAAGGTGTAGCTCGGCATGATAACTTCATCACCCGGCTGGATATTCAACAGAATTGCCGCCATTTCCAATGAGGCGGTACAAGATGGTGTTAACTGGGCTTTTAAGCAACCAAAATGCTGCTCCATCCACTCTTCACAGCGTTTGGTAAAACCACCATCACCACACAGTTTTCCACTGGCCATCGCTTGCTGCATATACTCTAATTCAGTGCCGACTACGGGTGGTTTATTAAATGGAATCATTTCGTCCTCTGTATAACCAATATGAGGTGCTTTCGATGACTGCACCGCTACGTGTATAAAGGCGCAAGGCGGTGATGTTGCTGATTTGCGTTGCCACTCTCAGCTGTTGTATCCGATGGTTATGACACCACTGCTGCGCCGCCGACATCAACTTCTTGCCAATTCCCTGCTGCTGCCTGCCCGGTAATGCGGCCAGTAAGCCTATTCGTGCTTCACCAGCGCCTGTGTTTCTCATCGTGACAAAACCGGCAAGCTTGCCAGATTCATCGTTGACCAGCAAACACGCGTGATCAAACGTTCCCAAAACGGCTTTTTCTGCCCAGACGGCATAAAAGCGCCCGCTGTCATCCGGCTGATACCAAGGGGTACGAAAGCGGCTACGGGCAAATACGCTGGCAGCAGCGGCTTTCAAGTCCGGAATATCCTGTGCTGTCGCGGTGATCAATGCCTGATGCTTATCCGTCTGCTCTGGATTAACGGGTAAAAGTAAATCCGCTTCCCCTTCTACCAGAGAAAATCCCAGAGAAGATAATTTATCAATCACATTAACCTGTTGCGCAGGGACTTTCGCCTGTACCAAAGCATATTCATCCAACTGTGTCGTTGTTATCTGTTCTGTTGTTGATGATGAATATGTTGATGAATACGCTGGCGCAAAAGTCAGGCGAGCGGTGGACAAGCCAAAAAATTGGCTGTCCCATGTCAGAGGTTCAAGCTCAGCGCAAATAGACATGGAGTAAATCCAGCAAGTATTGGCCATACCCCGTTTTTGCCAGCTCGGTTGCAGAGGCCCTGACCTGATCATCACTCATCCAGCCATTGCGCCAGGCAATCTCTTCCAGACAGGCAATTTTGAAGCCCTGCCGTTTTTCGACAGTCTGAACAAACGTACTGGCCTCGATCAGGCTGTCATGAGTGCCGGTATCCAGCCAGGCAAAGCCACGCCCCAGCAGTTCAACATTCAGCTCTCCGCGTTCCAGATACATCTGGTTAATGCTGGTAATCTCCAGCTCACCACGTACCGACGGTTTTACCTGCTTGGCAAAATCGACAACCTTATTGTCATAAAAATAAAGCCCGGTGACTGCCCAGTTTGATTTTGGCTGCACCGGTTTCTCTTCGATGGACAGCACGCGATATTGTTCGTCAAATTCCACCACGCCAAACCGCTCAGGGTCCATGACCTGATAACCAAAGACGGTCGCGCCATGCGTACGGGTTGTCACACTCTGCAATTTCGGGCTGAATGCCTGACCGAAGTAGATATTATCCCCCAGCACCAGACAGCAGGCATCATCGCCGATGAACTCCTCACCAATCAGAAATGCTTGTGCCAACCCATCCGGCGAAGGCTGCACCGCGTAGCTCAGGTGAATGCCGAAGCGTTCCCCCTCCCCCAGTAGCCGTTTAAACGCGGGCAAATCTTCTTGAGTAGAAATAATCAGAATATCGCGTATGCCTGCCAGCATTAACACTGACAGCGGATAGTAGATCATGGGCTTATCATAAATAGGCAGTAACTGCTTTGATACGCCACGTGTTATTGGATACAGGCGAGTACCAGAGCCTCCGGCCAGTATAATTCCTTTCATTTCATCCCCCAGACGACTTGGTGAAAACAAGCAAATAGCTAAAACAGGTGAATTGTTAAAACAAGCAAATGGCTAAAACAGGCCAAGACGTTCTCCGGCATAAGAGCCATCCTGAACCCGGCGCCACCAGTGCTCATTTTCCAGATACCACTGCACGGTTTTGCGAATACCGGATTCAAATGTTTCCTGCGGTGTCCAACCTAATTCCCGTTCAATTTTCGCGGCATCGATGGCATAACGCATATCATGCCCCGGACGATCAGTCACATAAGTAATCAAATCACGATAGAACGCGACTCCGGTGGTTTTTTCCGGGCGAAGCTCTTCCAATAATTCGCAGATGATTTCCACAACATCAATATTCCGGCGTTCATTATGACCGCCGATGTTATAGGTTTCCCCCGGCTCAGCCTGAGTCACCACCCGATGCAGTGCCCGCGCATGATCTTCCACGTACAGCCAATCACGGATCTGTTCGCCTTTACCGTAAACCGGCAAGGATTTTCCGGCCAGTGCGTTCAAAATCATCAGTGGGATCAGTTTTTCCGGGAAATGGTACGGCCCATAGTTGTTTGAACAGTTGGTGATGACTGTCGGTAAACCGTAGGTACGACGCCACGCCCTGACCAGATGGTCACTGGAAGCTTTCGAGGCAGAGTAAGGGCTGCTCGGCGCATACGGTGTGGTTTCTGTGAAGAAGCCGTTGTCACCATGCAAATCACCATACACTTCATCCGTTGAAATATGGTGGAAGCGAAATGCGGCCTGCTGGTTTTGATCCAGTTGCTGCCAGTAAGCACGAGCCGCTTCCAGTAAAATATAGGTGCCGATGATGTTGGTTTCGATAAACGCGGCCGGACCATCAATGGAGCGGTCAACATGGCTTTCGGCGGCCAGATGCATCACGGCATCCGGCTGATATTGCTGAAAAACGCGATCCAGTGCCTGACGGTCACGGATATCCACCTGTTCAAACGCATAACGAGGATGACTCGCTACGGTCGCCAGTGATTCAAGGTTGCCGGCATAAGTCAAACTATCGACAACAACGGCACTGTCTTCGGTATGGCTGATAATGTGGCGAACGACCGCAGAGCCGATAAAACCCGCTCCGCCTGTGATCAGAATACGTTTCAACGCCAGACTCCTTTGGTATCAACGATCCATTTTTGTTTTATTTGCTCGCCGTTAATCGCTTTAAACTGGCTATGATCCACCAGCATTAACACAACGTCGGCATCGTTCAGCGCCTGTTGTAAATCCACCAGCTCCACGACGCCCGTCAGGGTTTGCGGCAGGTTATGGATATTCGGTTCGACGGCAAGGGTGACGCCCGCGTGCCACTGCGCGACCATTTTGGTGATATGAACGGCCGGGCTTTCCCGTAAGTCATCAATATTGGCTTTGAATGCCAGACCAAAACAGGCGATTTTCACTTCACTGGCGCGTTTGCCGCTTGCAGCTAAACAGTCCGCCACTGCCGCTTTCACTTGATCAACGACCCAGCGTGGCTTGTCATCATTAACCAGACGGGCGGTGTGAATCAGGCGAGATTGTGCCGGGTTCTGTGACACGATAAACCACGGATCGACGGCAATGCAGTGCCCACCGACGCCCGGACCCGGTTGCAGAATATTGACGCGCGGATGACGGTTCGCCAAACGAATTAATTCCCAGACGTTAATGCCCTGTTCGGCGCAGATCAGCGACAGTTCATTCGCAAAGGCGATGTTAACGTCGCGGAAACTGTTTTCGGTCAGTTTACACATTTCCGCCGTTCTGGCGTTGGTGATAACACATTCACCTTCAAGGAAAATTTTATACAGTTCACTTGCTCTGGCGGATGATTTCGGTGTCATACCGCCCACAACACGGTCATTTTTGATCAATTCCACCATCACCTGCCCCGGCAACACCCGCTCAGGACAATAGGCGATATCAATATCCGCATTCTCTCCAGCCTGTTGTGGAAACGAAAGATCCGGGCGCGCTGCTGCCAGCCATTGTGCCATCTGTTCAGTCGCGCCGACGGGCGATGTGGATTCCAGAATAATCAAATCGCCTTTTTTCAACACCGGCGCTATCGATTCGGCAGCAGAGCGGACATAAACCATGTCAGGCTCATGTTCGCCCTTAAAAGGCGTCGGCACGGCGATTAAAAAGGCGTCAGCAGGTTGAGGGGAAGAGACCGCTTTCAGGTAACCGCCGTCCACAGCGGTTTTTACAACACTGTCTAAATCAGGCTCAACAATATGAATTGCGCCACGGTTAATTGTCTCGACCGCATGTTGGTTGACATCAACGCCAATAACGGTTTTCTGGCGTGAAGCAAATGCTGCCGCAGTCGGTAGGCCAATATATCCCAGCCCGATCACAGAAATTATGTCAAAACTCATAATGTCACCTGATTTTTTTTCAATGCTTCTAAAATTCGCTGGCAAGCCTTGCCATCTCCGTAAGGATTATGGGCGCGGCTCATTTGTTGATAGGCGGAGTCATCGGTCAGTAAGCGAGTGGCTTCATCGACAATAGTTTGGGTTTTTGTTCCCACCAATCTCACTGTACCGGCATCGACGGCTTCCGGGCGTTCTGTCGTATTACGCATCACCAGAACCGGTTTCCCAAGAGAAGGCGCTTCTTCCTGTATGCCGCCGGAATCGGTCAAAATCATATAAGCGTGATTCATCAGATAGACAAACGGCAGATAGTCCTGTGGGTTTATCAGGATCACATTATCGATATCATGGAGAATGCGTTTAACCGGTTCATAGACATTCGGGTTCAGGTGGACAGGGTAAACAACCTGTACATCCGGGTGCATTCTGGCAATCTGTGCCAACGCTTCACAAATCCGCTCAAATCCATCGCCAAAATTCTCACGGCGGTGACCTGTCACCAGAATCATTTTTTTGTTGGCGTCAATAAAAGGGTAAAGCTCGGCAAGCTGCTCACTTAATCTTTCATCATTCATGATGCGATCACGGACCCAGAGCAACGTGTCAATCACGGTATTGCCGGTCACAAAAATCGCGTTATCCGTAATGGATTCTTTCAGGAGATTGTGACGAGAGTTTTCTGTTGGTGCAAAATGGTAAGTCGCCAAATGGCCTGCAATCTTACGGTTAGCTTCTTCAGGCCACGGTGAATATAAATCGCCTGTTCTTAACCCGGCTTCAACATGCCCTACCGGAATGCGCTGGTAAAATGCGGCCAGACTGGTCGCCATTGTCGTGGTGGTATCACCATGTACCAATACCACATCCGGCTTGAACTCGTTCAGCACAGGTTTCATCGCTTCAAGTATCCGGCAGGTAATATCCGTGAGATCCTGCCCTTTCCTCATAATATTGAGGTCAAAATCCGGCTTGATCTCAAACAAATGCAGTACCTGATCCAACATTTCCCTATGCTGTGCAGTAACACAAACTTTGGCCTCAAAAGCAGGATCCTTAGCCAAAGCGTGTACCAATGGCGCCATTTTAATGGCTTCCGGACGAGTACCGAACACAGTCAACACTTTCACAGTGACTCTCTTATTTTGTCAATCATAAAATTGGGTTAGCTAAAATTACGTGCGGGAGCGTCTCACTAATGCCACGCCTGCCCCGGCCAACATGCCGATAGATCCCCACAAAAGCATCATAAATGTGCGACGGGGGCTATCTTTGCTGACCGGCTCCTCAGGAGTTCTGAGATAACGGTAGGTCTGAAATGTGTCTTGCAATACCGGGCCAATCTCTAATGTCGCCAGCATAGCGATATTTTGATCATAATCGATGTTGTAATCCGGGCCGGTTGCCTCTAACGTCTCAATCTGAGCCTGCAACATGGGAACGCCTAGCAGAAACATTTTGGATTCAGGCAGGGTATCAGCAGGAACACTCGCCTGATTACGTTCAATGCCCTGTTTTTCAGCGACTTTCAATGATTGCTGCAACACGTCCAGCTCTCGATCATACATTGCCTTAGCAACCACTTCTTGCCGTTTAACCAGCGCTTTTAACGAGCTAACTCGCACTGACCATGCACCTTTGATTTCGTTGTTCAGATAAGTGCTCGCACGGTGATTAGCAAAAGCAATATATTCCCGCAACAGGCGGTTGGCGTCTGCGGCTGTTTCCGCCGTCAGCTTGATGCTGTCATTGGGTACATTTTTTTCATTACGGCGTGTCACTTGAATATCGCTGATCAATTGATCCAACAGCACGGAATCTGCTTTGCTATTACCGTTATTACCGTTATTACTACAACGCTGTTTGTAATAGCTGGAGTGTAACCAGAATTCACGACGGGTATCATAGGCTTCAACTTGGGTGATGAACTCTTTGTATGCAACATCAGGGATTGTCGGTAACTGAGTTTCCGGTGAGGCATTGATGCGGGTATCCAAATTACGCAGGAATTGTTGTTGTGAATAATAACTTCCCAGATTATTGGTTGTTGCTAAATCCACGATAGCAGTTGTGCTCCATTTTTGCTGCATCAGATATGACGCAGCCAGAGCTACAGCAGCGAAAATGATTGCCAGCCCGATAATCCATATCTTGCCACGCCACAGAGCATAACATAGCGCACGAATATCCAGTTCATGCTCTATAGTCGCTTGATCCTGATTCGATTTCGTTTCTGAATTTCTCACTGCGCAAAACCTCTTTGATAAGCCGATGTTTTTTAATTATGGCTAGTAACCCGACGCATCCGACGTTTACACCGTTTAATAAACCGCGCTACCCGCCATGCTCTTTTAATACAATAGCCATACAACATAAATGCAAGCAAAAATAATGCCAACATCACCCATTCAGGGACAAAACTTAACCGTTCGCCGATAATACCGACCATCGCTAATAATGCAGCAGCCAACGTGATGAGGATAAATGCCTGCCGGGAAGTAAAACCTGCGCGCATGATCAAGTGATGGATATGCTGGCGATCCGGTGAAAATGGACTCATTCCCTTGCGCAGCCGACGATACATAATCGCAACCATATCCATTAATGGAATCGCAATAATCCACAGTGCCGTTACCGGATTAATCGCACGATCCTGCCCTTGTGTCGTTTCCGTCAGTAACCAGATCACGGTAAAGCCGATCAGCGTACTGCCTGCGTCACCCATAAAGACTTTGAAACGTTTGCCAAATAGCCCCAGATTGAGAAAAATATACGGCAAGATCCCTGCGATAAAGGCAAAACACCAGAATGCCAGCGCGGTGTTGCCACTTTCATACAGCAAAATACCCAATGCGCCGAAAGAGACGCTGGATAATCCGCCTAATAAACCATCAATGCCGTCTACCATATTAAAGGCATTAATCGCAGCCCAAACGGCAAACAGCGTGACAACATAGCTAAATGGCCCCAGCATCATTTCCCAATCACCAAACGCATTGCCTAAGCTATCCAGTTTCAGTCCGGCAAAATACATCATGCTGATACCGACTAAGGCCTGTATTGTTGCACGAATTTTTACACTGATATCGAAACGGTCATCCAATGCACCAATAAAAACCAGTATTCCTGCACAAGCCAAGTACAACCACTTATGTGGGATAAACTCTTTTGTTATGACAAAAGCGAAACAAATACTGACAAAAACGGATATACCTCCCACCAAAGGAATTAATCCCTGATGGCGTTTGCGATAGTTCGGTTTATCAACAAGGCCTATCTTTTTTGCCAACTTCCTTGCGATAAACAAAAAAGAAAATGAAAATATAAAAATGCAAAAAATTTCGGCACTCATGCTGGGAATATTCACAATAACAACTCTCTGTAAAAATTATATGGGGTCATCTATTATTCATTGAATCATGGAAGTTCCATTCAACGCTAAATCCATCACTTACCTTTTCAAGAAGATGCCCTACGTGTAATGTCCTTCGTCTTTCAAACTGCTTCGCTGTTTGCAACACCCACTTACCCTTGCACCAAACAGGTCATGCAGCTTCTGGCTGTAAGTAATCATCATTTATAAAATAGTTGTAACATGACACTTAAGAAACATGCTTTATTCAAATAACTTTTTCCAACCACTTTTTCCAAAAAGAATTATGCAAAAAACGTACCATTTAAATAAACAAGTCAGTCTACCTATAAAAAACGCCACATAAAAGTGGCGTTTTAAAAACGTGCTTGCTTAGCTATTTTTTGTCTATGAAAGACTCAATTTTATCTATAACTTATGAGCGCTTCATAAAGTCGAAGAATTCTTCATTTGTTTTTGTCATAGCCAGCTTGCTGATAAGGAATTCCATCGCATCAATTTCACCCATCGGATGAATGATTTTACGCAATATCCACATTTTCTGTAGCTCATCTTGCGCAGTGAGTAATTCTTCCTTACGTGTGCCAGAACGGTTGTAATCGATAGCAGGGAAGACGCGTTTTTCCGCAATCTTACGGGACAGGTGTAATTCCATGTTACCTGTGCCTTTAAATTCTTCGTAAATCACTTCATCCATCTTCGAACCGGTATCAACCAACGCTGTTGCGATGATGGTCAGGCTACCACCCTCTTCAACGTTACGAGCGGCACCAAAGAAACGTTTTGGACGATGCAGTGCATTCGCATCCACACCACCTGTCAATACCTTACCGGAAGCAGGAACGACGGTGTTGTAAGCTCGAGCCAGACGGGTGATGGAATCCAGCAGAATAATAACGTCTTTTTTATGCTCAACCAGACGTTTTGCTTTTTCAATCACCATTTCAGCAACCTGAACATGGCGGGAAGCTGGTTCATCAAAGGTGGAAGCGATAACTTCACCTTTTACCAGACGCTGCATTTCGGTCACTTCTTCCGGACGTTCATCGATAAGCAGAACCATCAGCACACAATCAGGATAGTTGTGGGCAATGTTTGCGGCAATATTTTGCAGCAGCATGGTTTTACCTGCTTTTGGTGGCGCCACAATCAGGCCACGCTGGCCACGACCAATCGGTGCGGCTAAATCCAACACACGGGCGGTCAGATCTTCTGTGGAGCCATTACCGCGCTCCATGCGCAAGCGATTGTTGGCATGCAGGGGAGTCAGGTTCTCAAACAGGATTTTACTACGGGCATTTTCGGGTTTATCAAAGTTAACTTCATTAACTTTCAGCAGGGCAAAATAGCGTTCACCTTCTTTTGGCGGGCGAATTTTACCTGAAATGGTGTCACCGGTACGGAGGTTAAAACGACGGATTTGACTAGGAGAAACGTAGATATCATCGGGGCCGGCAAGGTAGGAACTGTCTGCGGAGCGGAGGAAACCGAAGCCATCCTGCAATATCTCCAGCACACCATCGCCGAAAATATCCTCTCCACTCTTCGCATGTTGTTTGAGGATAGAGAAGATAATGTCCTGCTTGCGCATACGAGCCAGATTTTCCAGCCCCATATTTTCGCCGAGAGTAATCAACTCTGATACCGGCGTATTTTTTAATTCGGTAAGATTCATAATGGTGGGTTCTTTAACTCGGGGTATATCTCGAACTATGAACGTAAATGATATGGCAGCGTTATCGGTGCCTGTTTATTGGTACCCAAATCAATACAACCTATTAACATATTGATTTATATTACAAGGCAATTGTTTGATGTACTCTGTTTGATTTCAAAATAAGGCTAACAAACTGTTAAAGTAAAACGCTACTGAGATGATAGTAACGAAAAATAACTAATTTCAAATACCAGAATTATCTCAGTATAAATACGGTCTTAGCAAACATTATCTCAGCGAAAGAAGGTTCAGTAAGAGAAAGCTTCAAGCATAAAACACTCAGCACGAAAACATCTTGGGATGTTCAGCATAAAGACGTCTTAAGCACCGGGCTATATACTGAATAAATCACTATATATGCTTTCAGATACACTAAATACGATATGCCATCAGATATTTCAAGGTAATCCAGAGATAACAGGTTTATCAGACACGATCTATCAGATACTACAGATTGTTTAGTATGTAACACGCTTACTGTCAATTCTTCACATCAATGATGAAAATTTTTCTTCACGATGTTTCTACACAGATGCCTTTCTACTGTCTTGCTACAACAATGTACAATGTACGTGTTTCATCTAAGCTATAAGCACATGATTGTTAACTTACCATGCTTCGTTGCGGACGTCTAGCTGCCAATAGAAGAAATGAATAAATCATTTTAGTTCTATCTAGCGGCTAAACGCCCCTATATACCAGACACTAAATCAGAGATACGGATTTAAGAATTCTTTCAGTTGATCTTTTGATAAAGCACCGACTTTTACTGCAACTTTTTCACCATCTTTAAACAACATCAAGGTCGGGATACCACGAATACCGAATTTTGGTGCAGTTTCAGTGTGATCATCAACATTCAGCTTGGCAACGGTCAGTTTTCCAGCATAATCTGAAGCGATTTCTTCCAGAATAGGCGCCACCATTTTACAAGGGCCACACCATTCTGCCCAAAAATCAACAAGGACGATGCCTTCTGATTTCAGTTTGTTTCCATCAAAGTCATTATCTGCCAGATGGATAACACTAGAATTTACAATCTCTTCACTCATTATTTGAACTCCACAGTAAATCTTTTAGGCTGTCAGTGTACATGAACCAACATTAAGGTGCCTTTATTTCAGCGGATACACTTTCTAAAAGCAATAGTTAGCTGATATTCTACCACACTATGAGCAAAACACATTTGACAGAAAAGAAGTTTTCCGACTTCGCATTGCACCCCAAGGTCATTGAAGCTCTTGACAAAAAGGGCTTTTCTAACTGTACGCCAATTCAGGCGTTAACATTGCCTTTTACTGTCGAAGGCCGAGATGTTGCGGGGCAGGCACAAACTGGAACAGGCAAGACGCTGGCATTTCTGGCGTCTACTTTTCATTATTTACTGACCCATCCTACTGGCGCAGGGCATAAAACCAATCAGCCACGCGCGTTGATTATGGCCCCCACCCGCGAGTTGGCTGTCCAGATTTACTCAGATGCAGAAGAGCTGGCAGAGGTCACGGGACTGAAAATGGGCCTTGCCTATGGCGGTGATGGCTATGATAAGCAGCTAAAGGTGCTGGAAGCCGGTGTTGATATCGTCATTGGTACAACAGGCCGTTTAATTGATTACGCCAAACAGGGCTATATCAATCTTGGCGCAATTCAGGTTGTCGTGCTGGATGAAGCCGACCGCATGTACGATCTCGGTTTTATCAAGGACATCCGCTGGTTGTTCCGCCGGATACCGGCCGCCACTGAACGCCTGAATCTGCTGTTCTCTGCCACATTATCTTATCGGGTGCGCGAATTAGCGTTCGAACAGATGAACAATCCTGAATATGTGGAAGTTGAACCGTTACAAAAAACCGGGCATCGCATTCAGGAAGAACTTTTCTACCCTTCCAATGAAGAAAAAATGCGCCTGTTACAGACGTTATTGGAAGAAGAGTGGCCTGATCGCTGCATTATTTTTGCTAACACCAAACACCGTTGCGAAGATATCTGGGCGCATCTGGCTGCCGATGGACATCGCGTTGGCCTGCTGACCGGAGACGTTGCACAGAAAAAACGCCTGCGCATTCTGGAAGAATTCAGCTTAGGTAATTTGGATATTCTGGTTGCCACCGATGTTGCCGCGCGTGGGCTGCATATCCCTTCTGTGACACATGTCTTTAACTACGATTTGCCGGATGATTGCGAAGATTATGTTCACCGTATTGGCCGGACAGGTCGTGCAGGTGAAAGCGGCCACTCCATCAGTCTGGCCTGCGAAGAATATGCGCTGAATTTGCCAGGCATTGAAGAATATATCCAGCATCAGATCCCGGTAAGTAAATACAACAGCGATGCGCTGCTAAAAGATTTACCTGTTCCCAAGCGTCGCAACCGCGCACGTTCTGGCGGGCATCCACGTCGGACCAATGTTCCGCGCCGTGGTAATCCTATTCGTAATCGCAAACGCGATGCGTAATCGTGATTCGTAGGTGTTGATTGGAATAACAACATGCTGAATTCTTCTTCGCTCTATGCCGCTATCGATTTAGGCTCAAACAGTTTTCATATGCTGGTTGTGCGTAAAGTTGCCACTGACACTCAAGTGATCGCTCGTATTAAGCGTAAAGTCAGGCTGGCCGCCGGATTGGATAAAAATAACCATTTATCACAACAGGCAATGGAGCGAGGATGGCAATGCCTTCGCCTTTTTGCGGAATATTTGCAGGATATTCCTGCCTCACAAATCCGTGCTGTCGCAACAGCCACATTGCGATTTGCCGAAAATTCTGATGAGTTTGTTGGAAAAGCCTCTGAAATATTGGGCACAGCAGTCAGAGTTATCAAAGGTGAAGAAGAAGCTCAGTTAATTTATCAGGGCGTTGCCCACACCACTGGCGGGCCGGAGAAGCGTCTGGTCGTGGATATCGGTGGTGGCAGTACAGAACTCGTCACCGGCACCGGCGCAAAAGCGACACAATTATTCAGCCTTGAAATGGGATGTGTTACTTGGCTTGAGCGTTATTTCAGTGATCGTAGCCTGACTGAAGAGAACTTTGCTGAAGCGGAAATCGCCACCCGCCGGATCCTCGCGCCAGCCATTCCGACATTATTGGAACAGGGCTGGCAGATTTGTGTTGGGGCATCAGGCACGGTTCAGGCGCTTCAGGGGATCATGATAGCTCAGGGAATGGATGAACTGATCACGTTGCCCAAGCTGCAACAGCTTAAATCTAAAGCGATTAAGTGCGGGAAGCTGGAAGAACTGGAAATCGAAGGTCTGACGCTGGAACGGGCGCTCGTTTTTCCAAGTGGGCTTGCCATCCTGATTTCTATCTTTCAGGCATTGAAGATCGAAAGTATGACGCTGGCAGGAGGCGCTTTGCGCGAAGGTCTGGTTTACGGCATGCTGGAACTGCCGGTCGGGCAGGATATCCGTGCCAGAACCCTGCAAAATATTCAGCATCGCTTTCAGGTCGATACAGAACAGGCACAACGTGTCACGCGTGTAGCAACGCATTTTTTTCAACAGGTTGCCGATGTATGGAAGTTAGACGAACGATGCCATGAAGTGTTAGTGAGTGCTTGCATTATTCATGAAATCGGCTTGTGTGTCGATTTTCGTCAGGCATCAAACCACTCAGCCTATCTGGTCAGCCATTTAGATCTTCCCGGCTACACACCTGCACAAAAACGTTTACTGGCAGCATTGTTGAAAAATCAAAATGGCCCATTCGATCTGACATCATTAAACCAGCAAAATGCCCTGCCCGCTTTGCAAGCGCTGCGGCTATGCCGCCTGTTACGTCTTGCGGTTATTTTAGCCAGCCATCGGCGGGATGAAGCGTTATCCGCGTTACATTTACGGGCGAAAAACGAAATGCTGACCCTCTCGCTTCCTTATCAATGGCAAACACAATACCCACTCAGGGCTGAAGCTTTGCAACAGGAAATCAAGTGGCAAAGTTATATTCAATGGGTTTTGATTATTATTGAAGAACAGCGTGATGGCGGGCAGAAATAGCAGACGCCTAATTGACGCATCATCACAAATTAATGGCTCTCCCAGCAACATCATTGACGATGATGCTGGGCTGAGAACGATGGCTTATAAAAATGTTAAATTTTAAGAACGTTTACTGGCTTACCCACCATTTTTCTGCCCAAGGCCAAAACGGGATTTGATATCTGCCAGACGTGATTGCCCCCGTTGCATCCGTTCTTCAGCGCTTACGACTCGCTTACCCTGTGGCCAATCCAGATCATCCTGTGGCAACTCCAACAAAAACCGGCTCGGCTCAGGGCGAATCAATTCGCCATACTGGCGGCGTTCCTTGCTGAGCGTAAAAAAGAGTTCCCGCTGGGCGCGGGTAATTCCGACATAAGCCAAACGCCGTTCTTCCTCAATATTATCCTCGTCAATGCTGCTTTGGTGCGGTAAAAATCCTTCTTCCATGCCCACCAGAAAAACATAAGGAAACTCCAACCCCTTGGAAGCATGTAGAGTCATCAGCTGTACCTGATCCAGTTCTTCCTCACTTTCACCGCGCTCCAGCATATCCCGCAGCGTAAAACGCGCCACTACCTGAGAGAGCGTCATTGGCTCATTCAGTTCATCTCCGGCAAGCATGTCGCTCATCCAACTAAAAAGCTGGTTGACGTTTTTCATTCTCATTTCAGCCGCTTTCGGGCTGGGCGAAGTTTCATACAGCCAGCTTTCATAATCCATGCCATGCAGCAAATCCCTGACTGCCAGCAAGGGCTCGCGCTCTGCCTGACGGGAAAGATCCTCCATCCAATGTGTAAAACGCTGTAAAGCAGCTAATCCACGCCCGGACAGGCTTTGTTCCAGCCCAAGATCGAAACTGGCGTGATACAGACTTTTATTACGCTGCTTCGCCCATTCTCCCAACTTCTGAATCGTGACGGCGCCGATTTCCCGCCGCGGCGTATTGACGATACGCAGAAAAGCGCTGTCATCATCACCATTGGTCAGAATTCGCAGATAAGCGAGCAGATCCTTAATTTCGGGGCGGGAAAAGAACGACGTTCCGCCGGAAATACGGTAAGGAATGCGGTTTTGCATCAACATTTTTTCAAAGATGCGGGATTGATGATTGCCTCGATAGAGGATCGCGTAATCTTTGTAATCCGTTTTATTGATAAAGTGATGGGCAATTAACTCCCCGATGACGCGCTCGGCTTCATGATCTTCATTATTTGCTTCGATCACGCGAAGCGGCTCACCATATCCCAATTCAGAAAAAAGTTTTTTTTCAAATACATGAGCATTATTGGCAATCAGGATATTGGCGGATTTCAGTATCCTGCCGGATGAACGGTAATTCTGCTCCAGCTTGATCACATTCAGTTGCGGGAAATCGTCTTTCAGCAGGATCAGATTCTGTGGACGGGCACCGCGCCACGAATAGATAGACTGATCATCATCACCCACAACGGTAAAACGTGCCCGGTTTCCCACCAGCATCTTCACCAATTGGTACTGACTGGTGTTGGTGTCCTGATACTCATCCACCAGCAGATAACGAATCCTGTTCTGCCAGCGTTCCCTGATTTCTTCATTCTGCATTAGCAATAGCGTCGGTTTGCTAATCAAGTCATCGAAATCAAGGACATTACAACTGCTCAAATGCAAAGCGTAACGGCGGTAACACTCGGCAAACTGGTGTTCCTGTGCTGAACGGGCACGTTTTATCACCTGTTCCGGCGACAGCAGATCATTTTTCCAATTAGAAATATTGCTGATCAGTTTTTGCAGCAGATCTTTATCTTCTTCCAATAAATCTGCGGTCAGATCTTTCAATAACGCCATTTGGTCCTGATCGTCGAACAGCGAGAAATTACTCTTCATGTCCAACGCCTTATATTCACGCTTGACGATCTCCAGCCCCAGCGTATGGAACGTTGAAATCACCAACCCTTTGGTTTCCTTACGGCCCAAAGTCTGGGCGACACGCTCTTTCATTTCGCGCGCGGCCTTATTGGTAAACGTCACCGCCGCAATATGGCGGGCTTGATAACCGCAGGTACGGATAAGATGGGCTATTTTATTGGTGATCACTCTGGTTTTACCGGAGCCTGCACCCGCCAGAACCAAACAAGGCCCTGTGACAAATTCAACCGCTTGTTGTTGGCTAGGATTTAATCGCATGAATTTAATCGCATATTGTTTCGAAAGTTATATCAGGATGAAAGAGCAAGGGACGAAATTGTAGCAGAAAGCCGCGTAAGTAAACGCTTTTCTTCGCCCGTCATGGTGGAGGCGAGTGATGAATCATAATAGCCGTTAATCAAAAATAATGTATTTACAGATCTTAAAATCCCCGCTTCATCATGGATTTACTCCTTTTTTATATGTCATAAATAACATCGGATTCACCTTACTGATGCAGTCACGATAAAAATTCAGTCAATGAGGATGCAATATGCTACGCAAAACAGGTTTTTTCTTTGATGAAAGCTGTTTCTGGCACAATACCGGATTACAGCATGTCGGCATACTGCCTGTGGGGGGATGGGTACAACCGCCTTCCGGAGCAAGCCATGCTGAATCACCAGAAACCAAGCGCAGAATGAAAAATTTAATGGATGCTTCTGGCTTAAGCCGTTCTTTGCAACTATCAGGGGCGGATCCTGTTGATGAAACAACCTTAAAGCTCATCCATCCGGAAGTCTATTTACAGCACTTTAAGCACCTGAGCGATAACGGTCCGGGCCTGTTAGGGCCGGAAGCTTCTGTGGGGGCAGGCAGTTATGAAATCGCCAAATTATCAGCCGGGCTTGCCTGCGCTGCGGTAGAAGCTGTCCTGCATGGTGAATTGGATAACGCCTATAGTCTGTCTCGCCCTCCCGGACATCATTGCCTGCCGGATCAGGCGATGGGTTTTTGCTATCTGGCCAATATTTCCCTCGCCATCGAGCAAGCCAAAAAACGCTTTGGTCTGGGACGCGTTGCCGTGGTTGACTGGGATGTTCACCACGGTAATGGCACCCAGCATATCTTCTGGGAGCGCGATGATGTTTTGACCATCTCATTGCATCAGGATGGTTGTTATCCCGAAGGTTATCGTGGCGAAGACGACATTGGCGCAGGTAAAGGCGAAGGTTTCAATATCAATATTCCACTTATGGCAGGTGCCGGACACGATAGCTACCTGTATGCGATGGATCAAATCGTTCTGCCCGCCTTACACCGCTATCAGCCAGAATTGATTATTGTTGCCTGTGGTTATGATGCCAATGCCCTCGATCCCCTTGCCCGTATGCTGTTGCACAGTGACAGCTTCCGGGAAATGACCCGCAAAATACAGCAGGCCGCCGACGAGCTATGCGAGGGCAAACTGGTGGTCGTGCATGAAGGCGGTTATTCCGAATGCTATGTGCCGTTTTGTGGCCTGGCGGTGATGGAAGAGTTGAGTGGTGTCCGTACTCAAGTTCAGGATCCGTTACTGAATATGATTAAGGCTCAACAACCCAAAGCGCGTTTTGAGGCATTCCAGCGTCAAGAACTTGATGAGTTGAAACAACGATTTAATTTATAGATAGGGTTTTGTCGGCCGGGTAAATGCCCGATATGATATATCGGGCATCAACAAAGAGGCGGTTTGAAGCTTGAAAGACGACGGGTATTTAGCCGCCGACGGCAATGCGCTTCATATCCGTCATATACCCACGCAATTTTCGGCCGACAGTTTCAATCGGGTGATTGCGAATTGCTTCATTCACATCACGCAACTGAGCATTATCGATACCTGAATCAGCCACCGATTTACCTAAATCCCCTGCCTGTAACGTCGGCATGAATTTTTCCTGCAACAACGGCACCGCTACATAGGAGAACAGGTAGTTGCCGTATTCTGCGGTATCGGAAATCACCACGTTCATTTCATACAGGCGTTTACGCGCAATGGTATTGGCGATCAAAGGCAGCTCGTGTAAAGACTCATAGTAAGCCGATTCTTCGATAATGCCGGAAACCACCATCGTCTCAAATGCCAGCTCCACACCCGCTTTCACCATCGCAATCATCAGAACGCCATGATCAAAATATTCCTGCTCGCTGATCTGGCTACTATCATCGGGATAGTTTTCGAATGGCGTCTGGCCGGTTTCTGCGCGCCAGGTCAGCAGATTTTTATCATCATTGGCCCAGTCAGCCATCATCGTTGAAGAGAATTTACCGGAAATAATGTCATCCATATGTTTCTGGAACAGCGGAGTCAATATTGTTTTAAGCTGTTCAGACAGCGCATAAGCACGCAGTTTTGCCGGATTGGAAAGCCTGTCCATCATCAGTGTAATGCCGCCCTGCTTCAACGCCTCCGTGATAGTTTCCCAGCCAAACTGAACCAATTTGCCCGCATAGCCCGGTTCTGCACCATCCGCGAGCAACTGGTCATAACACAGCAGAGAACCCGCCTGTAACATGCCACACAGAATGGTTTGCTCCCCCATCAGGTCAGATTTCACTTCTGCCACAAATGAAGATTCCAGTACCCCGGCACGATGGCCTCCGGTTGCCGCTGCCCATGCTTTCGCAATTGCCATGCCTTCGCCTTTGGCATCGTTTTCGGGATGCACGGCAATCAGCGTCGGCACGCCGAACCCGCGTTTATACTCTTCACGCACTTCCGTTCCGGGGCATTTAGGCGCAACCATCACAACGGTGATATCTTTACGTACCTGCTCACCCACTTCGACGATATTAAAACCGTGGGAATAACCCAGTGCAGCACCTTCTTTCATTAATGGCTGAACCGCCTGAACCACCGCAGAGTGCTGTTTGTCCGGCGTCAGGTTAACCACCAAATCGGCTTGTGGGATCAATTCTTCATAAGTGCCGACCTGAAAACCGTTTTCAGTCGCTTTACGCCATGACGCCCGCTTTTCTGCAATCGCCTCTTTGCGCAAGGCATAGGCAATATCGAGACCGGAATCACGCATATTCAGCCCCTGATTTAGACCTTGCGCACCACATCCGATAATCACCACTTTCTTGCCCTTCAAATACCCTGCCTCGTCAGCAAATTCTTCCCGTGCCATAAAGCGGCATTTGCCCAACTGCGCCAACTGCTGACGCAGGTTTAACGTGTCAAAATAATTAGCCATGGTGACTCCGAATATTATTAGTGTGATTTATCTATGATGTTGTGTTTGCAATTCGACCAATATATGACAGGAAAACCATTGCTTAAATTGATATATTGGCAAAACTACGTTGCATAAATTGCAACATATATTTATTAATAATCGCGTGACAAAAAACATCTTCCATATAAGGCGAAAAGGTAATGGATCTCCGTGATTTAAAACTGTTTTTACATCTGGCAGAAAGTTGTCATTTTGGTCGTACGGCTAAAGCAATCCATGTCAGCCCTTCCACGCTTTCACGTCAGATCCAACGTCTTGAAGAACAATTGGGGCATCCGCTTTTCCTACGGGATAATCGCACCGTAAAACTGACGTCAGCCGGAGAGCAGTTACAGCAATTTGCCCAGCAGACACTCCTGCAATACCAGCAATTACTGCATTCACTCAATCACCAAAGCCCATCGCTCACCGGTGAATTACGTCTTTTTTGCTCGGTGACCGCCGCTTATAGCCATCTGCCACAAGTGCTGGATAAATTCCGCGCCGAACATCCTTTGGTGGAAATAAAACTCACCACTGGTGATGCGGCTGATGCCGTGGATAAAGTGCAGTCAGAAGAGGCGGATTTGGGCATTGCCGGTAAACCGGAAAAACTGCCTGATAACGTGAGTTTTACCAAAATTGGTGAGATCCCGCTGGTTCTGATCGCCCCGGCGTTGCCTTGCGCTGTCAGGTCGCTGGCAATACAAGACGATCCCGACTGGAGCGCGATCCCGTTTATCCTGCCGGAACACGGCCCTTCCCGTAAGCGCATTGAGCTGTGGTTTCGTCGGCATAAAATCAACCATCCACAGATTTATGCCACCGTTTCCGGTCATGAAGCGATTGTGTCGATGGTGGCGTTAGGTTGCGGAATTGCTTTAATTCCGGCGGTAGTGGTGGAAAACAGCCCGGAGCCGGTCCGTAACCGGATATCACTGCTGGAAAATGTGTCGCTGGTTGAGCCGTTTGAACTGGGGGTTTGTGCACTGAGTAAGCGGCTGCATGAGCCGCTGGTAAAAGCGTTCTGGCGGTTACTTCCGATGAGATAACGTCAGGCTACCGCTATACGGAGCATATTCGCCTACTCCGGTCACACCGATCATGCTGTGTGGCCGGATTTCTTACTTGATCGTTTTTATTGAGATCAGATGGAAATAGACTCAAACACTATCGGAATAAATTCGCCTGTGTTTCATTGGCAATATATTCAATCGCTTCTTGTGCCCGAATACTGTTGCCTTCTTTATCCAGCGGCGGGGAGTAAACCGCAATCGCATATTTTCCGGGAACAACGGCGAACATTCCACCACCAACACCGCTTTTAGCCGGGATGCCGACGTTATAAAGCCATTTGCCGGAACCATCATAAAGACCGGCAACCGCCATTTCTGCCAATACCTTTGGCACATTTTCTTCCGCAACTAATTGATTACCGGTATATGGCGATTTCCCCCCATTTGCCAGTACCGCGCCCATTTTGGCTAAATCAATGGTGGAGGCTTCAACGGAACACTGACGGGTGTAAATATCGACCGCTTCCGCCGGATTGCTGTACATTCTGCCATAAGAAAGCATGAGATAAGCCAGTGCCTGATTATGCTGATTGGTTTCTAATTCAGAGCGATACACTTCGTCATTCACCGACAATTTATTATCCGCGAATGCTTCCATATTACTCATCACTTGCTGCCAGCGATCATCCGCATTTTTTGCATCAATCAAGCTCACTGAACTGATCGCACCTGCATTAACCAGCGGGTTTTGCGGGCGTTCATTGCGTAATTCAACCGCGAGGCCAGAATTAAAGGGTAATCCGGTGGCATTTGCGCCTAATTTATCCAGCGTTTTTTCCGGGCCTTGCTGATTCATGGCAAGCGCCAGAGTAAAAACTTTCGTCAGTGATTCCAACGGGAATAATTTGTTCTTATCACCTGCTGTATAAATTTTACCATCGACTGTGGCAATCGCTATTGCGTAGTTGTCAGGGCTATATTTTGCCAGCGCAGGAATATAATCAGCAACATCGCCGCGTTTATCATCTTTAAACTGTTTATATGCCTTTTGTACAAGTTCAGAATAATGAACGTCAGGTGCCGTTGCTGCGCTGGCGTTTTGGAACAAAAACAAACTCAGAAAAAATACAGCACCTATTTTATGTTTCATGTATTGCCCTATATTAGTGTTCAATTGTTTTCCAAGGAATTATTGAAATTCATTGGGTTATATATTATGTAGTTGTTCTGCATCTATTCTATTCAAGGATAAATTAAATACAGAAAGAACTATTTTAATTTAAAAAAATTATTATTACACGATGAAATTAACAATTAAATTTTTAAAACCATAAAATAGGAATAAAACTCAAAATATAATACTTATTTGATATAAAACAATATAAATGAATTTATTCACGGGAATTTGAAAAAATTTTATTACAATATATTGATTAATAATATAA
>JAIRVT010000067.1 GCA_031253755.1 Enterobacteriaceae bacterium
CTACCGTTTGCTGGCCCACGACTTCCAGCTGTTGCGCTGTACGTTGCTCTATTGCCTTAACGCTCTTGGCAGGGCTGTCAAACGCCGACTCGATCTGGCGGTGGTTCACTGCCATAAAGTCGGTTGTTTGCCCCTGATAGGCCTCCGGCGATTTTCCGGTAAAACTGATTTGCTGCTGTTGCTCTTCCGCTGTACTGGTTTTTAACTGAATAGCCTGCTCGTCCGTCTGGTTATGAGGTTGTTTCTGCCAACCCTGTTCATCTTTGCCGTCTCGTCTGATGCGCCAGAATGATTCAGCCTGCCCTATATCGGTAACACGTTTTTTGCCCGGCGTTTCCGCATTAATAAGATCCCCTCCCGTCACGGTCAGTACTCCACCAGCAACCAGCTGGCTATGTTTGTTGTTGACGTGACCGGATGTAGAATTCTCTCCCTGATCAGTTATCAGCGTTAAATTTTTTCCCGCCAGAATCTTCGCCGGATCGGTACTTATTACCTGAGTCTCTTCAGTCGTGCGGATAACGTCGTATTTCTGGAAAGTATCCCAGTCGTCATTTCCTCCGGCACCATTAATCATGAGCAGCTCAACACCATTATGCTTTGTCTTAATGTGGTTATCTTTGGTGTCAAAAAGTGTCCCATTTCGTTGGTAGATCAACTTGGGTGTTTTCGAAATCAGGACTTCCTGCGTTTCCTGATTATCGTTCTCGTTATTGATGGTCTGCATCGCCAGCTGCATATTGCCGGCTGATTCAATGCTGGAGCTGTAATTGTTGAGCACTGTGCCTTTTCCGGTGGCCTGCTGTTGATCATTCAGGCTACCTCCAATGAACAGTTCTCCATTACTGTAGATCCGGCTGTGGGTGTTGTTGTTCAGCGTTCCAACCCCGATATCTAGCCGATTGCGCGCTGCAATCACACCAGACTGCCCTCGCGAGACAATCTGCTTGTAGAGCGGTGTTAGCGATCTTCCGGCTGTTTTTTGCTGTTTCTCCCATGCTATTTGTTTTTTCCGCAATTCTTTCCATTCATCCACCCTACTCAGGGCTTCTATATGGTTATTCAGGGTAGCGGCCTCAAGCGCAATATGATCACCGTAAATGCGCCCGTAGCCCCGATTGATCAGGGTGGTGGCTTTCAGAGTGGTGTTGGCGCCGTCAATCAGCCCCGTATTGATAAGAAACTTGTCCACCTGCCATTGCTGGTCATTAGCCAGTATTTTACCCTGATTGTCATTGGCTAAATCGGCAACTCTGCCCTGTAATGTGTTGGCACTTATCAGGCCGCGGTTGGTGAGTCCGCCTCCGATGTCCAGTTGCAGGCGGCCATTGGCAATCATTTCGCTGTCGTGGGAGAGATCCTGCTGCGTCGTTAGGGTTATATCCCCAAGAGAACGCAACTTACCGTTCCCGGTGATGGTCTTGACAGACACTGACAGGTTTTTCCCTGTTCTGACGTCCCCTTGAGAGTTCGTGAAGGCCAGATTATTGCCCTGTGCGTTCAGTTCCTGATTGGCCTGTAAATAGCCCTTCGAATTATCCAGTATGTCGCTAAGTTGTAAATTCACATCATTGAGGGCCATCAGTTGCCCCTGACGGTTATCCAGACGTTCCCCCGTCACATAAATATTTCGCGCTTCAATGCCTTTATCGGTTTGACGGGTATCGTCGTTGAGCAGGCGCTTCATCGTCAGACGGGCATCTCCGCCACTGCGCAGTAATCCAAAGGTGTTATTAAGCAGATTTTTCACTTTTACGGTGACATGATTGGAGGCCAGCAGCTGCCCTCCTGTATTGAACAACACCTGAGTGTTTATATCCATGTCCTGTTCACTCAGGAGTTTTCCGCCGTTACCGTTATCCAGCAGAGGAGTGGAGAGCAGGACGCCCGATTTCCCGTGCAGCGTGCCCTGAGCGTTGATCAGTTTGCCGCTGCTGACGGTCAGTTTCTCCTGGCTGTTCAGCACCCCGTCCGTATTATCCAGCTGCTGTCCCTGAGTATTGATCCACAACGTCTGTTGCGCCTGAACCTGTCCGCTCCGGTTATCCAGCGCGTGACTGTCCAGAGTCAGGCTCTTGTGGGCGTTCAGATTACCTTGCGAGTTGTTCAGTTGTGCCGATGTGATATTCAGTTTATCCGCCGACACGATTATTCCGCCTTCATTATCCACTGCGTCTGCACTAATCTTCATTGCCTGTTTGCTGCTAATCCCCTTATCTCTGCCGTTACCGCGGTTACTCAACGATTGGGTGGTCAGGGTCAGCCGCTCGCCGCTTTGCAGTTGGCCCTGATCGTTGTTCAGCTGCATGGTGGTGACGCGAGTCTCTTTGCCGCCCTGTATCTCCCCCTGCTGATTGGCGATAGAGTCTCCTGCGATCGTGAGACGGCCGCCACTGCCGATATGGCCGTGCTGATTGGAGATGTCAGCGGTCTTGATAGTCATGTCTCCCTGACTGAATATTCCGGCGTCCAGCACGTTGTCGCGGTGATCCGCCTCGCTGTGGCTGTTGTCCAGTTGCCCGGCGGCATTGAGGATCAGGTTGCCTCCGCTTTGTATCAGGCCAGCGTTGTTAAACAGTTCGCCCGTTTGCAGTAACAAACGCTGATCGGTCATCATCCGTCCTGACTGGTTATTCATGCGTTGCCGATTCGTCGTAATTGTTATGGTTTCGGCCTGCATCAATCCTTTCTCATTATTGATACCGCGTGTGTTCAGGAACAGAGACCGTTTTCCGGTGATACGACCAGACTGAGTGTCCAGTTGTCCCGTCGTGATCAGCGTCAGGCCGCCCTGTGTCGAAGCGATTTGTCCCTGTTGGTTATTGATCGATGCCGCAGACAGCTTGACCGCGTTCGTCGCCAGTAACTGCCCCGCTTGGTTGTTCAGGTGATCGGCGACATTCACGTTAAGCTGCCCGTCTTTGGCTGCAATGATCGTGCCTGCCCGGTGATTCAGATCCGTGTCCGTCAGCGGAGTCTTATTGCCAGCTGAATTTAGCTGATCGGCGGTCAGGGTATGATTATTCAGCTTATCGGCCTTGATAACCACGTTGCCATTCGCCTCTACCGTGCCGCTGCGGTTATCCAGCATGTTCTGGATCGTCAGCGACAGAGGCGCGGTGCCGGACTGGTGCATCGACCCCAGCCGGTGATCGAGAGAGAGGAGGTTTGCTGTGATCTGCCGGGCCGATGTCCGGCTCTTCGCCAGTGCATAATCGCCCCCTTTCAGGTCTAGTGTCCCGGCGGACAGCAGGCGGCTGTTCTGGCCCGCAAGCCGTTTAGTTTCAATCGACAACGTGCCCGCTCCGGTATGGTTCAGGAGACCGCGCTCATTGAGGACGGTACTGGCTTGCAGGCGCAGATCCTGACTGTTGGTGGTGATCAGGCCTTCGGTGTTATCAATGCCGTCCTGATGATTCAGGATGAGTTCGGTTTCGCCGGTTTGGGTAATTTTGCCCTGATTGTTCAGTAGTTTTTGGCTGGTCAGCGTGAGGTTTTTCGCTGTCAGTTGCCCGCGCCGATTATCGATGAGCTGAGGCGCCGTTAGTGACAGGTTATTATCCGCTTTGAGCCGCGCATCCTGTAAATCCAACTCGGTGTCTGATTTCAGTTGCCCGTTATTGGCAAACGTCTGGCTGCCCTGTAGGGAAATGTCGCCGGCATTCACAATTAAATTGTCAGACGCCGAATTCTGGCCGTGGAGCTGGGCCGTTTTACCGGCATTTACCGTCAGGTTGCCCGGTTGCGAGTGCTGGCTGTCATGACCAATCCCGGCGGACAGAATGCTGTCTGACGAGCTGGTGATACCGGTACTTTGGCTGTCAAGGTGACGCCCGGCTCGCAGCGTGCCCTGATTGTCTATCTGATTGCCCACCGTCAGGCGCAGATCCCTCCCGGTCTGAATATCCCCTTGATTGAGCAGGTTGCCTGAGTGATCAAAGCGCGCATCCTGTGACACGGCGATACTGCCCTGATTGGTGAGGTGTCCCTGACTTTTCACCGCCAGATCTTTCGCCTGCACATGCCCTTGATTGAGCCAGTCGCCCTGATTGTCCAGTGTCATCGTATCAGAGGCTACCATCATGCCACGGTTGGTTAACTCTTTCTGACTGGTCATCTCAAGCTGGCCGGGCCGTGCCAGATTGCCATTTGGATCGACGCCCGCGTTCAGAACGCCGGTTTTCTGATTCTCTACGGCGGCACTGTGCAGCGTGAGATGCTGACCGGCCCGGATTTTGCCGGCATTGGTCAGCCGATCGCGGGTAGTCACGGTGAGGTTCTGTTCGGCAGTGATGCCGCCGGTGTTGGTCAGATTTCCCTGATTATCCAGCCGAATATCGCGGGCGACGGTCACCGTGCCCGAATTAGTCAGATCGCTTTCACTGCGCACCGCCAGATCGTTTGCCCGCACTTGTCCCTGATTGAGCCAGTGCCCGTTGTTTTCCAGCGTCATCGTATCAGAGGCTGTCAGCGCGCCCCGGTTGGTGAACGCGCCGTTGCTGTCAATTGTCAGGTTGCCGTCTTTATCGGCATTCACACCTGCCGCCAGTTCGCTGTTGTCCTGATTTTCAAAAGCGGCACTTTTCACCGTGAGGTGCTGGCCGGCCAACATCTGACCCTGATTGGTGAGTGAGTCACGAGTAGTCACGGTGATGGCTCGGTGAGCAGTAATTGCACCCGAATTGGTTAAATCGCCCTGATTATCGAGTTGGATATCGTTCGACGCGGTCAGTTTGCCCCGGTTCGTGAGCGAACCATCGCTGTTAATGGCCAGATTGCCGGGCTGCCCCAGTTTGCCGTGTTTATCCACGCCCGCCGCCAGTACGCCTTTTTTCTGGTTTTCGAGGGCGGCACTGCGTACCGTGGTATGCCGATCGGACAGCACGTTGCCCTGATTGGTAAAGTGATCACGGGTGGTCACGGTGATATCCTGCCCAGCGTCAATATCACCCGAATTCACCAGATTACCCTGATTATCGAGCCGGATATCGGTGGCTGAGAGCACCTTGCCGCTGTTAGTGAAATCTCCCTGACTGCTGAGCGTCACATTCTGCGCCTGTATCGTGCCCTGATTGACCGCTTCGCCCTGATTGGTGATAGCAACATCGGTGGAGGCCGTGATGATCCCGCTGTTGATGAGTTTGCCTTCGCTATTAATGACTATCTCGCCAGCCTGCGCACCCAACTGCCCGGCAGAGCGCACTCCGACGCCTTTTTCTGTACCTATCATTTTGATTTTATTGGCATACATACCGCCAATCGCCGCCACATCCAGACTGAATTCGGGTTTCTCATTTTCGTCGCTGGCTGAAGTTTGCAACACATTGCCGTCGGCATCGGTTCGGTTCTGACCCGTGGTGACGCTCAGTTTCTGGGCGTGGAGTTTGGCATTCACGTTCACGGCTCTGGCAATCAGGCGGGTATGGTCACTGTTCGCATCATTAAATCCCTTGCCTCCGATGGCAATATTACCGTCGGTGACCTCAAACCCTTTCAGGCGACCATTTTCCAGCACCGCCTGCCCCGCAGCCAGCGTGGTTTGTCCGGCATTGATAAAGCCGCAGCTCTGACAGGTAATTCCGGCGGGGTTTGCCACAATCACGTCCGCCCGTTTGCCCGCCACTTCAATAAATCCGTTCAGTTTGCTGGGATCACGACTGTTAACTTCATTGAGAATAATCTTGGCCTCCCCTTTCTCCAGCCACGGGTTGCCGCTGATATAGTCCGCCAGATCCGTTTTGGTGTTCACGGAACTGTTATTGAGGATCACGCCGTTTTGTGGCACATCAAACTGCCTGTACTGGTTGCGGGATATGCCGTCTTGATTCGGTGTCTGGATATTCACCTGCGGAATGCCGTTGGCGGTTGTGGTTACGGTCGGCTGTTCTTTGTCGGGAGCACGGTTATCTGCCACAATCGCCGCCCCCACAGGCAGGCTGACCAGCCCCAGTGCCAGTGAAATGCTCAGGATGAGCGGGCGCAAGGCCACGCGGCAAGATGAGAAAGAACAAAGCGGATTTTCGGTGTGTGCAGACTCAACCGCATGGCTCTTCACCAGCTCAGAAACCACCATCAGCATGTTACGGGTTTTGCTGAAAATCACGCGATAGCGCAGTTTATTCATCGTGAACCTCATTTCAGTCGTGTCACCAGAGATGTGCTATCCCCTGAATTTAAGCATGTCTTGGCCTTGCACTGTGTCGGTGAGAGACAGCGCAGGGAAATAAAATAAAGTAAAATTTTTCGTGCTCAGCCCCCTGTGCAACCGAAACTGTCTGGATGTTAAAACAGGGGGGAAACAATTTATGAAGACCAAGTATGTATCAGATTGTTCACGTTTCAATCTATGCATAATAGGAAAAACAGGTTATTTCGGATGAAATACCGATAAAAGCGGGTTTGAGAATTTAATGTTATGAATAAACAGGGAAATAATAAAATAGCGTTCTCTAAATCGGGTTTAAACAAAATGGTTTTCCATCATAGTGAGACGCCATAACTGATAGAAAACTTTTTATATTTTTCCATCAATATATCTTTTCTATGTCTTTCTATGTCTTTTCTATTTGGTCAAGGCAACTGAGTAATCGGTCAATTACTGAATACAATTCATCGTTGATTAGATGGTGAAAACCCACCCGGCTCCAAATGTGCTAAGTTTAGTGGAACGGCTTAAATTATTTCGTTTTTAGAAATAATGCCCTGCCAATGGTGCAATTGCAGTTATCACTATATAAATAGTACTGTTTATCAATGAAGTAGAGTCAATAAATCACATTAAAGCCAGTCATTCTGTCATCCATTGCGACTTTTTATTCAAGAAACTTTTTATTCAAGAAAACAAAGGAGCTCATTTAATGGCATGGTTACATGAACTTTTTAGCCTTTCTCCCGAAATTGCACTCTTTCTGGCTTTGGCTGGTGGCACATGGATAGGGCGATTCAGATTGGGTGCTTTCCAGCTTGGTGGTGTCGCCGGTGCATTGGTCGTGGCGGTGTTGATTAGTCAGGTTGGTGTCACTATCGACGACGGTATTAAAAATGTCCTGTTTGCCCTGTTTATTTATGCGGTCGGCTTTGATAGCGGTCCTAAATTTTTTTCCTCGCTAGGCCGTCAGACGTTGCGTGAAGTCGCCCTTTCTCTGGTATTGGCTGTGAGTGCGTTGCTGACGCTGGTCATTACGGCAAAATTGTTTTCCCTTGATCAAGGTACTACTGCGGGTATCGCCGCCGGTGCGCTGACGCAATCCGCGATTATTGGTACTGCCAGTGCAGCCATAGCGAAACTTGATCTTGCGCCGGCACAGATACAGCAGATGCAGGGCAATGTGGCGGTCGGTTACGCCGTGACTTACATCTTCGGTTCCCTTGGCACCATCATTATCTGTGTCAATATCCTGCCCAAAATCATGGGGCGCTCCCTTCGGGAAGATGCAGTGAAAGCCGAGCTGGATTTACTCAAGGGTGCTCCGCTATTAGCCGCAGACCAGACGCCTGCACTGCCGGATATCGTTGGCCGCCTCTATCAGGCCGGTCCGGCGGGAAATAAGCGTGTTGCGGAACTGGAAGCGCTGGCTTCTCCGTTGTTCCCCGTTACGCTGGAAAGGCTCCGGCGGGGAGGCGAGGAAATTCACGTTACCGCAGATCTTCAACTGATGGAGGGCGATGTTCTGCTGTTGGTCGGGCGTCGGCAAGGTATTGTTGCTCTGGCTAAGCATTTGGGTAAGGAAATCATCACCGCCCACGGTCCGGCGCTGGTGATGGAAACCAGTGAGGTTCTGATGGCAAATCCCGCTTTTATTGATAAACGGGTTGCCGATCTTCGCAGCCAGATTGCCCCCGATGTGCGACACGGCATTTATGTCCTCAGCATCAAGCGCGGGGAAAATATGATGCCGCTTTCTGATGAAACCGTCATTAAACACAATGATGTGATCACCCTGTTTGGCAGTGAGCAGGATGTTCAGCGTGCGGTGTCGCTGGCGGGTGCGCCGTTGGTGAAAAGCATCAAAACGGACTTGCTGTTTCATTGTCTCGGTATTGCCATTGGACTGTTGATTGGTTTGCTGATTGTCCGTATCGGTTCGGTTCCGCTGACATTGGGCAGTGGTGGCGGTGCGCTTCTGTCCGGGTTGCTTTTTGGCTGGTATCGGTCACGTAAACCATTGCAAGGTAATTTACCCGGCGGCGCTTCAGCGATCCTGCGTGATTTGGGATTGGCAGGCTTTGTGGCCGTCGTGGGGTTGCAATCAGGTCTGCAAGCGGTTGAAACCATTCGTTCCAGCGGAATTTCCATTTTTCTGATTGGTGTGGTGGTGACGGTCGTGCCGTTGATGATCACGCTGCTGGTCGGGCGCTATCTCCTGCGCTACAACAACACGGCCATTTTTGCCGGGGCACTGTCCGGCACCCGCAGTGCGAATCCCGCCTTTGGCGAAGTTCTCAATAAAGCCGGCAATGCCATACCGACGGCAACGTTTGCCGTGACGTATGGCTTAGCCAATGTTTTTCTGACTTTATTAGGTCCACTCATCGTTGCTATAGCGTAAGTCAATATCACCCTTACAAGTGGAGTTAACACATGTCTAAACAACAGGATAAGTATGCTGCTCTCAGTCCTTTTGAACTTAAAGATGCGTTGATCCAGCTGGCCTCAAGCAAAGCCGGACGCCTGATGCTCAATGCCGGTCGGGGTAACCCTAATTTTTTGGCGACACTGCCACGCCGGGCGTTCTGGCGTTTAGGGCTGTTTGCCACGTCAGAGGCTGAACTCTCCTACTCTTATTTGCGCCATGATATCGGCGGGTTACCCCGGATTGAGGGGATAGAAGCTCGTTTTGATACGTTTCTGGCAGAAAACCACGAACAACCCGGCGTTGCCTTTCTCGCCAGAGCGGTCAGCTACGTGCGTGAACAGTTGGGGCTATCGGCTTCTCAGTTTCTCCATGAAATGGTGGAGGGCATTCTCGGCGTTAATTATCCCGAACCGCCGCGTATGCTGCGGGTCAGTGAGCAGATTACCCGTGAATACATTGTGAAAGAAATGGTCGGCGGTCTGGTTTCTGCGCAGAATGTGGAGCTTTTTGCTGTCGAGGGCGGAACGGCGGCGATGACTTATCTGTTCAACAGCCTGCGCAGTAATGGCTTGGTGAAAGCGGGTGATAAAGTGGCGATCGGTGCGCCCATTTTTACCCCTTATATTGAAATTCCTCAGCTGGAGGATTTTCAGCTTGAAGCCGTGATGGTGAATGCGTCGCCGGAAGCGCGCTGGCAGTATTCGGATCGTGAACTGGAGAAGTTGTTAGATCCTGCGGTAAAAATATTTTTCTGTGTGAATCCCAGTAACCCGGCGTCGGTTAAAATAGAGGCACACGGGCTGAAAAAACTGGCCGATATTGTCCGGCGGCGGCCCGATTTGATTATTCTTACCGATGATGTTTATGGCACTTTTGCCAATGATTTCAAATCGCTTTTCGCAACCTGCCCGCAGAATACTATTCTGGTCTATTCATTCTCCAAATATTTTGGTGCAACAGGCTGGCGTCTTGGCGTGATTGCCCTGCATCGTGACAATATTCTCGACCGAAAATTGGCGGCCTTGCCTGCCAGTGAGAAGAAGCGGCTGAATAAGCGTTATGAATCGCTCACTCCTGATGTCAACGCCCTGCGTTTTCTTGACCGCGTGGTTGCAGACAGCCGCAGCGTGGCGCTGAATCATACCGCTGGGTTATCCACACCACAGCAGGTTCAGATGGTGTTATTCGCCCTGTTTGCCCTGATGGATAGCCATAATGGTTATAAATCTGCCGTGACAAAGATTATCCGGCGCCGTCAGGCCGTGCTGTATCGTGAGCTGGGTATTGTGCAGCCCGATAATGAAGAGTCCGTTGATTACTATACGTTGCTCGATCTTGAGGAAATATCGCGCCATATTTATGGCGATGCTTTCGCTGCGTGGGTGAAAGCCACGATTGATCCGACGCAATTACTGTTCAAAATCGCTGAGGACACCGGCATTGTCATGCTACCGGGCTCCGGCTTCGGCACCCTGAAACCGGAGGGGCGCATCTCGCTGGCTAATCTCAACGAGTACGAATATGCCATGATTGGCAACGCCCTGAAAAAATTGCTGGAGGATTATTTTGCGATCTTTACTAAAGAGGGCAAGCATGGAGCGCGCGTCTCTTCGGGTAAGATAAGTAAGAAACCTCGTTCTAAGATAGACAGTTATTAAGATAGACAGTCATTAAGATAGACGGAGATAGACCGTTATTGTTTAAGTATTGAGGCTGTCACCACCACCGCCGTTTCGTGGGAGACAAACAGTGACAGCCTTCACATAAGGATTGCTTTCATTAATAATTCAGGTAATTATTCTCGCTAAATTAATTCCATTTTCTAATTGATAGACAGAGAAGTTTCCTGAGTGAAAAATAAACCATCCTTAATTGCTTTGGGCATTGTCGCCGCCGCACCCGCTTTTGCCAGCCAGCAATCCACCAGTCAGGGTTTTATTGACGACAGTCATTTAGATCTGTTTTTACGTAACGCCTATATCAGCCGCGATAAAAAATCCCTTCCGCTCGTATAGATTGATTGATGGGGAAGGGAAAAATGAGTCACTTATTGTATGAATTCCCGATTGAGAGCATTGAGGCATCATCAGGTGACAGGCTGCTTACTGCCAAAAAGATTAATCAAGGCAACGATGGCGGCCAGCGTTAATCCCAACACTGAAATGCCAAACCACCCATAATGTACACTGATTTCCGAACCCATTCGCGTCCCTATAGCACCACCAATAAAATAAGAACACATGAATATTGTATTTAAACGGCTACGCGAAGATTCAGACAACGATAATGCTCTGAGTTGGTTGCCGATTAATGCTGTTCTTCCCGCAATATCCAGAAAAATAGCCCCTAAAATCAGGATTAAAATATGGTAAGTTGAAAAAAACAGAATCACAAAACCTAATGCGGAAAAAATGACACCAATTAAAACAACGAATCGTGGTGAATATATATCTGCCAGTTTTCCTATCAAAGACGTAGCCAGAATACCGGCAATACCGGTTAATCCTAAACTTCCTACGCTATCACTGCCAAAATAATAAGGTGGCTGTGCCATTAAAAATGCCAGCCCTCCCCATAATGAACTGAATGCAGCAAACATTAATGCGCCAGAATAACAGGCGATTCTCAATTGGCGCTCGGATACAATATATTTAAATAAGGTTTTAAATAAAGCGAAATAAGAAATAGTTTTCTCTGAAGGTTGATTATAAGGTAGTAATTTTGGCAGTGTGATAATTAAAATAAGATCTAATCCCACGGCGATAATATACATACTTCGCCATCCAAGATATTCCCCCACAAACCCGGATAAAAACCGGCCGAATAAAACGCCGGTCATCAGTCCGGAAACCACGATGCCTACCGCTTTTCCCCGCTGCTCTTCGGGTGCAATCAATGAAACCATTGGAATCACAATTTGGGCACTGACTGACGTCATCCCGATCAAAATATTAATGAGTAATAGTTGCTCTATATTTTGTGATTGTGACGCTAATAATGAAGATAATGCGTTAATACTTAAAATAATATACAACAATTTTCGCCGTACCATTCGATCACCTAATGGTACAAAAAGCACAAGGCCAGCTGCATATGATAATTGTACAATCATCGCAATTGAACCTGCTTTTTCTGCCTCAATATTAAAATCTTTTGCAAATAACCCAAGTAAAGGTTGATTGTAATAAATATTTGCGACAGACAATGCACACAAGAAAGACAATGCAAGGTAATGGCTTTTATTCATAATATGGCAGCTTCCACACTGGATTCACGAAATATCATCCATAATAGTTAGTCAATATAGTGATCGACACCACCATGATGAGAACATGTTCCCGATCCACGAGAAGTTGAATAAGTACCATCTCGACAAACTGCTTGAATATTTGGGTCGTTAGGATCAGTTGTGATATAAGCAAAAACACTGCCTGAATAGATCATAAATAATAACAAAAAAATCTTTTTCATCTATGCTATCTCCGCATGATTTAAGCAGCCTGATATTCAGTGATGGATTAATAAGTTAAGCCAAGAAATTAAAGAATAGCACACGCGCATTGTTCTTTCTGTTTAATTCTCGGATGCGGCCACGCCTGAGAATTATGCTGGCCTACTTTGCCAAAATACGTGACAGAATTTCCAGCGCTTGATGAAATTGCGCTTCTGGAATTGTCAGTGGATAGAGAAAGCGGATCACGTTGCCGTGGGTGCCACAGCTCAGCAGCAGTAATCCCTCGCGTCGAGCACGGGTTTGTATCTGACGGGTAAATTCTGAGGACGGCTTGCCCGTTTGTGGATCGTTAAATTCCACCGCAACCATCGAGCCAAGCGCACGAATTTCAGCAATTGCCGGGCACTGAAGACGCGCCTGTTCCAGTATTTTCACCAAATGGTGTCCGAGTTGACTGGCGCGTTCACACAGCCGTTCTTGTTCGATCACGTTGAGCACCGCATGGGCGGCGGCCACAGCCAGTGGATTGCCCGCATAAGTACCGCCAAGGCCGCCGGGTGCTGGTGCATCCATGATTTCCGCCCGCCCGACTACGCCAGAAAGTGGCATTCCACCCGCCAGACTTTTTGCCATTGTGATCAGATCGGCTTTCACATTGCCGTGTTCTAAAGCATGGTGCGCAATAGAATAATGCTCCATAGCAAACAATTTACCGGTGCGCGCAAAGCCGGTTTGTACCTCGTCAGCAATCAGCAGAATGCCATGCTCATCGCACAGTGTGCGCAGTGCCTGCATAAACGCCACTGGTGCGATGTTGAACCCGCCTTCGCCCTGTACAGGCTCAATGATCATGGCTGCCACCTGATCCGGCGCAATATCAGCTTTGAAAATTTGCTCCAGACTCGCCAATGCATCATCCACCGATACACCGTGGAGTTTATTCGGATACCGGGCATGGAAAATAGAGCCGGGGAACGGGCCGAATCCGCTTTTGTACGGCGCGACTTTGCCCGTGAGTGCCATAGTCATAAAAGTTCGACCATGAAAGCCTCCGCCGAACGCAATTATTCCCGGACGGCGGGTATAAGCCCGCGCGATTTTTACCGCGTTTTCTACCGCTTCCGCCCCGGTGGTGAAGAATGCCGTTTTCGCCGCGCCGTTGATCGGTGCCAGTGCGTTAATACGCTCCGCCAATGCCACATAGCTTTCGTAAGGCACAATTTGATAGGCGGTATGGGTAAATGCTTTTAGTTGTTGCTCAATGGCGGACACAATGGCAGGGTGGCGATGGCCGGTATTCAGTACGGCAATACCCGCCGCAAAATCGATGATTTCGTTACCTTCGACATCCCACAGGGTGGCATTTTCCGCCTTTTGTGCGAAGCAATCACACTGCACGCTCACTCCGCGCGGAATCGCGTTCAGGCGGCGCTGGCTTAACTCTGCATTTTTCATTCTTTATTCTCCTGAAAAAATCGCACTTCTGAAAAGATCGCTCTCCTGAAAAGCACCTGACTCAGCAGGATAGCGCAGTAATTAATCGTTGCAGCTTTTGCTGAAACGTGTGCCGGATATCCAGTGCCTGCTGTAATGTCACTTGGGTAAATTGCACTTTCGCGCCGGGCGGGAGCTGTCCGAGAATATCCAGATCGCTGCTGACGACAGTTCCTAACGTCATATAACCACCGCCGGAAACGGCGTCCCGATGCAAAATAATCGGCGTTCGCCCCGCCGGAATTTGGATTGAGCCAATAGGGTAACAGGCATCCACGATATTGGAGGGGTCAGAACCTGCGCCAAAGGGTGGCGTGCGCTCAACAAAACTCAACGGACGTCCATCCAGAAAACGGTAACCGGTGCGATCAGATTCAGAACTGACGCGCCATTCGTCGCTGAAAAAATTATCGACGGATTCTGGGATCAGGCGATGGATATACATGCCGGGAACGACCCGCAGTTCGACATGTTTAGGAAACGCCGGCGTAAACTCTTCCGGCAGTTGCTGACCGACAGGGCCATGCCCGCAGAGCGCGGTGACAGGCAGTGTATCTCCCGCCTGTAACCGGCGCCCCTGATATCCCCCCAGCGAGCCGAGGCTGTATGTGGATCGGCTGCCTAATATCAGAGGAACATCGATGCCGCCTGCGATGGCAAGATAGCTGCGAGCGCCGGAAGGGGCGCCGATTATTTTCAATTGCTGACCGGCTTTAGCCCGCAGACAGGTATTAAAAGGAACCGGTTGCCCGTTCAGCAACAGTTTCATCGGTGCACCGCTGACGGCAAAAAGGGTGTCCTGTTCAAAAAGCAGTTCCGGCCCTGTCAGGGTACACTCCAGCGCTGCCGTTTCCGGCGAGTTGCCTGTCAGCAGGTTTGCGGCTGCCAGCCCAAAACGATCCAGCGTGCCGGAAGGCGGAATGCCCAAGTGGTAATAGCCTTCCCGACCGCCGTCCTGTACTGTGCTTGATAGCCCCGGTTTCAGTACCTTAATTGCCATATAAAATCTCCTGTAAATATGCAGTACAGGACTGAGGATCCGCTTCAAACGCCGAAAGGTCGAACTCAACAGGACGGATGCGTAAGGTAAATTCGCCACGTTCAACTTGCGTGATGATCTGGTCATATTCATTTCGGTCGATAGGCCTGAACTGAACGATATCGCCTGTACGGAAAAACACCATCGAATTTTTAAGGTAAGGCAGACGCTGTTGTGTGTCGTAAATCGGTGCAGGCGTGATGCCAAACAGTTGATAGCCCCCTGCACCCCGTACAGAATAAATACAGCCAAAACAGCCGCCATGCCCCAGCGAAAGCTGTGGCGTATCGGTACGGGGGGTCAGGTACTTGGGCACCTGAATTTGCCGCTCTTGTTCCACCATCTGGTACATAAACGGCAGCCCGGCAACAAAGCCCACCATCGAAACAAACCAAGGTGCACCACTGTGCTGCGCAATAAATGTCTCGACATCAGGCAAGCCATTGAGGCGTGTTGCATATTCCAGATCGGTGGATTGCGGGTCCTGATGACGCTCGCGAAAGCGCATCAACGTTTCATGCGTCCAAGGATCGTTGTACAGCACCGGCATTTCGATAATGCGGGTAGAGAGCGTTTTTGTGACATCGGTGTGTTCTTCTATTGCCTGAATTTTATCCAGTAGTGTTAGCGGTGGCAGAATATCCGGGTTGAAGCGGATCTGGCACGATGCGTTTGCCAGACAGATATCGAGCACACCCGGCAATGCAAGGTTTTTAATCGCGTTTGTTAACGACAGACTGCGAAAAAATGCCTTCAGGGACATTGCCTCGCTGACTTCAATGAAAAGATGTTCGTCGCCGCCGAAAGTGTAGCGTAGCTCAGAGTCAGACATATCCATGTTCCTCTTTCAATGATGTTTTATTCAAACAACGCTTTATTTCAACAATACCTTATTCAATTACGCAGTTGGGGAGAGGCGCTGGTTGGGGGCGCAATCGTGATGCCCGCTTGTTGCAGACGGGTAACCACGGCCTGAAGTAGTGAAAGTACGCCGGGTGTGTCGCTGTGCAGACAGACGGAGGAGAATTCAATGTCAACATCTGCCCCTTCCACAGTACGGACTTTTCCCTCCTGACAGGCCCGTAACACTTTTGTTGCCACGGCTTGCGGATCAAGCGGCGCAACCTGACGGGCGAACACAATAGAACCATTGAGAT
>JAIRVT010000084.1 GCA_031253755.1 Enterobacteriaceae bacterium
TTTTGTTACGCATGAAACGTTTACCCGCTGGATTAATGACCCCTCACTGATTGAATTTGCTCCGCCACACCCAACCGGCGCAGGCCAACAAACCGTGATGAGTTTTGATGAACCTTGAATTAAAAGCCCCTGTGATTCAGGGGCGATACAGTTACTGCCTTTCTTTTTTGCTTTTCTTCTCTTTTTTATCCTTATCGTCGCTTTGCTCATCATAACAAGTTTTTTTTGATTTACTGTACGTGCCGTCACTACAGACAAATTTGCCATTCTCACAATGTGATACACCGCCTTTGCTCTTTGAACAGGGGTAATTTTGCGCATGAGCTTGTGACAGGCCGAAAGTGAACGCAGAAAGTAGGGTGAAAAGCATCAGTAACGATTTTGCCATATTATCCATTCCTCTGTTTTTTAAAAGAAATAGCACTATAGCTTATGACTTAAGCGAAATTCTGTGACGGGGATAATAAGAGCGAAAGCAGACAACCGATCTTGCGTCGCCATTTCATCGCCATTTTCACGATTAATAATTATTCAGGATTGATGAATTTTCATTCAATGAATTTTTTTCAAAAAATAGGAAAAAGCAGGCGTGACAAGGGGAGAAAAGAGGGGTTAAACGATATTGTATAAATAAACAGCGTTGCCAAAGTGCTGCCAATCTGCTGCCAATTTCACTTTTTGATGCATTAAAAACCAAAGAAAAAAGCCACCTAAAAGATGGCTTTCTGTTCCTTAACTCACTGTTTTATCAGCAAGTTTTTATTTGGTGCCCAGGGCGGGACTTGAACCCGCACAGCCTAAAGGCCGAGGGATTTTAAATCCCTTGTGTCTACCGATTTCACCACCTGGGCTGAATCTGGAGGCGCGTCCCGGAGTCGAACCGAGCTACACGGATTTGCAATCCGGTGCATAACCGCTTTGCTAACGCGCCTTTTGGAGCGGGAAACGAGACTCGAACTCGCGACCCCAACCTTGGCAAGGTTGTGCTCTACCAACTGAGCTATTCCCGCTTTTCTCAAACTGCTTGATTTACTTAATTTATTTCGTAAACCTTATGTGCCGTTCGATGCGTTGCATTCTACTTATTTCACGAAATGAGTCAACACAATTATTTAGAAAACGCGTTCGTTCGGTGATTTTTACGTCACTTAGATCAGCTTTCACGCAAATCATTCCAGGCTGCGCTCAAATATTGGAACATTGACCAAAATGTCAGGATGGCTGCAATGTACAGTAAGAGAAAACCACCAATCTCCAGTTCAACACTGGGACGCCATAATAGTGCGACCAATGCTGCCATCTGTGCGGTGGTTTTTACTTTTCCCATCCAGGAAACGGCTACGCTGCTGCGTTTTCCTAATTCTGCCATCCATTCTCGCAGGGAAGAGATGATTATCTCCCGTGCAATCATTGTTGCCGCCGGTAATGTTATCCACCAGGTATGATAATGTTCTGTTATCAGCGCCAATGCAGTGGCAACCATCACTTTATCCGCAACCGGATCCAGAAATGCGCCAAACCGTGTTGTCTGTTTCCATAACCGGGCGAGAAAACCATCGAACCAATCTGTCGCCGCCGCGACAACAAAGATAATGGCACATAGCATCGGCGCCCAGTCGAAAGGCAGGTAAAAGGCAAAAACGAAGAATGGGATTAAGGCAATACGAAACAGAGTAAGCCATGTTGGTATATTTAATTGCATAATTCGAGTAACTATCTGGCCAAGTAAAGTTTATGAATAGGGTGCATCGAGACGCTTATTGTTTCAATGCATTATAAATTTTTTCTGCCAGTGCATAAGAGATAGAAGGCACTTTTGCGATCTCTTCTACACTTGCGTTGCGTAAGGGTTGTAATCCACCCATATATTTTAACAACATTTGGCGGCGTTTTGGCCCAATTCCTTCTATAGATTCTAGCGTGCTGGTTTTTTTGACTTTCGCCCGGCGCTGGCGATGACCAGTAATGGCATGGTTATGTGATTCATCACGAATATGTTGAATCACATGTAAAGCGGGTGAATCAGGTGAAAGTGCCACACCCTCACCTTCGGCCGCAAAAAACAGGGTTTCTAAACCGGCTTTGCGATCACTGCCTTTTGCCACACCAATGAGCTTGGGGTGCTCCTTATTCCATTCGACGTCCAAAGAGCGGAAAACGCCTATTGCCTGCGCCAGCTGCCCTTTTCCACCGTCAATAAAGATGATGTCGGGAATTTTGTCCGTTTCGATGGCTTTGCTATAACGGCGCTGCAAAACCTGATTCATGGCAGCATAGTCATCACCGCCTGTGATCCCCGTTATATTATAGCGGCGATATTCAGATCGTAGCGGGCCATTACCATCAAATACCACGCAGGAGGCAACCGTCTGTTCGCCCATGGTATGGCTGATATCGAAACATTCCATCCGGTGGATTTTTTCGATACCGGCAAATTCGGCAAGTGCTGTCATTCGCTGGTGAATGGTGGATTGTTGGGAAAGTTTGGTGGTTAATGCTATCGCCGCGTTAGTGCGCGCCAGCTTGAGATAACGCGCTCTGTCACCGCGCGGGCGTGGCTGGATATGCACTTTTCTGCCGGATAGCTCAGACAGAGAGTTTTCCAGCAATTCTTTTTCCGTTAGTGAAAAATCCAGCAGAATCTCAGTAGGCAATGTTCTGTTCTGGCTTCCCTGAAGATAAAATTGCCCCAGAAACGTCTGCACGACTTCATCTAATTTGGTGTCAGCAGGAATTTTCGGGTAGTAGCTGCGGCTGCCCAGAATTTTTCCCTGACGAATGAATAAAACGTGCACACATGCCATCCCGGCTTCGAAAGCCACGCTGATCGCATCCAGATCGTCGCCTTCGCCAGAGACAGATTGCCGTTCGGTGACTTGCCGGACAGCCTGAATTTGATCACGATAGCGTGCAGCATCTTCAAAATTCAGCTGCTGGCTGGCCTTTTCCATTTTTTTCACCAATTCAGCCAATACTTGCTGATCTTTACCGGACAGAAACAGGCGCACATATTCGACTTGTTGTTGGTATTCTTCATCGGTCACAAAACCTTTGACACAAGGTGCAAGGCAACGCCCGATTTGGTATTGCAGGCAAGGTCTGGAACGGTTGCGGTAAACACTATTTTCACATTGGCGAATGGGGAATAATTTTTGCAAAAGTGCCAGTGCATCACGTACCGCATGGGAGTTTGGAAACGGCCCGAAGTATTCCCCTTTCGCATGTTTGGCGCCACGGTATATTGTCAGGCGAGGATGGAGATCACTACTTAAGAAGATGTAAGGGTAAGATTTATCATCACGCAGCAGTACATTGTAGCGGGGCTGATAAAGCTTGATGTAGTTATGTTCGAGCAGAAGTGCTTCTGTCTCTGTATGCGTGATGGTGACATCAATCTGGCAGATATTTTTCACCAGTGATTCAGTTTTGCGGCTACCCACTTGCGCACGGAAATAGCTGGATAGCCGTTTTTTCAGATCCTTAGCTTTACCGACATAAATGACCGTGTCGGTGGCATCATACATGCGATAAACACCGGGTTGGCTGGTTACGGTTGTTAAAAATGCTTTTGAGTCGAATTGTTCTGCCACGATTTACCGCCCACCATTTCCATCATCCACGATGATTATGATCACCAACTCACAAAACATGAATCAAATAATTTGTCCACCAGCGTGATGGCTATTTTTGCTTCAAGTTAAACCAAACGCTGTTTGTTAAGGCCGCATTATACTGAAATCACCCTCATACGGGCAGTTTATTTAAACAAACTAAGGATATCCTCTTGCGTTAGCATGGGTGTTTTTTCAACAAAGTTGTAATAAGCGGGTTTGCTATCAATATAAATTTGTAGGGATAACTTGCCTGAATCATTATTTTCAAACATTATCCGTTCCGGTGATGTGTAAATCGCTTTTGCAATCGACGGATAAAAATGGACCACCGCCCCATTGCTGGCATGTTTTACAATGGCAGGCATTGATATTTTCAACACTTTGGTTAGTTTCTAATTCTACAGCACCACATAAACAATGACCTTTATTCATAATTAATCCTTCTTTTTTATTAAAATTAAGTTATGTAAGGTAGGGCACTCAATTTGTTATTTATAAATTTTTGATTGAATAATATTTTTCACAGCATTAATAACAGGTTCTTTATTTTCTTCAATAAAGAAATGTTTGCCTTCAAATATGACAACTTTTTTATCATTCTCGAATAAATCACACCAGGAATAAAGTTCATGCTCTGCTACCAATGGATCATGGGTTCCGCCAAATACCGTTAACGGGCAGGAGAAAGAATCAGTGCCGGAGTAGTAATATTCTTCTGAAATTTTAAAATCTGCTTTGATTGCAGGTAAAATCAGCGCGAGTAATTCATCATTGTCAATAATTTCCTGATTAACGCGGCCATATTCCTGTAGTGCAATCGCAAATTCTTTATCTCCCAGTGAGCTTATTGGTTTTCTTATGGCACAAACCTGTGGTCCTCTGCTGCCTGACGCGATGAATTCAATGGGCAAAGGTAATGATGCTGCATCGATTTTCCTTAACAGTTCAAAAGCTACCCGGCTGCCTAAACTATGGCCTAAGAACATATAGGGAATATTCAGCAAGGGCTGAATGTTGAGATATAAATCTTCCACAAGGCTTGGCATATCGGAATAAGGTTTCTCTTTGAATCTCGCCCCCTTACCGGGTGGCTGAATCACTAAAAATTCAGTATCAGCATTAATATTTCTGGCAAAAGGAACAAACGTTGCACTGCTGCCTCCGGCATAAGGGAAGCAAAATATCCTGATTTTGGGAGTAAAAACTGAGTTAAGTTTGATAAAGGATGGAGTATGTTCTTTGTTCACAATCGCCTCTCGTTGCTATTTTTTATATTTTTTCGTGTCATTCAGATCAATGAGTTTAGGCTATTGCGATTAAATGCGCCGCAACTCCCCAGTGAATGACACTGAATCTTTTGTTACATCAATTTTTCTGAAAATTCACTCAATTGCACTCTCAAAAATAATCACTATATTTAACTATTAGTTATTAGTAATTACATTATCGATATTCATATCCGGCTCATACTGCATTGTGCAAAATAATTTTCATCTACTGCTGTGTCAATGGCAACCGTTTAATTTTCCTGAGTGTGTCAACTATTTTATGGCATTGCCAGATAACACTACGTTTATTTGTCATTTTAATTCGGTATAAAATAAGGAAAACCTCATGAAAGTATTGATCGCAAAAAATCAAGTCGGTACAAAACATCATAATCACTATATTGAAAATGCAATACACCGTTTAGCCGATAAATTAATTGAACGGGATGTCGAAGTGGCGGTTGCTGACTCTTTAGATGATAGCTATACCATAATTGCCGCGAATGAACACGTTGATTGTCTAATGATTAGCTGTGCGTTGATGGATGATGATTTATATCGCCAGATCCAAAAATTGCTGAGTAAGTTATCTGAACGTCAGGAAAATGTGCCGGTCTTTTTATTAAGTGATCGGGAGAAAACGGTATTTTTACTGAATCATGAGATGCTGGAACAACTGACTGAATTTGCCTGGATCCTTGAAGATTCTGCCGATTTCATTGCCGGCCGGGCGATTGCCGCCATGCACCGTTATCGCCAGCAATTATTGCCTCCCCTGATGTCCGCAATGATGAATTACAAAAAAGTGTATGAATATTCTTGGGCGGCTCCGGGGCATCAGGGCGGTGTCGGGTTTAATAAAACGCCGATTGGTCGCTTTTATCATGACTATTATGGCGAAAACCTTTTCCGTTCTGATATGGGAATTGAACGATCTTCGCTGGGTTCGTTATTGGATCACACCGGCGCGTTTGGCGAGAGTGAAAAGAATATCGCCAGAATCTTTGGCGCCGATCACTCTTATTCGGTAGTTGTCGGTACATCAGGTTCGAACCGTACCATCATGCAGGCCAGCATGACCGAAGATGATGTGGTGATTATTGACCGTAACTGCCATAAATCCATTGAACAGGGGCTGATTCTGACAGGCGCAAAGCCGGTCTATATGCTGCCGAGCCGTAATCGGTATGGCATTATCGGCCCGATTTACCCGCAGGAAATGCAGGCGAAAACCCTCCAGAATAAGCTGAAACAGAACCCGCTCACCAAAGCAATGGCACAGCACAAACCGGCTTATACGGTGGTGACAAACTGTACTTATGATGGTGTTTGTTATAACGCTAAACAGGTTCAGGAGATACTGGATAAAAGTGTCGACAGAATACATTTCGATGAAGCATGGTATGGTTATGCGCGTTTTAATCCGATCTACCATGACCATTATGCGATGCGCGGTGATCCCAAAACAAATCATACCGCTAAGCATCTTGGCCCAACAGTTTTTGCCACCCATTCTTCGCATAAGCTATTGAATGCGCTCTCGCAGGCTTCTTATATTCATGTACGGGATGGCCGTAATCCGATTGATTTTTCACGATTCAATCAGGCTTACATGATGCACGCGACAACCTCACCGCTGTATGCCATCTGTGCTTCAAATGACATCGCTGCCGCCATGATGGATGGCAATAGTGGCTACTCGCTGACTCAGGAGGTGATTGAAGAAGCTGTTGATTTTCGTCAGGCTTTGGCCCGCTTATATCGGGATTTTGCTAAAAAAGGCGATTGGTTTTTTAAACCGTGGAATCAGGATAAAGTCACCGATCCCGCCACCGGTAAAAAAATCGATTTTGCCGATGCGCCCAGAGAATTACTGACCAAAGAACAGGGTTGCTGGACGATGCGTCCGGGAGACAGCTGGCATGGGTTCGAAGATTTACCTGCTGACTGGAGTATGCTCGATCCCATCAAAGTCAGCATTTTAACGCCCGGCATGGGAGACAACGGCAAACTATTGAAACAGGGCGTTCCCGCTGCGTTAGTCACCGCATGGTTAAGCCAGCACGGCATTGTGCCGACCCGCACGACGGATTTTCAAATCATGTTCCTGTTCTCAATGGGCATTACCAAAGGGAAATGGGGCACTTTGCTCAATACGTTGCTCTCTTTCAAACATCATTACGATGCCAATACGCCTTTGCATAAGGTGCTGCCTGATTTGGCCGACCAACACCAGAGCGTGTATGGCGAAATGGGCGTGAAAGATTTGGGGGATAAAATGTTCGCTTATTTGCATCAGCATAATCCGGGCGAAAAGCTGAATCAGGCTTATGCTGAATTGCCAGAGGTTGATATGACCCCAAGAGCCGCATATCAGGCGATTGTCACCAATAATGTCGAGCTGGTGGCGCTGGATAAACTCCCGCACCGTATTGCCGCGAACTCGATTATTCCTTATCCGCCCGGCATTCCTATGTTGTTGTCAGGAGAAAATTTCGGTGACAAAAACAGCCCGCAGATTAGTTACTTGCACGCGTTGCAAAAATGGGATCGTGAATTCCCCGGCTTTGAGCATGAAACGGAAGGCACAGAGATTATTAATGGCATCTATCACGTCATGTGTATCAAGCGGAAGGGAAAATAAACTATGTCTACAGTTGATGAAGCTAAAAAGGTCGGCTTAGTTCCGGTGACGTTAATGGTCGCGGGAAATATCATGGGTTCCGGTGTTTTTCTGTTACCCGCCAGTCTGGCAGCAACCGGAGGAATTGCGATTCTGGGGTGGATCGTCACGATTATCGGTGCCGTTGGGCTATCGATGGTCTACGCCAAAATTTCTTCCTTAGACGATAGCCCCGGCGGTTCGTATGCCTACGCCAGACGCGCTTTCGGGCCATTTTTAGGCTACCAGACCAACGTCCTTTACTGGCTGGCCTGCTGGATTGGCAATATCGCGATGGTGGTGATTGGCGTCGGCTATATCAGTTACTTTGTTCCCATTCTGAAAGATCCGGTTATTGCGACATTTACCTGTATCGCCATCCTGTGGATCTTTGTCTTCCTGAACATCATTGGCCCGCATGTGATCACGAGAGTACAGGCGGTCGCGACCACATTAGCGTTGATTCCGATTGTCGCGGTAGCCGTGTTTGGCTGGTTCTGGTTTCACGGCTCAACGTATATGGAAGCGTGGAACGTCAGCGGAATGAATACATTCAGCGCTATCCAAAGCACCCTGAATGTCACTTTGTGGTCTTTCATCGGCGTTGAAAGTGCTTCGGTGGCTGCGGGCGTGGTTAAAAATCCCAAACGGAACGTACCCATCGCGACTATTGGTGGCGTATTAATTGCAGCTGTGTGTTATGTGCTGTCCAGCAGTGTGATTATGGGCATGATCCCGAATGCAGAATTGGTGGTTTCAGCTTCACCATTTGGTGATGCAGCACGTCTGGCATTAGGTGATACCGCCGGCGCAATAGTGGCGTTCTGTGCCGCCGCCGGATGTTTAGGATCATTGGGAGGATGGACACTGCTTGCCGGTCAGACAGCGAAAGCAGCGGCAGATGATGGTTTATTCCCGAAAATTTTTGCCAAAGTGAATAAAGCCGGAACGCCGGTAGCAGGTCTTTTAATTCTGGGCGTTTTAATGACCATTGTGCAGTTCAGCAGCATTTCTCCTGATGCGGCGAAAGAATTTAGCTTAGTTTCATCCGTTTCGGTGATTTTTACCCTGATACCTTATTTATATACCTGTGCGGCGTTATTGCTGCTCGGTCATGGTCACTTGGGATCGGAAAAAATGCGTTATGTTGTGATCACTTTTATCGCGTTTATCTACTGTATCTGGGCGGTATTAGGTACGGGCGCGCAGGAAGTGGTCTGGACGCTGGTGGTAATGATGGTCATCACGGCGCTGTATACCTTTAACTACAATACAAAACATCCGTCTCCCTTCCCTCTGGAGAAAAAAGATTAGCCCCTTTTTTTTCCAAAAACTCACGCCAAAATTCATCTGAAAAAGCGCTGATATTCAGCGCTTTGTTAGATAACTCACAGTAAGTTCCACCGGAAATTAATAGACTGGAAAAATCAGTGCAAACTAGATAATAGGAGCGTGCCTATGTACAGAACTATTTTATTACCCGTCGATATTTCTGAAGATGAATTGACAAGCAAAGCTGTTCACTGCGCGCTTGATATTGCCAGAGAAACAGGTGCTAAATTGCATATTTTACATGTATTACCTATTTCATCGGCAATTATTAATGCTTATGCATTAGGGTACGCAGAAATTAAAGACAAGGCGACTCTGAAAGCTGAAGAGGAGCTAAGCAAGTTGGTTGCTTCCATCGACTTGCCGGATGAGCGGGTTGATTATTCCATTGCGTTTGGTTCCCCCAGAGATGAAATTACCTCAACGGCAGAAGAAATTGAGGCTGATTTGATCGTTATTGGTTCAAGGCGGCCAAATATTTCAACGCATTTATTAGGCTCCAGTGCAGCTGGCGTCGTGAGATATGCAAAGATATCGGTTATGGTCGTGAGATAAACATTAATCATTATAGATTAGTGTTATTACTGTTTTTTGTGTTAGCGGATATATTCGATTACAAGGGCGTAAATATGTATAAAACGATTTTAGTTCCAATAGATATTGCTGAGGATTCTCTCACTGATAATGCACTTAAACATGCAGAATTTTTAGCAAAAATTACAGGTGCAAAAATACATTTGTTTCACTCAGTACCGGATATTTCGAGGTTTTCCGTAAGCTATAGCTACCATTATGATTTGCTGAGTGCCTTTGCGAAAAAAGCGGTGGCCAATTCCGAAGAAGAACTGAAAAAAGTCGTCGAAAAAATCAATCTGCCGAAAGATAAAGTTTCATATTCTGTCGCCTTTGGTTCTCCACGGGATAAAGTGCTCGATGTTGCCCACGAAATTGAAGCCGATCTGATTGTCGTTGGTTCCCGCCGTCCTGATATCACAACGCATCTGTTGGGTTCTAACGCATCGGGAATTGTCGGCTATGCCAATATCTCGGTATTAGTGGTGCGTTAACCGGAATTGTGCCCATTTCAATATTATTATTTGTAACTTATCACGTCCGGCAGATATTTTTATCTGTCGGATGGTTATACTGAGGAGCGATACTTTGTCTTATTTTGGTTTCGTCGTGAACGCATTAAAACAGATGCTTGAAAGTAACAATATAAATAAATCAGATATTGAACACTATTTCTCTACTGATTATATTCAGGTCGTTAATGGTAATAAACTCGATTTTAATAATTTTATTTCACATATCTTTTTATAATACGCTGTGATGAGCTAACCAGAAAGATTATGGGAAATGAATCAGATGATGATTTAGGATTTAGAAAATAATATATAAATCAGAATAACTTTTTCGATAATATGATAATAATAAAAAGAAACCATTAATAATATAAATGGTTTCTTTTTTATAGAGATATAGGCAGAGTTACTATTCATCACGAAATGAATTTAATGTAATATCGAATCGGTTTTTACCTGCAATAATAACTTGAATCTGTAAATGATTTTCTGAAATATACAGCGTATTGATAGTAACTTCTTCATTTCCTGAATATCTTTTTACAACATGAAGTAATTCATTTTCAAGCTGCTTAATCTTAGTGTTAATTTTCATTTATTTTATTAAATACTTTAAAGTGAATTTAATTTTACCCAAATTGACAGAGTTTAACCAATTGATAAACATTGCATTTGAGCCTTTAACATTACAATAAATTAGTTAATATAAAGAATTAAGTGAAATTTATTTTCACAAACCAAAATATCAGCCTGAGCATAATATACTCACCAATGAGAATTCGATAAATATATGTGTCATTTATTCGTCTGATCAGGCAGGATAATAATATAATATTCCACAGTAAGTAAATAGGTATAATTTTGAACAGTAAATTTCACCGTTGGGCAAGTTATTTTTTATTCTTTGGATTAATTGTTTCCTTTAATGTATGGAGTGCGCCGGCTAATTTTGAGCAGGCAAAAGTTGAATCACGTAAGTATGTTTATGATGGGCAAGAAAAATCGGCTATCGGCACGTTATATTGTGGCTGTCATTGGCAATGGGTTGGCAAAAGCGGTGGGCGTGTTGATTTGGACTCGTGTCATTATCAGGTCCGATCACAGCCAACCCGTGCGGCACGTATCGAATGGGAACATATTGTGCCAGCATGGGTATTCGGTCATCAACGGCAGTGTTGGCAGAATGGCGGGCGAAAAAATTGCGAGAATGACCCGGTATTTCGCACGATAGAATCAGATATGCATAATCTGGCGCCTGCCATTGGTGAAGTGAATGGTGATCGCAGTAATTTTAATTATGGAATGGTTAGCAAAAACCAGCCTAATATGTACGGAGCCTGTAGCAGCAAAACGGATTTCAGCTCACGTATTTTTGAGCCGAGGGATAAAGTCAAAGGCATGGTTGCCCGCGTTTATTTCTATATGCACGATCGTTATAATCTGGCAATGTCACGCCAGCAACAACAATTAATGATGGCATGGGATCGCCAATATCCGGTACAAAATTGGGAAAGGGAAAGAGATAATCGAGTTGCCCGGATAATGGGTCACCATAATCCCTTTGTTACCGGAGAGAAAACCTGGCAATTAGGGCATAAAAATTCAGCTCAGGGGATTATTGATCAAACCGGGCAAAAAAATAGCGCTCAGAATTCAACTTATTTACGATCAACGAATTCGTCGGCTTCCGTGACAAAACCCGTGGCTAAAATGAGTCAAAACGGAATGATCAAAGGAAACAAAAACAGCCATATTTATCATCTCGATCATTGCTCTGGATATAAAACATTATCGGATAAAAATGCGGTTTATTTCCATTCAGAATCTGAAGCTAAGGCAGCAGGATATCATTTAGCCGCTAATTGTAAAAAATAGCGGTTGTGTAATAAAGTTATGAATTAATAAGTTATGTAATAAATAAATTGTGTCACAAATAAATAGATACCCGTTCAACTTTAATAACCCTGTTATATTTCCCCGCACAGCGGGGAAATATCAGGCTTCGCATCCAAAGAGGCAGTTTGAAAGACAACGGAGGTACTTGTCATAAATTAAAATCTGTCATTATACTGAAATCATAGTCCGCTAGAATTGGTTTAATTATCGTGAATAAATGGACGTAAAAATATCAATGACAGATAATAAAACAGCAACAATTCAGTTAACAAGCGAGCCGGTGTTTAAGGCCGAACTGCCTGAGAAGGTGGTCGTCTTAGCACCGGTTTTTTTATGGGCATAACCAACTGAAGGAGGCTTTCTACCCCATCTATTCCATAACTCTATCGTAGTAAAGCAGTCGGCGATAGAACACCGCAAATGTGAAGCTAACAATATGGTGTGCGACTATGAGTAGACAAAAAGCAGTGATGAAATCTCGCCGTGAAGTCAGGAGAATGCTAAGAAAAGACATGCGCCAGTCCCGTTATCGCAATGATAATAATGTCACTTCACTCGTACAGATTGATGGCGTAGAAGCCATTGGAATGGCGCGTGAAAACCGGGATATCTCTGAAATCCTGCCACGTAATGAAGTCCAGTACCGTTATATGCGGGCTATCCATAATAAACAATTGGTGATTGCCAATGGTGAAGCCGGATGCGGTAAAACCTTCATCAGTACAGCGATGGCGGTGGACGCACTGATCAATAAAGAGGTTGAAAAAATCATCGTGACACGCCCCGTGTTGCAAGCCGAAGAGGATTTGGGCTACCTGCCGGGGGATATAGCTGAAAAATTTGCCCCTTACTTCCGCCCGGTTTATGAGGTGCTATTAAAACGCATGGGCGCGTCATTTTTACAATATTGCCTTCGTCCTGAAATTGGAAAAGTCGAAATCGCGCCTTTTGCCTATATGCGCGGCAGGACATTTGAGAATGCGTTTGTGATCCTTGATGAAGCACAAAACGTGACTGTCAACCAAATGAAAATGTTTTTAACCCGATTAGGGGAAAATGTGACCGTTATCGTCAACGGTGATATCAGCCAGTGTGATTTGCCGCAAAATGTCACTTCAGGGCTGGCGGATGCGATAAAACGGTTTTCTGATGATGAAGCCATCAGCGTGATTCAATTTTCTCAGGCAGACTGTGTGCGCTCCAGATTATGTCAAAAAGCGCTGCTGGCTTATAACGGGCTTTCTGTTGGCAAGAAAGTTGGCGAAAAAACGGTCTGCTATAGTAACTGACCGCTTTTTTCAGCAATTGCACTTATCACGAATCCAAATTGTTTGACTAAAACCCCAGCCACAATGCCATGTGGCTGGTTTCTTTTACCGAGCGCGAAAGCTATCGATACTTAGTGCAAAAGCTATCGAGAAAGAAAACGGATAATCAGATCAACCCACTGACCATAGGGAGGACGCAGCTGATCGGTCAGTGCCAGATGAGATTGACGCAAAATAGGCATGGCTTTGGAAAAGGTTTTAAAACCTTCATAGCCGTGATACTGCCCCATACCGCTCTGGCCTACGCCACCAAAGGGTAAATCTGTACAGGCAAATTGATACAGCGTGTCATTGATGCAAATGCTGCCAGCGACAATATGCAGTAACGCTGCCTCAATATACGGGTTCTTTTTACTGAAGCCGTTTTTACCGAAGCCGTCTTTACTGAAGCAATAAAGGGCCAGTGGACGATCATGGCTGGCAATATAGTGGATTGCTTCATCATAAGAGCGGTAGGTTTTAATCGGCATCAACGGGCCGAAAATTTCCTCCTGCATAATCGCGCTGCCATCATCAGGGTTCAGCACAAGAGTAGGACCGAAAACGCGTCGCTCAAGCGCGTGTTGTGGATCAACAAATGGCATCAGCGGAATAGTTTGATAGCCGCGCAGGCTGGCATCTTCCAGTAATTTACTCAGACGCTGATACTGGCGGGTATTGATGATGCTGGTGTAGTCTGGAAAATGGCTTGTCTGGCGATAACGTTGCGAAACCTGCTGTTTAGCCTCAGCAATAAACGGCTCAAGGGCGTTTTCCGGCAATAAGACGTAATCAGGCGCGATGCAGGTTTGCCCGGCATTGAACAACTTTCCGGTGATGATGCGGGCGGCCGCTTTTTTCAGATCGGCATCGGGCGCAATCAGCGCCGGAGACTTGCCGCCAAGTTCCAGCGTCACGGGCGTGAGGTTTTGTGCGGCAGCCGCCATCACTTTTTTACCGTTCTCGCTGGAACCGGTGAAAAACAGGTGATCAAAAGGTAACGCAGAAAAAGCGGCGGCGATATCGGCACCGCCTTGCGCCATACTAACCCGGTTTTCAGGAAAAATTTTGCTGAAAAGTTGTTCTAAATAGGCGTTGGTATGGGGCGTATATTCCGAAGGTTTGATAAAGACATGATTACCTGCGGCAAGCGCCGCAACCAACGGCGTGAGCGTCAAATTCACCGGATAATTCCACGGTGCCATGATGCCGACAACGCCGAGCGGTACATAACGCATTTCAGCCCTTGCTGGCCACAACTGCCATCCTGCCTTGCGTCTTTGCGGCTTTAGCCATTTTTTCAGTGATTGCAGACAAAGATCAATTTCCTGCAACACCGTTACCGCTTCTGCCAGTAGCGTCTCTTGACGGGAACGATGGCCAAAATCACAGGAAACCGCTTCCACCATCTCATTCAGGCTGGCTTTAAAATTGGCTCGCAAGCACAGCAAATCTTTACGGCGCTGGTATTCATCAGGCCGGTTCTGTTCCCATGCCCGGCGCAGTGCATCAAATTGACTGTTGATTAATGCTGTCATCGATCACACCTTCACATCGTTCCTCAACACCGAGCGGGCAAAACACCATTGAGCGATATAGTAGGTGCCGAGCACCCAAAGCGGGCTGAACGGTGTTGTAAAGTAAAAACGCCCATACGCAAGCAGGCTATCACTGACAACAAAAAAGAGACCACCAAGCGCGGCATAATTTACGGAACAGCTCGCTGCCTGTTGCACCGGCGATTTCGCGCGTTTAACCCGATAGTTTTTCACCTGATAATGTTTAACCTGATAATGTTTAACCTGATAACTAATGGCACGAACCATCGCTAACGCAGCCATAAAAGCCAGAATCGCCGCATAGATGGCAACCGGAAGTTTTATGCTGTCCGGCAAATGCGTCCGCAGCCCGCTGAATATCAACAATGCGATGGCGGTAAATAGAATAAAAACGATAAATATGATGAGGATTGGACGAATTAGCGTAAATTTCAAACTGAAATCATGATTTTTAATATCTGAAACAACAATACCGTCGCAACTAAGGGCATAAATATACGCACAATGGGTAAGCAGGAAACACAATAATCCGGCTAAAAAATAGTCTTTCGGTAACATCAAAAAAAAATCACCGACGGCGGCAAATACCAGCCCAAGCGCAATGGCGTTGCGATAACACTTTGCAATCGGCACGCGGATCAACAGAACCCAACACACTAACAGTACTGTGGCAGTGGGTTTCGTCAGGTAGTGAAGCCAAATCCAAGCCGGATTGACAAACGTATTGAGTGAAACGCCTGCTATGGCGCTGATTGAAAGGAATATATAGAACACATTAATTTTGTTATATAAATTTTGCTGAGGTTTGCAATTGTTGGATGCCATCTGCTTCGCTCCCGTTATACCCTTGGCTCCCGCTATACCCGTCGTCTTTCAAGCTGCTTTTTTACAGTAACAGAACTTTTCCTGCCCGCAACGCTTGCCACAGCCCGGTAAATAAACCGTTTATCAAACTAACATCGATCAAGTCAGGAAAGGCTTCACCACGACAGACGGAAAACCGATGAAAGAGGCAAAACTGACGAAAGAGGCAAAAATCACTTTTGCCCCAATCTCTTCGCCACTTTTTCCAGTTTCATCATCAACAATAAAGTGATCGCCACCAGCACGATGGTCAGTGCAGCGCCGTCGGCAACATTACCGCGATCGGTCAGGCTAAAAGTGGCGACCGGTAGCGTTGTCCATCCCGGCGGATAAATCATCATTGTCGCGCCCAGTTCCCCCATAGAGAGGGATAAACTCAGCGCCAGTGCGGAGACCATCCACGGCATCAACAGCGGCAGCGTGACGTGACGCAGTCGATACCACGGAGAAGCACCGAGGCTTGAAGCCACGTTTTCAATATCCGCAGACACCCGCGCCAGCCCCGTTGACACATTGCTGAACGTAAAGGCAGAAATCAGCACAAAGTGCGCTGTCAGAACAATCCACAGCGTACCGTTCATCTGTAGCGGTCCCTGACTGAAAGCCACCAGAATACCCAGCCCCACGGAAACCGACGGAATGGCACTTGGCAAATAAAACGCCATACTCAGCCATTTTTGCGCCTTCGCGCTGTACTGACGCAGTGCCAGTGCAGCCCACACGCCACACAGCAGGGCAAAAAGACTGGCGCAAAAACCAATCACCAGACTGGCAAATAATGCGTCCCATGCCGTACCGTAAAACGCGTTCACGAAATGCGTCAGCGTAAACCCGCTGGGCAGAATGCCGTTCCACTGCTGGCTGAGGCTGGACATCAAAATCACCACCAGCGGCAGGAAGAAGAAAACCGTAAACAGCGTCGTTGCCACCACACCTGCCGCGATGCGCCCTTTACGTGACCAGATCAGCATCGTTAACTCCTTATGGCCGTGCGTGATGCCGCCAAACGATAGAGGAAGAACAACCCAAGCGACAGCAGAATGTTAATCAACGCGATCATACAGGCGACACGGTAATCGGACTCCAGAATCGCCTTGCTGTAGACCATCATCGGCAATGTGTTCACCCCTTTCGCGCCAATGAATAGCACAATGCCGAATTCATTGCTGGTGAGCAACAGGCACAGACTGCCTCCCGCCAGAAGCGCTGGTCGTGCTGCCGGAAAAATAACCTGTGCAATCACCCGCAGCGGATGCGCACCGAGAATGCTGGCGACTTCCAACTGGCTTTTGTCGATTTGCCGCAACGCCGCCATCAACGGACGCATCACCAGCGGCGTAAACACGGTGATCTCCGCCAGAATCACCCCTTGAATGGAGTAGAGAAAATCCACCGGCGGCAGGTCAAAATCGAACATATTCATCAGTGTTCCGTTCAATAATCCCGCCGAGCCGTAGATAAAAGTAAAGGCCAACGTGATGAGAAAAGTGGGCAGCGCGATAAACGTGTCCACCACCCGGCCAATCAATTCACTGCCCGGAAAAGGCATAAACACCAGAATCAGCGACAGCACACTGCCGAGCAACAGGCAACCCGCCGTCGCGAACAGCGCAATTTGCAGTGTATTGAACAGTGCTCCGGTAAAGCGTTTTGATTCGACGACTTGCCAGAACGTATTGACCTGCCAGAACGTATCGAACCCCGTCGCGCCACTGGGATCACGCAGCGCCTGTTCCGCAATCAGAAGTAAGGGATAGAAAAACAGCGTTGCCAGCACCAAAAGCGGCAGTGCCAGCCACAGAAGCGGGCGCCGCGTTGGGCGCGGTTTCTCCGGCGTCAGAAGGAGCGACATGGTTACACCTCAATCAGGACGGCATCGTCCGGCTCAAACCACAGGGCCAGCTTATCCCCCGGCTGCGGCTGCGGATCTACCTGCGTCATCACAATACGCACCGCCTCACCGGCCACGTCGCAGAGCAGATGGGTTAAATCACCCTGCCAGTGTACGGATTGCAGCGTGGCGTTAAGACGATTGCTGTTTGCCGAGCGCGGCGTCAGGTTCATGTGTTGCGGGCGAATACTCAGCAGCTTGTTGTGCCCATGCTGGCTTCTGTTGTGCCCATGCTGATTTCCCTGACTAAAGGCGCGAATAACCGAGCCGCCGCAGCTCACATCCACCAGCCCCGGTGAAGAAGCCACGCCCAGCGCGGTGGCGGAGAGGATATTTGCGCGTCCCAGAAACTCCGCTGCGAAACGGTTTGGCGGATGATGATACAAAGCACGGGTTTCCCCATGGGCAATCATCGAACCGTCTTTCATGATGCCGATTTTATCCGCCAGCGTGAGCGCTTCGGTCTGATCGTGTGTCACGTAGAGAATCGTCAACTCAGGCAGTTCGCGGTGCAGGCGGGCAATTTCTTCCACCATATTGTGGCGAATCTGCGCATCCAGCGCGGAAAGCGGTTCGTCCAGCAGCAATACTCGCGGCCGCACGGCAATCGCGCGGGCAATCGCCACGCGCTGTTGCTGACCACCGGACAGCTGGTGCGGATAACGCGTCGCATAATCGCTCATGCCGACAATCTTTAGTGCTTCGGTCACCCGCGTTTTAATCAGCATCTTGGGCTGTTTTTGCGCACGCAAGCCAAAAGCAACGTTATCTTCTACTTTGAGGTGAGGAAACAGCGCGTAATTCTGCACCACCATCGCCAACCCGCGTTTGTACGGCGGCAGATGAGTGACATCCGTGTCACCGATTAAAATACGTCCCCCCGCAGACTGGACAAAACCCGCAATGGCACGCAGGACAGTGGTTTTCCCGGAGCCAGACGGCCCAATCAGCGCCAGTACTTCACCGGGTTCAATGGTCAGCGAGAGCGGTTTAAGCACCACATTGCCGTGATACACCACACGCAACGAATCGAGGACAATCCCTGACGTTCCCTGAAGCTCATGGACTTGAGTGGCAGGCGCTTGAGTGATCGCGTTGTGAATGGCGGCGTTTTGAATAACGGTCGATTTCATCAACATGACGCTTACTCGCTATCGGTCACTTTATGCCAACGAGAGATATCTGCCGAGAGAGATAGCGCGACTTCATCCCAGTTTGGCTCCCAACTTTTCACGCCTTCAAGGGTTAACACCATTCAGTTAAGAATGTTTTGATTTAATGGGGTAGCGGGTTTTCGACATGCGAACGGTCCGACTTTTGGGCCGTTTTCTTTTTTCAGGTAAAATATACCGCTTAACCCTTT
>JAIRVT010000006.1 GCA_031253755.1 Enterobacteriaceae bacterium
AAACGCACACAGCCGAAAGTCTGAGCGAGTAACTCAGCCTGTTCTGGTGTTGGATAGAACCGGTATTTATAGGCGCGTTTCATTTTTACACCCTATTATGTATTGCGTGAAAAATCAACGCTTCCTGCGTGATTAGTGCGCTTATATCCCGCCCGCATTGGGCGAGGTTTTACGCGCAAATTTGATAAAAAAGCCAGCCATCAGGCTCAGTGATGGACGCAATTCCCGGTTTCGGATGGCTTTATAGAACAGCAAAATTGCAATGAGTGGCAAATCCATCGGAAATAAACTTGCTTAAGCCTTTGACTGGAAAGGCAACAGGTATACAAGTGAGAAATACTCAATAGTAAGTATGACGGCTGATTCTGGCTGAATAACAGGTGTTCTCTTTAAACTTTTTATGCCGTTGAATAACCGTCATAAGCTATATTTGGCGAAAAACATACGCTTGAACAGAAAAACTAACCAAAAATTGTGAGAGATTCGGGATCATATCCGGCGAGCCTGCCAAAAAACCCGGCGCCAATAGACATTATCAAGGGAGGAACGCATTACACCTTTGCTGGTAGAGGCGTGAATAAATTCATTGTTAATATCGTAAATTCCAACATGCAAACTATCTTTTCCACTGCCTGTTTTGAAGAAGACTAAATCACCCGGCATTAAATCTTTTTTGCTGATTCGTGTACCTAATTGAGTCTGCTCACTGGTTGTCCGTGGCAAGGCGATGCTAAAGCGATCATGAAAAGTACGGTACACAAAACCAGAGCAATCAATGCCTCGCCGATCCATTCCTCCATAACGATAAGGTGTCCCCTGCCACTGTTCAAGCTGGGTTCTTAGTTGTGCCATCACGACAATCGGATCAGAAAGTTCTGCACGCAATGGCGGTAAATTTGATTGAGACACTGGATTGGAACAGCCAATGAGAAACAAACTGAATAGTAAGCAAAAGTATCTGATTTTTATTACCATCAATTAGCTCCCCCGACTTTCCGGCCTGCTGATAAACCAGACTCCCAATAAAATGAACAAAATACCGAATGTCTTCATTAGCGAAATATTTTCATTGAACCAAGGCAATAATACCGCCATTAAGTATACCGAAACATAACTTAAACTGATCAACGGATATGCTTTATTCAATGGCAGGTATTTCAGAGCAAAGAGCCAACTTAGCATAGAAAATGCGTAACTTATCAGCCCGGCCATGATCGCCACCAGCGAGTGATGATTCAGCCAAAGCCACTCGGTATTCAGCCAATATGGCGATAACGATAGCTCAGGTAACCGGGCAACGCCCCATTTCAAAAGCAACTGGGCAAACGTGATAAATAATACACTGAGCAATCCCCAAAAATACCCTTTCATTGATTCAGGCTCATCAATAAAATCCCCAGCATAATCGTCAAAACGCCAATCCAGTGCCTGGTTCCCGCTTTTTCCCGATACAAAAATTGACCGATGAGTGTTATCACCACAAAATTAATACTCAGCATAGGATAGGCAATGCTCAGTGGCAGAAATTGCAGCAAACGCAGCCAGAATACCATCCCGATAACCAACAAAAAAACCGCACCCACCAACCATATCATCACAAATGTCTTTTTATATGAGGCATTCGTTTTTTTCCAGTAATTAACGGCCTGTTTTTGACAAATTTGCCCTGAACAGGTTAATAAACTCACCAGTATTAATAACCCTATATTACCCAAACTCATATCATGGTTACTTCTTATAAACGACAAGGATAAAACGATATTGGCGTTGCACAAGATCAGGTTTTGGTAATTCGGGTAATTGTTCGTTTGCCGACACAAGAAACACCATAGCAACCTGTCCTGTTTTGCGGGCTTTGGCCAGCCATGCAGGAAATTGCTCCTGTGATACATAATGATCTTTGCTATCCGGGTAATTCAACCCGTATGCCAATTCACCCTTATTCTGAAATAAATAAATATCACTGCGTTTTAATTCCCATGCCACTGCCGAACCCAAACCCACTGAATCAGTTAATATATATCGGCTTTGAGCTAATTCTTTTTCATTTTTTCTAATAAAATTCTGTGGCAATTTGGAATCAATGGTCTTATCGGGTAACGCACTGCCTATTGACAGGCTAAGGACAAGTGAACAAGCGGCAGCCCATTGCCAATACTTTCCATTACGTATACAACACAAATAACCCACTATTCCCCAAAAACCAAAAGCTGCAATTCCGATTACCCATTTAACCCATTCATCAGGTTTATAAAGTGGATGTTTGGACACTGTCGCCAGAAATAAAAGTGCCAATATTGCTATCAATCCAAAAAATATATTGATTAATCCATTAATCCTTAATGCCTTCATATTTCCATTATTCACATGATCAACCGCATATTTTGCCATTATTAATACCAATGGCCCGATAAATGGCAAAATATAAGTCAGTAATTTTCCTTTAGCGATGCTGAAAAATATTAATGGAATTAAAAACCAACAAAGCAGAAAAAACATTTCAGGATGTGTTTTTTTCTCTTTCCAGCTTTTAATTAACCCTCCGGGCAATAAACCCAGCCAGGGAATAACGCCGATAATCAACACAGGCAGATAATACCAGAAAGGCGCAGCATGTTGGGCGTTATCAGAAGCAAAACGCTGGATATGTTCTACCCAGAAAAAATAATGCCAATAATCCGGTTCCCGTAAGCCAATTGCAATCACCCAAGGCAGACTAATTAAAGCCGCACAAATGACCGCAAGTGGCCCAAAACGAACCATTTCCAAAAAACGTTTCTGATATATCGTGATGGGGATCATGGATATGACTGGCAGCGCCAACGCCAGAAAACCTTTTGTCATCACACCCATACCGCAAGTCAGCCCCAAGACGCACCACGCCCAAACCTTCTCACGGGTATTATCCGCTTTTAATGCCCAGTAACAACAGACAATGCCCGCTGTTACCCATAATGAAAACATGGGATCAAGGACACTATAAGTACCGATAGAAAAAACGATAAACATGGAGAGATAAATCAGGCTGGAAACAAACGCAGTCTGGCGGCATTGCCACATCATCATGGCTAAACGATAAAGAAGAAATGCACTGACAAGAATGCAGAACACCGAACCAAAACGCACAGCAAAATTATTATCGCCAAATATCCACTGGCTAAGGTTATTTATCCAATATCCCGCTACAGGTTTTTCAAAATAGCGATTGTCCAAAAAATAAGGCACGACCCAATCGCCTCTCTGTAGCATTTCCCTGCTGATTTCGGCATAGCGTGTTTCATCCGGTTGCCATAACAGGCGACCATTCAAAGGGATCAGGTAAGTCAGGATAAAAAAAAGAGCCATCATCAGAACGGCTCCGGCTCTATTTAACCGAGTCTTGAACATAATTCTTTATACCTCTTGTTGGCAACCTAACCAGCCTTCACGGCCGGGAAAATCAGCACGGATAATCTTCCCGACAGGTAACATTTCTCTGTTTTCAGGCAATAACTGACTGAGTTTGCAAAACTGAATATTCTGTTGCCGGACCATTCCCAGTAACGCTTCAAACTGAGTGGATTTCGACATACCTTCAACTTCTGCATGAATGGTGTAAACCGGAATACCCAGCGCATTTTTAATGGCATTAAGAATAAAACGGTTAAATTCCGCGTCGCTGACTTGAGTTCCGACAACTTCATCATAAGTCGGCAATGTCACCGGGATCTGAACCGTCCCCAAACTGCCATCCGGCAATAATGGCCTGAAGGGATGTGTTCCACGGCAATCACTGTTGTAGTCAAAACCGAATTGCTGTTTAACCGCCAGCACCCGTTCATCTGCCCGCCAGCCAGCAACGGCGGAACACATCACGGGCTGCCCTGTCGCGTTTTCCAGCGCATCCATACCCAATTGTACTTGTTGCGCCAATTCAGCTTCTGACCAACGCCCGGCTTTTGCCTGCCAGCCTTGGTGATCCCAAGCATGCAGACCTACTTCATGCCCTTCATCCAGAGTTTGTTTCATCAGATAACCGAGATCTTTTGCAATTTTCCTACCCGGCCAAGCTGTACCCGCCAGCAGAATATCGAGGCCATAAAGAGACACTGCATTGGATCTCAGCATTTTCCACAAAAATTTGGGCCGCAGCAGGCGCCATAAATGACGCCCCATATTATCCGGGCCAACACTGAAGAAAAAACTGGCCTGTATGTGATGACGCCGTAAGATATCAAGTAATTGGGGTACACCTTCCTTGGTGCCCCGATAAGTATCTACATCAATCCTTAAACCGACTTTCTGCATCCTCTATACCCTTGTGCCTGTTATTTTTTCTTTTTTAACTCTTCAACTGCGTCACGCAAGAAAAAGTCCAGGGTTTCATCAATGGTTTGTTCCATACCGATTGTCGGCTTCCAGCCCAGCAGACGTTCCGCATTTTTGATGCTGGGTTTACGGTGCTCAACATCCTGATAACCCTGACCATAATAACTACTGCTTTCGATTTTCTTAAACCCGGCAAACGGTGGGAAATACCCGCGTAACTCATGCTTTTCAAAGCTGTCACACAATATTTCCGCTAATTGGCGGATACTGGCTTCATTGGTTGGATTGCCGATATTGATAATCTTACCGTCACAGGCATTATCCCGGTTTTCAATGATGCGGAATAATGCGTCAATGCCATCGTGAATATCGGTAAAACAACGTTTTTGTTCTCCGCCATCCACCAATTTAATCGGCGAACCTTCCACTAAATTTAAAATGAGCTGGGTGATTGCTCTTGAGCTGCCAATACGCGCGGAGTTCAGGTTATCTAATCGCGGCCCCATCCAGTTAAATGGCCGGAACAGCGTAAATTTCAGCCCTTCTTTTTCACCATATGCCCAAATAACCCGGTCAAGGAGCTGTTTAGAAACCGAATAGATCCAGCGCTGTTTATTAATTGGGCCGACAATCAGGCGGGAAGTATCTTCATCAAATTCCCGATCATCGCACATACCATATACTTCAGAAGTCGATGGGAAAATAATCCGTTTTTTATATTTCACGCAATAACGAACAATTTTCAGGTTTTCTTCGAAATCCAGTTCAAAGACCCGCAATGGATTTCGGGTATATTCGATAGGTGTGGCTATCGCCACTAATGGCAAAATGACATCACATTTTTTGATGTGATATTCAATCCATTCCGTATGGATGCTGACATCCCCTTCAATAAAATGAAAATGCGGGTTACCGATAAAACGTTCAATCGCTGAAGAGCCGATATCCATACCATAAATATCATAATTGCCATCTTGCAACAGACGTTCTGTCAGGTGATTACCGATAAACCCATTCACCCCTAAAATCAGAACGCGCTTGCGGCGGCTCAGTTGTGCTGTGGCTTTCTGCCCAACCTGAACACCCTCCACAATGCCCATTTCCAAAGCAAGACGACCGCCCTGAACATAAATTCCCGACTCACTTTGCCCGCTGACAATTTCCAACGCGCCTTTTCCACACGCAATAACCAGCGGATCAGTAGAAAGCACCGTGCCGGCACGTTTATCATGAGTTCTGTCAAGCGGAAACGAGCGCCAGACGGTTATTTTACGCCCGCCAAGAAACGTAAAAGCGCCGGGATACGGTTCTGTTACCGACCGAACAAGGTTATTAATCTCTTCGGCAGATTTATGCCAGAAAATCTCGCCATCAGCGGCTGTACGGCGACCAAAATAGGTTGCCTGACTTTCATCCTGCGCAATAGCCGTATAATTATCCGCTTTAATCTGAGGCAAAATTGCATTCAGCAATTCACCCGCCGTTTCACGGATTTTCCCGTGGACCTGCAATGAAGTATCCGTTTGTCCAATCTGTACTGACTGTTGCGCGACAATATCCCCGGCATCAGCTTTAGCAACCATTTTGTGCAGTGTGACACCGGTTTGGGTCTCGCCATTGAGTATGGCCCAATTCACCGGCGCACGGCCACGATATTTGGGGAGCAAGGAACCGTGCAGATTAAATGCGCCTTTCGGTGCCAGCGATAAAATATCCTGACTAAGCATGTTGCGATAATAAAATGAGAAAATAACATCCGGCTGCATTTCACTAATTCGTTCAATCCAGAGAGGATGGTTTACATTTTCCGGAGCAAATACAGGTAGTCCTAATTCTGCGCCAGCACGTGCCACAGAAGAAAAAAAGTGATTTTCATTCGGATCATCTGCATGGGTAAAAACTGCCTGAATATCAAAACCTGCTTTCACCAATGAATTAAGTCCGATACAACCAATATCATGATAGGCAAAAATAACAGCTTTCATTCTCTTTCTTCCTGATTATGCTTAGTCTTTTTATCTCCAACTACTTTTTGAATAAAGTAGCGAGGACGGGCACGGACATCGTTATATATCCGGCCTATATATTCGCCCAGTAACCCCATTGCGACGAATTGTGCACCAATAAACATGAAAAGAATGGCGAATAACGTGAAGACCCCTTCTGCCGCCCACATAGAACCAAAGATCAGGCGCAAAATGATCAGCAATACCGCCAGCAGGAAACCCGTCACCGCAATGATACTGCCGACAACACTTAATAACCGTAATGGCGCGGTTGTCAGGCAAGTCAGCAGGTCATACATCAGGTTTATCAATTTCATAAAGCCGTATTTGGAATCGCCAAATTCACGTTCCGCGTGAGCGACATCAACTTCAATTGTTCTGCGGGCGAAGGTATTTGCAAGAATGGGAATAAATGTGCTGCGTTCATGACATTGCAACATAGCCCGCACAATATGGCGACGATATGCCCGTAACATGCAGCCATAATCCCCCATCACACTCCCTGTGGCTCTCGTTATCATGGCATTGACGAATCTGGAAGCACTTTTACGAAACCAAGAATCCTGCCGATTAGCGCGCCGGGTGCCGACAACGTCGTAACCCTCTTCGGCAATTTTTACTAAACGGGGGATCTCTTCCGGAGGGTTCTGTAAGTCCGCATCAAGTGTGATAATCAGGTCACCTTCCGCCTGATGAAACCCAGCCATAATTGCGGAGTGTTGCCCATAATTACGATTCAACAGAATGGCAATGATGTGATTCTCAGGAATTTCCGCTGCCTGAACTAAAAGATCAGCAGAACTGTCCCGGCTTCCATCATCAACTAAAATGATTTCATATTTCTGTTCAAGTTGCCGGCATGCAGAAGTCGTCCTTGCCAATAATTGAGGCAGGCTTTCCTCTTCGTTATAAACCGGGATCACAACTGAAACTTTTTTTATTTTTCCAAATACCACTCTCTTATACTCCGCAGCTATATTCCGCAAGAATGTCAAATATCGCATTCACAACACGGTCTACATCATCATTGCTCATGTCCGGAAAGAGCGGTAACGAGCAAAGTGTTGCTGAGTTCCATTCAGATGCCGGCAAAAACAGAGCAGGATAACGTTCCCGGTAATATTTTTGCGTATGAGCCGCCCTGAAATGTAACCCTGTACCGATATTGTGTTCTTTTAAGCGCACCATAAAAGTATCGCGGTCAATACCACAAATACTTGGGTCAACACGAACCATAAATAAATGATGGCTATGCTCATGAGCATACTCAGGCACACTCAACATCAGTAAAGGAGAATCTTTCAGAGAAGCGGAATATCGCGCCACCAGTGACCGGCGGCGAGCATTCATGGACGTCAATTTGCTTAACTGAACAACTGCCATTGCTGCATGAATATCTGATAAATTGTATTTGAAACCGGGCTCAATCACTTCCGCCTGTGGTTTCCTGCCCAGAAGCTGTCGATCAAATGCATCAACAGCTAAACCATGAAACTTTAGACACCGGATACGCTGAGCAAGTTCGTCATCATCGGTTACAAACATGCCACCTTCAGCACAGGTCATATTTTTGATGGCGTGGAAAGAGAAAATGGCCGTGCCGCGCTCGCCTACCCACTCATTTTTATAGCGGGTTCCCACTGCATGAGCGGCATCTTCAATTAAGGGAATGCCGGCTTCTTTCGCAACCGCTCGTAGCGCGTCGAGATCGCAGGGAGCACCGGCATAATGAACAGGGATAATGGCTTTGGTTTTCGGAGTAATTGCTTGCCTGACCGCATCAGCACTCACCATCAATGTATTGCGATCCACATCGATCATGACCGGTTCAGCACCGAGCAGACAAATCATATTGATAGTAGAAACCCAGGTTTGGGACGGCGTGATGACTTCATCACCGGGGCCTATTCCTAACGCCAGCAACGCCAAGTGCATACCCGCCGTGGCAGAACACAAAGCTATCGCATGTCGGCAACCAAACATGCGGGCAAAGTTCTGTTCTAATTGCTGGTTTTGTGGCCCTGTCGTGATCCAACCTGAACGTAAGACTGCTTCTATTGCCTCAATCTCTTCACTGCCAATTGATGGCCGTGAAAATGGTAAAAAATTATCCATAATCGCCTTGTGTAGACTAATTCAATTTACGGCATAAAGTATTTTGAAGGATGCTAATTAAACAACAATAAAACAATAAGAAGAGAGCTATAAGCCCTGTTAGGGTAATCCTCCATCTGCGTAAGTGAAGGATAAAGAACCTCCATAACTTATAGTCGGTCTTTTAGATATGTCTAATTTTTGCTTAAAAAATTGCATATAAGCGCTCTTTATTGCTCACATTGATGAAAAAACGAACTCAATGATAGTGTTTCCAGATATTAGACAGCAGGAAATCAACTTTATTTCGAGTTTCATAAGTTATGAGCAAAAATTTTTTTGACTACTTAGGTGTGTAATTCGGTGAGCAAGTAAAGGTGGGGAGATTGGAAAGAAAAAGACCGCTTGAAGCGGCCTTTTTATACATTATTCTGTTGGTAAGGCTTTCTCTACCTTATTTTTCAGCTTTTGTCCTGGACGGAAAGTGACAACACGGCGAGCAGTGATTGGAATATCTTCTCCCGTTTTAGGATTACGACCTGGTCGCTGATTTTTATCTCTCAAATCAAAGTTACCAAATCCAGATAATTTAACCTGTTCACCATTTTCCAAAGAGCGACGCACTTCTTCAAAGAACATTTCTACCAGATCTTTAGCGTCACGTTTGCTAATACCCAATTTTTCAAACAAATTTTCTGACATTTCAGCTTTAGTAAGCGCCATAAGTTCAGTCCCTCAAGGATGCTCGGAATCGCTGTTCTAATCTAGCAACACATTCGTTAACGGTCGCAGCAATCTCTTCTTCTTCCAGAGTACGCGAGGTATCCTGCAAGATTAAGCTAATAGCAAGGCTTTTATAGCCTTCCGCGACACCTTTACCACAATACACGTCAAATAAGTTTATGCCAACTATATGATTTACGCCAACTTTCTTACATTCAGCCAGAATATCTTCTGCGGCTAAATCTTCCGGCACAACTATCGCTATATCGCGGCGATTTGATGGAAAGCGAGAAACTTCCTTCATTTCAGGTATTATGCGGTCTGCAAGCGCATTCCACAATAATTCGAATACAACTGTGCGACCATTTAAGTCAAGCTTACGCTCAATTTCTGGATGAATTACCCCGATATAACCAATGTAACTGTTTTCCAGGTAAATCCCAGCACTTTGTCCTGGATGCAAGGCCGGATGCTCTTCTGCTTTAAAGGAAATCTTAGATAGATTACCAGTCAATTCTAAAACAGATTCTAAATCACCTTTCAAATCGAAAAAGTCAACAGCTTGTTTTTCAATCAGCCAGTGTTCCTCAAACCTATTCCCGGCGATAATTCCACCAAGCATCAATTCCTGACGAATTCCGTATTCTGCGCTTTCATCAGGCACAAAACGTAGACCTGTTTCAAATAATCGAACCCGGTTCTGTTGCCGATTCTGATTATACGCAGTAGTAGTCAATAGACCTGTCAGTAAAGACAAACGCATGGCAGACATATCTGCCGAAATTGGGTTTGGCAGGATCAGTGCTTCCTGTTGTGGATGCAAATACTGCTGGACTTTAGGATCGACAAAGCTGTAAGTAATCGCTTCTTGATATCCCTTATCCACCAACATCGTTTTTACACGTTTCAGGGATAAATCTGCTTCACGGTGTGAAGTCATGACCAAATCAGCACGCACAGGCACATCAGGGATGTTATTATAACCATAAACACGAGCGACTTCTTCAACCAGATCTTCTTCAATCTGCATATCAAAGCGCCAGCTCGGCGCCACAACCGCCCAACAGCTATCCTGAACGGTTACCTGACAACCTAAACGAGTCAGGATGTCGGTCACTTGTTCATCAGCAATATAATGACCAATCAGACGATCCAATTTATGACGAGTCAGCGTGATAACCGCTGGTTTCGGTAAATGAGATTCACTGGTTACATCAATAACTTCACCTGCTTCACCACCACAAATAGCAACCAACAACTGCGTTGCATATTCCATCGCCTTATATTGAAGCTGCGGATCAACGCCACGTTCAAAACGATGTGAGGCATCCGTATGCAAACCATAACGGCGGGCACGACTGGTAATTGCCAGTGGTGCAAAGAAAGCGCATTCTAGCATAATATGCTGGGTTTCAGTATTAACACCAGAATATTCACCACCAAAAATCCCGGCAATTGCAAGCGCTTGCTTTTCATCAGCAATTACCAGTGTATCAGCAGAAAGTTCCGTTTCATTACCATCCAGTAATGTTAACTTCTCACCCTGTTCTGCTAAACGAACAATAATCGATCCCGTTAAACGGTCTAAATCGAATGCGTGTAATGGTTGCCCCAACTCAAGCAGGACATAATTGGTTACATCAACCACGGGATCAATGGAACGAACACCACCGCGACGCAGTTTTTCACGCATCCATAATGGTGTGACAGCCTTAATATTGACGTTCTTGATAACACGGCCTAAATAACGCGGACAGGCTTCTGGCGCATCAACACGAATCGGGAATGTGGCATCTGTCATTGGTTTCACAGTATCGATCTGTGGTTGAATCATTGACAGTTTGTTGATTACCGCAACATCACGCGCAACACCTTGAATACTCAGGCAATCAGCGCGGTTAGGTGTAATGCTGATTTCAATCGTATTATCATCTAACTTCATGTAATCACGTAAATCAGTGCCAATTGGTGCATCTAAAGGTAATTCAATGATGCCATCATGATCATTACTGATGCCTAACTCAGTAAACGAGCAGAGCATACCTTCTGAGGGTTCACCACGCAGTTTAGCGGCCTTGATTTTGAAATCGCCCGGCAGTACAGCTCCAACGGTAGCTACCGCAACCCGCAGCCCCTGACGGCAATTTGGTGCGCCACAGACAATATCCAACAGACGATCACCACCGACATTGACTTTCGTCACTCGCAATTTATCTGCATTCGGATGCTGGGCACATTCAACCACTTCACCCACAAAAACACCGTGGAATTGACCCGCTATTTTTTCAACACCATCAACTTCCAGACCTGCCATGGTGATTTGATCAGATAATTCTTCACTGCTGATGGCAGGGTTCGCCCATTCGCGTAACCAGAGTTCACTGAATTTCATGAAATATTCCCGCCTTATTTAAACTGTTTGAGGAAACGCAAATCATTTTCGAAGAAAGCACGCAAATCAGTGACGCCGTAACGCAGCATAGTCAAGCGTTCCATTCCCATACCAAAAGCAAAGCCAGAATAGACTTCCGGGTCAATGCCGACATTACGCAATACATTTGGATGCACCATGCCACAGCCCAACACTTCCAGCCATTTGCCATTTTTACCCATGACATCCACTTCAGCGGAGGGTTCAGTAAACGGAAAATAAGACGGGCGGAAACGAACCTGCATATCTTCTTCGAAGAAGTTATTCAAAAAATCATGCAGTGTTCCTTTCAGATTGGTGAAATTGATGCCTTTATCAACAATCAAGCCTTCAATCTGGTGGAACATTGGGGTGTGCGTCTGATCGTAATCATTTCGGTATACACGACCAGGTGCAATGATGCGGATCGGCGGCTGACGGTCTTTCATCGTGCGGATCTGTACTCCTGAGGTTTGGGTACGCAGCAAATGCGTTGCATCAAACCAGAATGTGTCATGATCCGCGCGCGCCGGATGATGCGCAGGAATATTCAAAGCATCAAAGTTATGGTAGTCATCTTCAATTTCCGGGCCGGATTCAACAGAAAAGCCCAGCTCACCAAAGAAAGTTTCAATTCGTTCAATCGTGCGAGTGACAGGATGCAATCCACCATTTTCCATACGGCGGCCAGGCAATGAAACATCAATTTTTTCTGCTGCCAAACGGGCATTCAGAACATCCGCTTCTAATTTAGCCTTACGTGTATTCAGGGCTTCCTGGACTTCCTGTTTTGCCTGATTTATAACAGCCCCTGCCGCTGGACGCTCTTCGGCAGGCAAGTCACGCAACGATGACATCTGGAGAGTTAAATGGCCTTTTTTTCCCAGGTATTCAACTCGTACCAAATCCAACGTGGTAACATCCTGGGCTTCTTCTACGGCTGCTTTTGCCTCTGCAACCAGCTCAGTAAGATGTGACATCGTTTTCCTCTTTCTCCGGCCAGATGGCCTTTCAGTTGTTTCTGATTATGCTCTTAATATTTGTATATCTTTGTGGGATTACAAAAACAAAAAAGCCTCCGCATCGGAGGCTTAAGCGCTTTTTTTGTTTCTTCTCTTACGCGCGAGGCCCCCGATTTCAGGTGCGAAAGTAAAAAAAGAAACCAAAAAAGGCTAATTTCATCATTGTCGTACTCTCCTCTGCCTCTAACGCAATTATTTTTAATCGATTCAACAAATCGGGCTAATAATAAGCATAATTTTGAAAAAGTAAAAAAGGGAGCAAAGCTCCCTCTTTTAACCTGACTTATGCCAGAGCGCCCTTCGCTTTTTCTACCAGAGCAGCAAATGCTACTTTGTCGAATACAGCGATGTCAGCCAGAATCTTACGGTCGATTTCAATCGAAGCCTTTTTCAGGCCGTTGATGAAACGGCTGTAAGACATGCCGTTCTGACGTGCAGCAGCGTTGATACGTGCAATCCACAGTTGACGGAATTGACGTTTACGCTGACGGCGGTCACGGTAAGCGTACTGACCAGCTTTGATAACAGCCTGGAAAGCAACACGGTAAACGCGCGAACGAGCACCGTAGTAACCTTTCGCTTGTTTTAAAATTTTCTTGTGACGTGCACGGGCAATAACACCACGTTTTACGCGAGCCATATACTTCTCCTATCGTCTCTAATTTCTAATCTAAAAATTTGCTTATGCGTAAGGCAGGCAAGCAACAACCAGGCCCAGATCACCTTTGGAGACCATGCCTTTTGGACGTAAATGACGTTTACGTTTGGTTGATTTTTTAGTCAGAATGTGACGAAGGTTAGCGTGCTTACGCTTGAAACCGCCACTTGCGGTTTTCTTAAAGCGTTTAGCTGCGCCGCGTACTGTTTTAATCTTTGGCATTTTAATATCCACTTCGCATTGTTAATTACAACGAATTAGTCAGGCGAATAGACTCCCTCCGAAAGGCTGGAGCCTATTACTTGTTTGCCTGACTATTTCTTCTTAGGAGCGAGCACCATGATCATCTGACGGCCTTCGATCTTCGATGGGAAGGATTCGACCACTGCCAGTTCACTCAGATCGTCACGGATGCGGTTAAGCATTTCGATACCAATCTGCTGATGCGCCATTTCACGCCCACGGAAACGCAGGGTGATTTTAGCTTTATCGCCATCTTCCAGAAAACGAATCAGGTTGCGTAGTTTGACCTGATAGTCGCCTTCGTCTGTACCAGGACGGAATTTAATTTCCTTGACCTGAATAACCTTTTGTTTCTTTTTCTGTTCTTTGATTGACTTACTCTTCTCATAGAGGAACTTGCCGTAATCCATAATACGACAAACCGGCGGTTCGGCATTTGGGCTGATTTCCACCAAATCAACACCAGCTTCCTCAGCTTTTTCAAGAGCTTCTCTCAGATTGACAATACCAATCTGCTCGCCATCTAACCCAGTTAAACGAACTTCAGAGGCGCGAATCTCTTCATTAATGCGATTTGGGCGCGCCGGTTGAATTCTTTTTCCGCCTTTAATACCTTATTCCTCCAATTGACGAAGATTGCGACTGCGTATTTCTGCCAGAAGTTTATGAGTAAACTCACTGGTATCTATGCTACCTAAATCCTTGCCCCGGCGGGTACGAACGGAAACTTTTCCGGATTCAACCTCTTTATCACCACAGACAAGCATGTAAGGCACTCGACGCAGAGTGTGTTCGCGAATTTTAAAACCAATCTTCTCATTTCTCAAGTCTGCTTTTGCACGAATGCCTGCATCTTGAAGTTTTTTAACCAATCCCTGTACATAATCTGACTGACCATCGGTAATATTCATGACAACCACCTGTTGAGGTGCCAGCCATGTCGGGAAAAACCCGGCATATTCTTCTGTCAGGATACCGATGAACCGTTCAAGGGAACCGAGAACAGCCCGGTGAATCATCACAGGAACCTTACGTTCGTTATTTTCACCGACATATGAAGCACTCAAACGTGCTGGCAGTGAAAAATCAAGCTGCACAGTACCACATTGCCACGCGCGATCCAAACAATCATACAAAGTAAATTCAATTTTAGGACCATAAAATGCACCTTCACCCGGTTGGTATTCAAATTCTATACCATTCGTTTTCAGTGCTTCTGCGAGATCGGCTTCTGCTTCATCCCACTGTTTTTCGGTGCCAATTCGTTTTTCAGGGCGAGTTGATAATTTAACAACGATCTTCTCAAAGCCGAATGTACTGTATACATCGTAAATCATTTTGATGCAGCTACTTACTTCCTGCAAAATTTGCTCTTCAGTACAGAAGATATGTGCATCATCCTGAGTAAAGCCGCGTACACGCATCAAACCATGTAATGCCCCTGAAGGTTCATTACGGTGACAGCTACCGAATTCAGCCATACGCAAAGGCAAGTCACGGTAGGATTTCAAGCCCTGATTGAAAATCTGAACATGACCCGGACAGTTCATCGGTTTTACGCAGTATTCGCGGTTTTCCGATGACGTGGTGAACATATGTTCTTTATAGTTTTCCCAGTGTCCGGTTTTCTCCCACATGATGCGATCCATCATGAATGGGCCTTTAACTTCCTGATACTGATATTCTTTTAGCTTAGTACGAACAAATGTTTCCAATTCACGGAAAATCGTCCAGCCATCGTTATGCCAGAACGCCATACCCGGCGCTTCTTCCTGCATATGATATAAATCAAGCTGCTTGCCGATTTTGCGATGGTCGCGTTTGGCCGCTTCTTCCAGACGCAATAAATAAGCACTGAGCTGTTTTTTATCCGCCCATGCAGTGCCATAAATACGCTGCAACATTTTGTTGTCACTGTTGCCACGCCAATATGCACCTGCAATTTTCTGCAATTTAAAGTGGTGGCAAAAACGCATGTTCGGGACGTGAGGGCCACGGCACATATCTACATATTCTTCGTGGTGATACAGGCCGGGGTGATCATCATGGCTGATATTTTCGTCCAGAATCTGAATCTTATATTCTTCACCGCGGGCGGCAAAAGCATCACGCGCTTCCTGCCAAGTTACCTTCTTCTTGATAACATCGTAGTCTTTTTTGGCAAGTTCCAGCATGCGCTTTTCAAGCAGCTCAATATCTTCCTGCGTCAAAGAGCGATCCAAATCGATATCGTAGTAGAAACCGTTATCAATCACTGGGCCGATGGCCATTTTTGTATCAGGCCACAATTGTTTGATGGCGTGACCCAGTAAGTGAGCGCATGAATGGCGGATAATTTCCAGACCGTCTTCATCTTTACTGGTAATAATAGCCAGCGTAGAGTCGGTTTCGATTAATTCGCATGCATCCACTAATTCGCCATTAACGCGACCAGCAATACACGCTTTTGCCAAACCAGCACCGATATCGAGAGCAACATCCATCACAGAAACGGCGTGCTCAAATTGACGTTGACTACCGTCAGGAAGAGTAATTACAGGCATTTAAAATCCTTATCTACAGTGGTGACCCACACGTAAGATCACTTGTATGAAATATTTTACCTTAAGGTTCAGTACGTTAATGCGGGCACTTGCTGCACCATGCAAGTTATGTACACAGTTAAGTACACAAAATGACAAACGACTCATGTACACCGCTTTAACTCAGGATGCGAATGTTATCACTCAATAGGCATTTATCCAATTGTGGATTTTTGTCCAACGACTTCACTCTTAACTGAAGCAGTTTTTCTATAATATTAATACTGAAATAAAATATTAATACTGAAATAACAAAAAGAACTAATTGCTAAATTTAATAGAGAATTATCTAATAATAAATAAACTTGATTTTATAGATATATACAAATACATTTAAAAGCTCTCACTGCGAATAACAAATAATATAAGACAAGTGAATTAAATTTACACATTTAAAAACAAGGTGATAATCATGTTTAATTGGATAAGCAATTCTAATAGAACAATTACAATAAAAAGGCAGCCAGATAAAAATAGTTCCACTTCAAGTTCATTAATAGATAAAATAACGCCTAACTCCCTATCCATTCAAGAACAACTTAATAAGTTAGAAAATAAATTAGGAGGATTTAACCCAGAACATTTAAAAATAATTCAACGATATGCCGAAGAAAATAATTACATTATTGGTTTTCGCCCAGTTGAAAAATTCGCCAATTATCCAATTATGAGAGGCTATCCTACAAAAAATGCAGATATAAAAGGAAAATCAGCAACATTTGGCCCACAAACTGGATATATTCCGGTTAATCAACTACACAGCAAATTATCAAACAGCTCCAGTGAAAACATTGAAAAATATAATTCACAGATCAATGAATCCATTAACAGAAATCATGCTCGTAAAATTACTTTAGTCCGTACCAGCAGTGAAATAGAACATTTATTATCTAGCGGAGCTATGAGAAAAACCAGCCAAGAAAATATTTATTCTGCAATATCATCACAAGGCCCATCAAATTCACAATTCAGATATCTGGCAACTCAACGCTCTCCTGATAAAAACTCTAAAGAAGAAAGGTTTAAATTCCATCATATATTAGATAATTCACGAAGAGAATCCATGAAAGTTCTAGGATGCCCTCAGACTAACATGCCTTTGACAGCAGACTATGATCTTTTTACGATTGGCTTTAATTTCGAAAAATATGGCCAAGAAGATAATTTAATATCTCCACAACAAGTTCCCTGCTATTCTCGAAGTACAAAAATGGAACCTAATATGGGCATATTGACTGAACGCACAAAAAAAATAATAAGAGAACTTAATGCCAGACTTAAATACCCAGGAGGCAATCTTATACATCACGGAGATGATGCTGAAAATCCCTTTACGGATTTGAACTCAAATTTTCCGGCAGTATTCTTGCTTCCTAAGAAGTTAGATCGTTTTCATAAAATTTGCATAATAGAAAATCTTGAATGCTTTCAACTATTTTTAAAAACCATTTATAATTATGGCTTCTATATTCGGCTTAATAAACAATGGCCACAAAATTTAACGAGAATAAGCCATATCATGGGTAATTTTTCAAAATAATAATTCCCCACTAAAATATATAATTGAAAATATTATTACTATATTAATATAATACTAAATTTCAGTTTATTTTTAAAAAACATCAAGATGCTTTACTGTCACCTTATAAAAGGGCAAAGGAACAGCCCTTTCTTAACCTATTAATATACTAAAAATTATCTATTTTTATCCGGTTTGCCATCATGATCACCAAATACTTGCTCAGGCGGTGAATCCCAACCATCAGGTCGGTTTTTTTTGATGTTCTTGATTGAGTGGATACCAAATTTTATTCTGTGGTTTACTCTTTTCCCCTACAACCAATAACCGAATTTCTGTTTCAGTATTATTGATAACTGTATGGCAAATTCCCGTGCCAGCCGAAAATCCCACTGCATCGCCGGGCGCTAACCGATATAATTCGCCATTAATCCATATATCGGGTGTTCCTTCGAGAACATAGATAAATTCTTCTTCATCTTTTTCTGCATGTGGATAAGACGTTCTACGTCCTGGTAATACACGTTCATGGTGAATACCTATTTTCGTCAACCCTAACGATTCACCCAGTGCAGAACCGATAGTAAAAATTTCGTCACTATCAGGGTATGCTGCCCCCCTCCTCTTCCTCATTTTGTGTCCAGTGCTGGATAAATTCAGGCCTTCTTTTTTCTTGTTTTAATGACATTGATTTCTCCTGATTATACCTATTCAAAATATGCCAAAAATCACACTAGTTTATGGCGTGATAAGCATTTCTTACTTTCCATAAATAACGCGGTGCTTGTGGTGCCGGATGATTATTCTGAACATACTGATAAAATTCATCTGGCGTCAGTCGGTTGATTTTATTAATGGCCAGTGTGCGGTTTAAGTCAAACGTCCTCAATAATGCCCCTGCACCATTAACATAAGCAACTATCGTCGCGTAATATAAAGTCTCAGGATTGTTAATTCCTTCCAGATGTTGTTTTTTCAAGATACTGATGTAAGCCGTGCCAAGATCAATGTTAGTGGCAGGATCTTTCAGCTCTCGCAGAGTCGGTTGCCCTGATTTTCCTTTTAACCGATAAGCATCCCGCCCTGCTGTCGCCGCTTTGATTTGCATCAAACCAACAGCATTGGATTTACTGATAACTTCCGGGCGAAAACCCGATTCCACTTGAATGATGGCTTTAATCAATGTTTCATCAACACCATAACGCCTTGATGCTTGCTCAATAAAACTATCGAATGGTGTTATTTTATTTTTATTTGTTACGCTGCGAGAACCGAAAATATCATTATTATTACTAAAGATGCCTCTGGATATTGAAGGTTTATCATTTCTTACTTGCTGAGCCTCCTGATTTACACATCCCGTTAACAATAACACTAAAAAAACATGAGCATGAATAAACTTTAATCTCACGAAAATGCTCCTAAATAGAAATTAATTTTATAAAGCATATATAATATTACGGATAAAATGAAAATAAATTTATATTTCCTATTAAAATAAATTAAAGTCATTATATTCAATACAGCTTAGCATACTGAACTTAATACTATTTTTTATTCAAAGCGTCATTTCAGATACAGCAGGCTCATCAAGAGAATTCGTAAAGTTATTAGCATATTCTGGTATTCCCTTGACTTTACAAAAATGATATTGATAATCATTATCAATAATTCATATATAACAAATAAGGTATTGCCATAATGAACAAAAAACATTCATTTCCTGTTATCACAGTGCTCAGTATGGTCGTCACCCTCTTCGCATTCACTTTATTCAGCCAACAAGCCTGTGCTGATAACAAATTTCGCGTCGTCACTACATTTACTATTATTCAGGATATGGCTCAAAATATCGCAGGCGATGCGGCCATTGTAGAATCGATTACCAAGCCCGGAGCTGAAATTCATGATTATCAGCCGACACCGAAAGATATTATCAAAGCAAAGCAAGCTGACCTGATCCTTTGGAATGGGTTGAATCTTGAACGTTGGTTCGAACGCTTTTTTGAAAATATGCAGGAGATCCCTGTGGCGGTTATTACTGAGGGAATTACACCACTGCCCATCCGGGAAGGCCCTTACAATCAAAATCCCAATCCTCACGCCTGGATGTCGCCGAATAATGCACTCATTTATATTGAAAATATTCGAAACGCCTTAATCAAACACGACCCCAAAAATGCAGAAGTTTATCATCGCAATGCAAAAATTTATGCCGAGAAAATAGCCAAGCTGGATGCGCCATTAAGGGCGCGTCTTTCCCGCATTCCGGCACATGAACGTTGGCTGGTAACCAGCGAAGGTGCTTTCAGCTATCTGACTCAGGATTATGGTTTCAAAGAGGCTTATCTGTGGCCCATCAATGCTGAAGCTCAAGGCACACCGCAACAGGTTCGCCGCGCCATTGATACCGTTATAAGGCATAAAATCCCGGTTGTTTTCAGTGAAAGTACGGTTTCGGATAAACCGGCAAAACAGGTCAGTAAAGAAACTGATGTTCGCTATGGTGGGGTACTTTACGTTGACTCGCTCTCGACAACAAAAGGCCCGGTGCCGACTTATATTGATCTGCTGAACACCACGGTAGACACTATCGCAAAAGGATTTAATCAATGAAACGCTCATCATTATTTGAACAGCCGCATTTATTGGTTGATAACGCCACCGTCACTTACAATAACGGGCATACCGCAATTTACGATGCCAGTTTTGATATTACTGGCGGCACAATTTGTGCGCTGGTCGGTATGAATGGCAGCGGCAAGTCCACATTATTCAAAACGATTATGGGGTTAGTCACGCCTTCTAAAGGAAAAGTGACGCTCAATGCGCAATCCATCAAAACAGCATTAAAACAAAATATCATCGCCTATGTTCCGCAAACCGAAGATGTAGACTGGAATTTCCCGGTATTGGTTTCTGATGTTGTGATGATGGGGCGCTACGGCAAAATGGGGTTTCTGCGCAGGCCCCGTAAAATTGACCATCAAATTGTAAACAACGCACTTGAACGTGTTGGGTTGTTCGAACTTCGTGACAGACAAATTGGTGAACTTTCCGGTGGGCAAAAAAAACGGGTATTTTTAGCACGCGCATTGGCTCAGGAAGGAAAAGTTTTGCTATTAGACGAACCTTTTACCGGTGTCGATGTTAAAACAGAAAACGCCATTATTGATTTGCTGCGTGATTTACGTGATGAGGGGCATTTAATTCTGGTGTCAACACACAATCTCGGCAGTGTACCCGAATTTTGTGACCATGTGATTTTGATCAATCGCACTATCCTGACCAGCGGTCCGACTGAAACAACATTCACTCAGAAGAATTTAGAAGCAACGTTTGGTGGTGTCTTACGTCATATCAACCTTTCCGGCGCTGAGCTTCATGATGATAATGATCCTCGTTCCCTGACGGTGATCACTGATGATGAACGCGCCGCTGTCTTCTATGGTCATGACCATTATATTCCGCCGCGACAAAGCCAAAAACAGAAGGACAGCCAGCTATGATGGAATTATTGCTGCAACCCTTTAATTATAACTACATGGTGAAAGCCATGTGGGTCAGTGCGATTGTCGGTGCTGTCTGTGCTTTTTTATCCGCCTATTTGATGCTAAAAGGCTGGTCATTGATGGGAGATGCCCTTTCTCATTCCGTTGTGCCCGGTGTGGCAGGCGCATATGCACTCGGATTACCTTATGCCGCGGGTGCCTTTTTTACCGGTATGCTCGCAGCATTATCCATGACATTGGTACGCCACATTACGCGATTACGTGAAGATGCGGTGATCGGTTTTATTTTCTCGACATTCTTTGCTGCCGGATTACTGATTGTTTCATTAAACCCGACTTCCGTTAATGTCCAGACCATTATTCTCGGAAATATTTTAGCTATTGCGGATGAAGATGTTTTACAGGTAGAAATTATTATTGCGGTATTCTTTGTGGTTCTGATGCTGCTCTGGAAAGATTTACTGGTTGTTTTCTTTGATGAAGTTCATGCCCGTTCTATCGGTTTATCACCACTACGCCTGAAAATTATTTTCTTCACCTTATTAAGTGCCTGCACTGTCGCTGCCTTACAAACCGTCGGCGCGATTCTGGTTATTGCAATGGTGGTCACACCCGGTGCAACGGCATACTTACTGACGGACCGTTTTAAACATCTGCTTGTCATTTCGGTGGCTATCGGTTCCATAACAAGTTGCGTCGGCGCCTATATCAGTTATTTCCTTGATGGTGCAACCGGAGGTGTCATCGTCACAATACAGACATTAGTTTTTCTACTGGCATTCTTTTTTGCACCGAAACATGGCATGTTGGCCTCCCGTAAACGCGCCAGAAAAGAATCTCAGGCTTTAGTTCAGGAAGAGCATTTATGAATACATTGATTGAATTTATTACAGAACCTTTTATGTATGATTTTATGCAGCGTGCTATTTTGGCATCCATCGTTGTAGGAACAGTATGTGCGGTGTTGTCATGTTATTTAGTACTAAAGGGCTGGTCACTGATGGGCGATGCCATTTCCCACGCCGTCTTACCCGGTATCATTCTGGCATTTGTTGCGGGTGTTCCACTGGTCATCGGCGCGTTTCTTTCAGGGATATTTTGTGCAATTGCAACAGGGTATCTGAAAGAAAACAGCCGGGTTAAAGAAGACACCGTCATGGGAATAGTATTCTCCGGTATGTTTGCACTTGGCTTGGTGCTCTTCACCCGTATAGACACTGAACAGCACCTGACTCACATTCTGTTTGGTAGCATACTCGGAATTACTCAGGATGAATTCATCCAAACACTCGGCATTGCCGGGTTTACTCTGGTGGTGATCTTGCTGAAACGCAAGGATTTCATGCTTTATTGCTTCGACCCCAATCAGGCAAAAATTGTCGGCCTGCCGGTCAAGCGCCTTCACTATGGTTTACTGTCCCTTTTAGCGTTAACTATTGTTGCCTCATTACAGGCTGTTGGTATTATTCTCGTGATTGCGATGCTGATCTCTCCCGGCATTATCGCTTTTATGCTTTGCCGGAACTTTGACCGCATGTTGATTGTTGCCATAATAGCCTCTGTCACATCAAGTGTTCTGGGCACCATAATCAGCTTCCATATTGACGGTGAAACAGGCGCATGTATTGTTATCATTCAGGCCATTTTCTTCACATTTGCGGTTATTTATGACCAAATAAAATTAGCCAGAATGAAAAAACACAGAAAACTGACCAAAAATATTTTTTCGCCCTTATCATTGTGATGTCTTCAAACCAATCAAATACGAAGCTATACATACCTGATGAATGTTAGCCCTATTAATTCACATTTAAATTATTTTTTAATCTGTTCAATCACTGCATCTGTATGTAATATGAGCACAGTGCTTGTCAACTTAATGAGGTGAATCATGTGGCAAACTGTTAGCCATCTATTAAGTGAACATTTTGGTGAGGCTGAAATCTGCAATAAAAAAGAGTTGTCAGGAGGCGATATCCACCTGTCGTGGCTTATTGAGTATGGAGATCAGCATATTTTTGTTAAATCCAATACAAAAGAGATGTTAACGGTTTTTAAAACAGAAGCAGAACAGTTAGAATTATTAGCCCGTAGTAAAACAACACGCGTACCCGGAGTTTATGGTGTTGGATATGACCGCAATCACAGTTTCCTTTTACTGGAATACCTTCCTATAAAACCCTTTAATGCTCATAATGCGTATTGCTTTGGTCAACAACTTGCCAGGCTACATCAATGGAATGACCAACCTAAGTTTGGTTTTGATTTTGACAATATGCTTGGCACGACAATACAACCCAATGGCTGGCAGAAACGCTGGAACCAGTTTTATGCAGAAAAACGGATTGGCTGGCAATTACAACTCGCTGCCGATAAGGGAATGATATTTGGCAACATTGATTCCATTGTCCAAAAAATCAGTGACAAATTACACGCTCACCAACCTAAACCCTCTCTGCTACATGGTGATTTATGGCCAACAAATTGTGCCTCATTAAATGGCAACAGTGCTACTGCTTTTGATCCGGCATGTTATTGGGGTGATCGTGAGTGCGATCTTGCTATGCTTCCTTTCTACCCGGAGTTACCTTTGCAAGTTCTTGACGGTTATCAAAGTGTCTGGCCATTGCCAGCAGATTTCATTGAGCGCCAACCGATTTATCAACTCTATTATTTACTCAATCGCTGTAACCTTTTTGCCGGAGATAATCTTATCGATGCACAGAAAATAATTGATAATATATTATCTGAATAATCACCATGACTATTATCTACAGAATAATGAGTTATTTTGTAGCGTCTAAATTAATAATTAATGTTATTAATTAGAATATAAAATCTATTTTATCGAAAAATAAATGGAGAAAAGAAAACATGAATCATAATATAAATTAATTACATTAATTAAAATTCACCGAATTAAATTTATAAGGTCTATCCTTATGGAAAAATATTACCCTACAAGTTTTCGATTCATTTCTGGGGTATCGATAAGCTGCGGAGCTAACCCCTTCCGCAGCCTGCTGTCAGTATTACCAGCCTAATAATTTCGATAAAAAATAAGCAATTGCGCCAATAACAATAGGCGAAATATAAAGAGTAAACACCTGACTGAATAATGAATGGCGTGGAAACTCAACTTTAGCCTCCAACTGTTCCTTAGTCACCCCGCTTTCTTTCGCTTTTTCAAGGATTAGGCTATCTTCAATTTGTTCTTTAACAAATTTGAATTGGCGATGTATTCTTACACCGGAAGCACTCATCGCCAAACCAACAAACATGAGCAAATAGATAATACAAAAGCTGACGCTTGCTCCTGTAATAGTAACCACATGATCGGGTGTTGGAGAATATTTCCAAAAAAAATCCAAAAATGATGTGTTAAATTTGACCATCTCAGCCATCATTCTTAAAAAATCATTTAACACTGCACTAAGGCCATCCCCTTTCACCCCATGTTTCCAAACCATATTGACGATTGAAACTAAAGTTGACAAAAAAGCAGGTATAAAAATAATCCAACCTAAGAGGTAACACCATTCAGTTAAGGAATTGCCTAATCGGTTTCGATTGACTGATCTTCAGGTTGATTCAAAATACCCTCATCACTATCAGGTTATGAGGGTATTTTTTTGCTTAATCACTGG
>JAIRVT010000060.1 GCA_031253755.1 Enterobacteriaceae bacterium
CTGATGATGAAACCGCCCAGCCAAAAAATGAACTTCCATTCAGTTGAGGCTGAATAAAATAACCCATTGAAGTCCCTCTCTGGATGCCCAGTTGCCTTGCAAAATGCGTCTTATCCCTCCCCGCTTTGCGGGGAGGGATAGATATTCATCTTGTTTTGCAAGTTGCAACACAGACGGTTTATTCAGGCAAACGCCGGTATTGCCCTTGCCTGCGCAATAAACGGATACCCAACCAACCACCGCACAGTGAAAGTAAGGCACTGCTGATAAGCGGTAACACCAGCCACATTTGCCACTGCGGTTGCCACGGAAATTCAAACACTTTGGTTTGTAACAGCCAAAGTGCAATTTCGGCACCGAATGCCGCTGCCAGACCTGCCATAAAACCAAGCAAGGCAAATTCGCTCCATAATGTACGGCGCAACAATGGCTTGCTGGCACCCAACGTGCGATAAACCACCAGCTCAAGCTGCCTTTGGTTCATGCCAACCTGAATCTGCGCCAGTAACAGCAAACCGCCACACAGCATCACCAATACGACCATAATTTCCAGTGCCCGGCTGACCTGCTGCAAGATGCCCTGAATCTGCTTAATCATGCCGCCAATATCCAACATACTGATGGTCGGAAAATGACGATTCAGCTCCGTCAGCATTTTGCCATCACCAGATCTGTTTTTATCGCCAGGCCAGTTTTCATGACCCAAATAATGAAAACTGGTCAGCCATGTTGCAGGCTGGTTTTCCAGCGTTTCTTTATCAAAGATAAAAATGAAATTCGGGTGCAGGCTTTCCCAGTCTACTTTGCGCAGGCTGCTGACAGTCACCTGAAACGTTCGCGTATCGCCCGTAAAAGTCAGTTTATCCCCGATATGAATCTGCAACCGTTCTGCAACACCCTGATCCAGCGAAACCTCTTTTGATTTCGGTGGCCAGCTACCTTCGACCAGTGTATTAAACGGCGGTAAGCGCTTTACCCAAGTTAAATTCAGTTCACGACGCACCGTTGTACTTTTGGGGTGCTTTTTATCTGCCCATTCCAGCGCAGACTGACCATTAATTTCCGTCAAACGTGCCAGCACCACCGGAAAGTATTCCGTTGGCTTCACGTGATATTTTGCCAGTAACTCATTGACCTGAGGGATTTGTGGCTGGGTCATGTTGAGCAGGAAATAGTTCGGGCTATCGGGTGGCAACTGTTGCTGCCAGCGGCTCAGTAAATCCCCCCGCACCATCACCAGCAATGCCAGCAGCATGAAGGAAAGGGAAAATGCCGCCAATTGTGTCATGGTCTGGAATGGGCGGCACAGTAACCGGTTGACCGCTAAACGCAGGCTCAACTGGCGAAATGTCATCCGCCGCAGCAACCACAAACCACTCCAGCCGAAGATTGCCAATAACAAAGCCACAACCGGAACGCCTGCCAGCAATGACCATAGCAGCGGCTCAGTGCCTGCCAACAGGACTAATCCCCCGGTGATAAGCAACGCGACCACTGGCAGATAATAACGTAACGGTCAGATATTCGCGGTAACATCACTGCGCAATACCCTTGATGGCTGGGTTGCCATCAGTTGACGATAAGGGCGGATACCCACCAGCAGGGCAATACTGAACAGTGCGCCAATGGCCCATATCCACGGCCAGAACCCGGCTTGCGGTAACATTTTCGGCAGCATCGGCGCCAGTACCCGAATCAATATCGCTTCAAATGCCAGCCCCAGCATAGAACCGACAACGGTCGCCGCCAGCAAGATCACCAACCATTGCCCGATGATCCAGCGGCGCAATGCCCAACGCCCTGCCCCCAGTGTTTTCAGGATTGCCACCAGATTGTGCCGGCTGCGGCAATAATGACTCATGGAAACCGCAACGGCAGCCACCGCCAGCAATAACGTCAGCAATGCGGACAACAGCAGGAACTGCTTGGCGCGTTCGATGGATTGTGCCAGTGGGCTGTTATCCTGTTTCAGCGTCAGCCAGCGCTGGTCGGCTTTTAATTGTGGATCGATCACGTGCTGAAATGCCTGAACCGCCGCTGGCGAACCGGCAAACATATAGCGATAAGTCAGGCGGCTGCCGGGCTGGATGGCACCTGTCGCTCTGGCATCATCAATATTGATCAGGATGCGGGGAGAAATCTGCAATGGGTTAAAACCGCTGTCCGGCTCTTGGATTAGTTCACCGCTGACTTTTAAAGTGGCATCACCCACATCAAGATTGTCCCCGACGTTGATATTCAGCAGTGCCAATAAACGCGGCGCGACCAGCACCGTGCCTTTTTCCGCTTTTAATCCTGCGGGTTTGGTTTCCAGTTCACCATACAGTGGATAATATTTATCCGCCGCTTTGACGTCAGCCAGCTTCGGCACATCCCCCGCATATGTCATGGTTGAAAACGAAATTTGGCGACTTAATGTCAGCCCTTTTTCCTGTGCCAGTTGCAACCAGCTTTCATCAACCGGATAGGATGCACGCAGTACCAGATCGCCTGCCAGAAAATCGCGGCTCTGGTAATGAACGCTCTGATCGATGCGATCACCAATGCGCCCCAATGACAGTACGCAAGCCACCGCCAGTGTCAGGGACAGCCAGACAATCAATAGCGCCGGAGTGCGCCATTCACGCCAAAACCAGCGCCAAATCATGCTTCCTCCCGCAATTTTCCATCCACCAGACGTAAACGGCGCTGGCAACGGGCTGCCAGTTGATTATCATGCGTGACCAGAATCAGCGTAGTGGCATAATCATGGTTCAGTGAAAAAAGCAGTTCTGCGATGCGATCACCGGTTTGGCGATCAAGATTGCCGGTCGGCTCATCGGCAAACAGAATTTTAGGGTGGGTACTGAACGCGCGGGCAAGTGCAACACGTTGCTGCTCTCCGCCTGAAAGCTGGGCGGGCATGTGTTTCAAACGTTGGCTCAATCCGAGTTGTTCGAGCAATTCGCTCGCCTGCTGGCGGCTCTGGTTTTCAGATTCTCCACGCAAAAGCGCCGGGAGCTGAACATTTTCTAACGCATTCAAGGTGGGGATCAGCATAAACGACTGGAAAACAAAACCGACATTTTCTGCCCGTAATTTTGCCCGCTGTTCTTCATTCATCCGGCTGACATTCTGCCCCAACAAATGCACTTCTCCTGAACTGCCATCATCCAGACCGGCGATAATCCCCAACAGGGTTGATTTGCCTGAACCTGACTCACCAATCAGGGCAATTGTCTGCGCTGGCTCGACAAGTAGCTCAACACCTTGCAATATATTAATGACCTGTTCCCCTTGGCCGACCTGTTTGGTGAGATTATGAACTTCAAGAATACCTTCTACAGCCATGTATTTTTCCTTTTCTTATTGATGTTATGCAGTGCAAGAGTCATCGCGGCAGATACTCTGCTGATCTTGGGAGATAGCCTCAGTGCCGGTTATCGTTTGCCTGTTGAGCAATCCTGGCCCACGCTTCTGGCAGACAAATGGCAGCAATCCGGCCGTAAGACAACCATTATTAATGGCAGTATCAGCGCGAATACCGCCGCTCAGGGGCTTGAGCGCCTGCCTGAGTTACTGAAAACGTATCATCCAAAGTGGGTTCTGATCGAACTCGGTGCTAATGATGGCCTGCGTGGTTTCTCCATCCAGCAAACAGAGCAGGATCTGCAAAAAATCGTCTCGTTGGTGAAGCAAGCCAAAGCTCAGCCACTCTTGATGCAAATCCGTATTCCGCCCAATTATGGCAAACGCTATACGGAATCTTTTGCCCAAATTTACCCTGAGTTATCAGAACGCAACCAAATTCCCTTGATGCCCTTTTTCATGGAGCACGTTGCAATCAAACCCGATTGGATGCAGGATGACGGGCTGCACCCAAATCTTGCTGCACAGCCTTTTATCGCTGATTGGATGTCCGGCAAGCTATCGGCTTACGTCCACTGATAAACATGCACCCAAATTAAAAATATTCATATATTAATAGCATATCCAACGGATTTCGAATTTATGCAAAAAGCGGTTCTTATAACGGGATGTTCCAGCGGTATCGGTTTAGCGGCCGCCAAAACACTTCATCAACGCGGCTACCGTGTTTTGGCGGCCTGCCGTAAATCGGCTGATTTAGCGCATATGCGCGAATTAGGTTTCGAGCCGGTTGAGTTGGATTTAGACAGTAAAGAAAGTGTTGAGAAAGCCGCTGAACACGTCATTGAACTGACGCACGGCCGGTTGTTCGGGTTGTTCAATAATGGCGGTTTCGGTGTTTACGGGCCATTAGAGAGTGTTTCCCGTGAACAGATGGAAAAACAGTTTTCCACCAATTTCTTCGGCACCCATCAGCTAACCTGCCTGCTGCTGCCCGCTATTCGGGCGAATGGCGAAGGACGAATAGTCCAAACCAGTTCAGTGATGGGGTTAATCTCTACGCCGGGGCGTGGTGCCTATGCTGCCAGTAAATTCGCGCTTGAAGCTTGGTCTGATGCGTTAAGGCTGGAGTTGTTCGGCACAGGAATTAAAGTCAGTCTGATCGAGCCGGGGCCGATTAAGACGCGTTTTACCGCCAATGTGAATCAGACGGAAAGTGAGCATCCGGTGGAAAATCCAACCATTGCGTGTCGCTTCACACTGACTCCTGACGATGTTGTCATCCAATTAGTTCATGCACTGGAAAGCCCCAAGCCTAAATTGCGCTATCCTGTGACGTTATTAACCCATGCTGTCACGGTGCTTCGCCGCCTGCTGCCCGCAAGGTTAATGGATAAGATCTTCCTATATTGGCAGTAAAAAGTGGCAAAAATAAATATACCAATTTCGCTCCAGATTGCCGCTTACAAAATAATGTGAGTGTTTATATCTCTGCGTTTCACGGAGAGATAATAAGAGGCATTTTGAAAGAGGATAGGTATATTGGTAAAAATGAGATTGAAAAAACACTGTTCCAGCCTTATGTATGCTTATAGATTGCAAACTACCGCCTGAAAAACGTCTGCTTATCACGAATTCAAGAGAGAGACCATGGAACCAACAATAAATGCTAACAACAACCCTGTGCAGATTATTCATATCAATGAAGCGAATATCGCGCCGGTTGTTCAAAAATCTTTAACTCAGCTCGTGGTATTTTACTTCTGGTCACCCCAAGATCTGCATTGTCATGAATTAGAAACGACGCTTGATAAACTTGCCCATGAATACGCCGGGCAATTTATTCTGGCGAAAGTCAATTGTGATCAACTGGGGCATATTTCGGCACAATTTGGCGTCCGTTCTATCCCTACTGTGCTTTTTGTGCGTGAAGCCCGCCCGGTGCAGGGTTTTGAGGGAGTGCAGACCGACGAAAACGTCAGGAAAATATTCGCCCAAGTTCTTCAATTGCCGGAAAAATCACCGCTGGAACAAGCGGGAGAACTGCTGGCTGAAGGCAAAAGCGCGCAAGCCCTGCCTTTACTGAAAGAGGCACATCAGGCTGACCCACAGGATACTGAGTTGAGTTTACTGCTGGCTGAGGTCTATATTTCGCTCGATCACCCGGAAGAAGCACAAAAAGTACTGGGGACAATTTCATCAACAGAGCAAGACTCGCGTTATCATGATTTATTGACCGTGATCGAATCACACCGGCAAGCCGCAGATTCACCTGAAATCAGGCAACTGTTGCAAGACATGGAATCGCAACCAGAAAATACCGAACTGGCGATTCAACTGGCGGCGAAGCTGCATGAAGTCGGACGTAATGAAGAAGCGCTAGAATTATTATTCGGCTTTCTGAAAAAAGACCTGTCCGCCGGCGAGGATGAAGTGAAAAAATCCTTGATGGATATCATCTCTGCACTGGGAGCGGGAGATGCGCTGGCCTTGAAATACCGTCGGCAGATGTACTCCTTACTTTATTGATTAAAAGGAAATGTTATGGACTTATTCTCTTTTGGTGCTGTGCCCATTCTGATCGTCATTGCCGTTGTGATCGTCTTTACCTGCGTGAAAACGATTCCACAAGGCTATCAGTGGACGGTAGAACGTTTCGGCCGTTATACCCGTACCCTGACGCCGGGGCTGCATATCCTGATCCCGTTTATTGATCGCATTGGCCGTAAAATCAACATGATGGAACAAGTGTTAGACATTCCATCACAGGAAGTCATTTCCCGCGATAATGCCAACGTCACCATTGATGCTGTCTGCTTTATTCAGGTCGTTGATCCGGTGCGTGCGGCCTATGAAGTCAGTAATCTCGAACTGTCGATCATTAACCTGACCATGACCAACTTCCGTACTGTGCTGGGTTCAATGGAGCTGGACGAAATGCTGTCCCAACGCGATCACATCAATAGCCGCTTGCTGACCATCGTCGATGAAGCCACCAATCCGTGGGGGGTAAAAATCACCCGTATTGAAATCCGCGACGTGCGTCCACCGAAGGAGTTGATCTCTGCGATGAACGCTCAGATGAAAGCAGAGCGTACCAAACGTGCTGATATTCTCGAAGCCGAAGGGGTTCGTCAGGCGGCGATTCTGAAAGCAGAAGGCGAAAAACAGTCTCAAATCCTGAAAGCGGAAGGTGAGCGCCAGTCAGCGTTCCTGCAAGCGGAAGCCCGTGAACGTGCCGCAGAAGCGGAAGCGCGGGCGACAAAAATGGTTTCAGATGCTATCTCAGACGGCAATATGCAGGCAATTAACTACTTCGTTGCCCAGAAATATACCGATGCTCTCACCAGTATTGGTGCTGCCAACAACAGTAAAGTGATCATGATGCCGCTGGATGCCAGTAATCTGATGGGCGCCGTGGGCGGCATTGCCGAGTTAATTAATGAAAGCAAGAAGAGCGAGTAGGGTAACGCATTATGATTGAACAGATAGCCATTCAACCGGGTTGGTTCTGGCTCTGTTTTGGTGGGCTGCTATTAATTGCTGAACTGCTGGGAACGGGCGGATATTTACTGTGGACAGGCATTGCCGCCGTGATTGTCGCCCTAATCACATGGGTTTTTCCCACTGCTTTCTGGGAGCTGCAAGCCATCCTGTTCGCGGTACTGACATTACTTTCTGCGGTGGCATGGCGTAGCTGGCTACGCCGCCATCCGGGCAAAAATAGTGATGAGAGGCTCAATCAGAAAAATCAGCAATTAATCGGGCTACACGCCCGCTTGACCGCAGACACCGAAAATGGCTATAGCCGGATCAAACTGGCTGACGGTAGCTGGCGTATCCATTGTGACCACGAGCTGGCAGCCAATACTGAAGTTGAAATCATTGCTGTTAATGGGATCACGCTGGAAGTCAGACCGGTGTAATGCGATATAGCAACAAGCCAACAAGCCCGGCACAGAAAATATTGCTTCTTGTCGGCGCTTAATATCGCCAGCCAGTTCAATCTTGAAAGGCGGCAAGTATCGCGTTTTCCGTTTATCAGACGTTACAGCTCGCTGAATTATCATGCTTATTGATATCGAAACTCACCAATATCACATCTCCTCACAAACAAGCACGCCTGAGTTCTGACAGGTTTTACAGGAATCCTATCATGAGTTTTAAAATCATTTGCTGTGATGGCGGCGGAATTCGTGGTTTGCTGACCGCCAGACTTATCGAAGATCTTGATAACAAATTTCAGATTATTAAAAGAGCCAATGGATTTGCCGGAACATCCACAGGCGGACTATTGGCGCTGGGTATGGCACACGGTGTTCCTATTTCAGACATGATTGATTTGTACAGACATAAGGGCGCTGAGATTTTTAAAATCCATAGTCTGAATTTGCAGTATGCCTGTCAGGCTAGAATGCATGATTCTCAAACCAGCAAACTTATCGAAGACCTCGATAGCCAATTTCAGGTTACTCAAAAAACAGGTGGGTTTGCCGGTATGTCTACAGGAGGGATCTTGTCACAAGGTATGGCAAAAAATATTTCTGCCTCGAAAATGATTGACCTGTACAGAAATGAGTGTGGTCAATTCTTTGAACCGAATGGATTATTATCGCAGGGTACAAGCAGAACGAAAGGGCCTTCTGCTGCAAAAGACAAGAGGCTTGGAAGGCCAGGTGCTATAGGCTCAAGATATTACAGCGATGGTCTGAAAAAAATTCTAAAGGCATTTTTTTCAGACGCCCGGTTATCCGGCTCGGAACGCTTTATCGCCATTAATGCTGCCCAGCTTTGGAATGAAAAAGCCCAATCCTGGCTACCATGTACATTTTCCAATCTGCAAGAAAATCCTTTCCGTGATATCTCTATGGTTGATGCGGCTTTGGCTACGTCAGCGGCTCCGACCTATTTTCCGCCACATCATATTCAAGCCAATGGCACAGATTTTGGTTATTTCGTAGACGGAGGCGTTTTTGCCAACAATCCTGTCATGACAGCACTTACCGAAGCATTATCTCAGGAGTGTGTTTCGAACCTTTCTGACATCCACATGCTATCCCTCGGTACCGGAGATACATCTGACGGGATAACCGTCGCCGATTTCGACGACAATAGTCCGTTAAGCTGGGGAGTAGATTGGTGGTTGTGGCCTCTTCGGTGGGGAGAGAGAAATACCATACCACAAGCATCGTTGCTAATGCTTATATTGGAAACCACAGGCAAGACGGCAGAGTTTCAGGCCAAACAAATTCTGGGTGATAACTATTTACGCGCGAATTTTATGCTCAAAAATCCGTTCGATATCGACGACTGGCAGAACATTGAACGCCTTGACGCTGAAGTCGATAACTATCTGCAAACGCCGGAATGGGAGAGTACATGCAATCGGGTTAAGCACCTCTGGACGTAAGGTCATTTCACTATTGACGGCATTTGGAAAGTTAAGCAGCTGTCCCATCAATTATGACTGGCACAACAACGCCTTGCATTACGATTACTTTTTACACCGCGATTATTTTTTAATCCATTAGCGGATAGCTGTTCAATGATAGGGCAATCTGCACCGTCATCGCCGGGGCATTCTGCGGCTAATAGCAACAGTTTTTCTCTAATTGCCTGTAATTCTGTAATTGTTTTTTCTATTTCAGCCACTTTTTGCAATGTTGCTGTCTTCACATCAATGCTATGGCGATTAGGGTTATGAAATAATCGTAATAATTCACGGCACTCTTCAACCGTGAAGCCGACTTCTCTCGCCTGACGCAACAATATCAATTCATCAATATGCCGCTGCTGGTAAAAACGATAACCATTTTCGCCCCGCTCCGGTGTTGTAATCAGATTTTTTTCTTCATAAAACCGAATCGCTTTGCTGGTTAAGCCCGTTTTTTGGGCAATTTCACTGATATTCATCATTTCCCCTTGACCTTCCCCTTGCAGGAAGGTTTAGCCTTAACGGATAACGATAAGTATATCACTCTATCTGAGGAGATTTGATTATGTCCACAACGATCATACCTGCAACGTTCACGCTGGCACTTCAGGGGCTGACCTGTATGCACTGCGTCGGTCGGGTCAAAAAAGCGCTGGAAAATCTACCCGGTGTTGAACAAACCGAAGTCACGCTTGAGTCAGCCAAAATAACAGGCAATGCAGATTCTGATGATTTAATCGCGGCCGTCGTTGATGCGGGATATCAGGCTGAATTAGCACAGGAAAACAATTTTTCCAAAGAGGATAGCTTCCCAAAAAATAAGCCGCTGACAGCATCCATCACAAAAGAAGCACCGGAGTTTTTGGCAGCGGCAATGAATTCGACTCCGGCAACACAGCCAGCAAAAGTGGCTGATACCAATAACACAACTATTCGTACAAATGGCGATGACAGTATCCAGCTTCTGTTGGACGGCATGAGCTGTGCCAGTTGCGTCAGTAAGGTGCAAAAAGCCCTGCAATCTGTGCAGGGCGTTGAAAATGCCAGAGTCAATCTGGCAGAAAGAAGTGCGCTGGTAACGGGTACAGCAGCGCCGGAAGCGCTGATTGACGCCGTCGTTAAAGCCGGTTACGGCGCCGAGATCATTTTGGATGAAACCGAACGCCGGGAGCGGCAGCAACAAGTCGCACAAGCCAATATGCGCCGTTTCCGCTGGCAGTCCGCTCTCGCCTTGATTGTCGGAGTTCCGGTCATGATCTGGGGCATGGTGGGTGACAACATGATGCTCACATCGGCAAATCATGCCATTTGGCTGAGCATCGGGCTGCTGACGCTTGCCGTCATGATATTGGCGGGCGGGCATTTTTACCGCAATGCGTGGCAGAGCCTGAAAAACGGCAGCGCGACAATGGATACCTTAGTGGCTCTGGGCACGGGTGCCGCATGGCTCTACTCAATGAGTGTCAATTTATGGCCGGAGGTGTTTCCGCCTCAGGCGCGTCATCTTTATTATGAAGCCAGTGCCATGATTATCGGTTTAATCAATCTGGGCCATGCGTTGGAGCAACGCGCACGTCAGCGTTCCTCGAAGGCGCTTGAACGATTATTGGATTTAACTCCGCCGACAGCACGGGTCATCACGGCTGAAGGCGAAAAGACCTTGCCATTATCCGATGTTAAGCCTGATATGACACTGCGGCTGGTTACCGGCGACCGGGTTCCCGTTGATGGTGAGATTATTCAGGGCACCGTCTGGCTGGATGAAGCCATGCTGACCGGCGAGGCAATTCCTCAACAAAAATCCACGGGTGATACGATTCATGCAGGAACGGTAGTTCAGGACGGAAGCGTATTATTCAAAGCTTCAGCGGTCGGCAGCCAGACCACGTTAGCCAGAATTATCAATCTGGTCCGTCAGGCGCAGAGCAGTAAACCGGAAATCGGTCAACTGGCAGATAAAATTTCCGCAATATTTGTGCCTGTCGTCGTTGCCATTGCTCTGGCTGCGGGAGCAATCTGGTATTTTATCGGCCCTGCTCCGCAAATCATGTACGCGCTGGTTGTTATCACCACCGTACTGATTATCGCCTGCCCGTGCGCATTGGGTCTGGCAACGCCGATGTCGATTATCTCCGGGGTCGGCAGAGCCGCTGAACTGGGCGTATTGGTGCGGGATGCCGATGCCCTGCAACAAGCCAGTCAACTCGACACGCTTGTTTTCGATAAAACCGGAACATTGACCGAAGGATTGCCACAGGTGACTGACATTCACACGTTCAACGGTTTTACCGAAGAACAGGTCTTACTGTGGGCGGGAGCGTTGGAAAAAGGCGCAAATCATCCGTTAGCAAAAGCCATTCTGCTGCGGGCTGAAAGCATACAAAGCGAAAATAAACCCTTTCCTGAGATAACAGAATTCCGCACGCTGGCGGGATCGGGCGTCCGTGGAAATGTGGCTGATACAACCTTGTTGCTAGGCAACCTGAATTTACTTCAGCAGCACCATATTGAAACAACTGAACTCAAAACGCAGGTAGAAATGCAAGCTGGCAAAGGGATCACCCCCGTGATACTGGCGGCGGATGGCAAAATAGCGGCGCTATTTTCAATACGCGACCCACTCCGGCAGGACACGGTTTCCGCGCTGCAACGCTTACACCTTCAGGGCTATCGCTTAGTGATGTTGACGGGAGATCACCCTTCAACCGCCAATGCTATCGCGAAAGAAGCAGGCATTGATCAGGTCATTGCCGGCGTTCTGCCTGACGGTAAAGCGGCGGCGATTCAGGATCTCCAGTCAGAAGGCAGGAGAGTGGCGATGGTGGGCGATGGTATCAATGATGCGCCGGCACTGGCACAGGCTGATGTCGGGATGGCAATGGGCGGTGGCAGTGATATCGCCATTGAAACCGCATCAATTACGCTGATGCGCCACAGTTTGCATGGTGTTGCAGATGCGGTTGAGTTATCCAAAGGGACACTGCGGAATATGAAACAGAACCTGTTTGGGGCATTTATCTACAATGCACTGGGGATTCCGATTGCCGCCGGTATTCTTTATCCTTTTACCGGCACGCTGCTTAATCCGGTGATTGCCGGTGCGGCGATGGCGCTGTCTTCAATTACCGTCGTCAGCAATGCCAATCGGCTTTTGTATTTTAAAACGAAACTCGGCCTTAAAAACTAAAGAATATCCTTTTCCCTGAAAAGCTAAACAAACCCGTTTAGCTTTTTCAATTCTCGTCTTTGTCCTACTTTCTTGTCAGCGTGTAACACGTTAGCATACTGGCTTATGCCAATAACCGGAGTATGCAGTATGGGAAAACGTATGCAAAAACTCATTGCCTGTCTCAGCAAGGCCTTAGGGCTGAACTCTCAGTGCGATTATCCCTATCCTGCCTTTGATATCACTCTGCCGGAAAACAGACAACTGCATATTGTCGGCACGATTCATATGGGTACAAAAAATCTGTATCCACTTTCTGAAGTATTATTGGAACAGCTAGAACAGTGTGATGCCCTGATTATCGAAGCCGATATTACGCAATCCGGCTCACCATTCTCAGAACCTTTTCCAGAACAAACTGAGTTATCACAGCGTTTATCGCCTGAACTTTTTGAAAACTTACAGCGATATTGTCATGAACTTAATCAGCCGATGGAATTGCTGGATACCCTGCCATCATGGCAGGTCGCCCTGACCTTACAGGCTGCACAGGCGCAGCATCTGGGTTTGCGCCCTCAATATGGCATTGATTATCAACTTATCAACAGTGCAAGAGCGGTCGATAAAAATATTATCGAACTGGAAGGGGCAGACTCTCAGATAAGTTTACTCACCGGGCTGCCAAACGGGGGCGTTTCTCTGCTGGAAGATACGCTTGTTCACTGGCATACCAATGCCCGCGCGTTACAAACGATGATCAGCTGGTGGATGAATTATAAATCAGCGCAAGAACATCAGATATTACCTCAGACTTTCTGTGAAGCGATTTATCATACATTAATGACTGAACGTAACCGCCAATGGAGTAAACAGTTACATACTTTGCCCGCCGGAAAGTACTTGGTTGCTGTCGGCGCATTACATTTACACGGCGAAAATAATTTGCGACAACTTTTACAGGAAATACGACATGACTCCCGCTGTTATCTTACTGGAAAAACAAAACATTAACTTCAAACTCCATTCCTATGAACACGATACTCACGAACAAAATTTCGGTGATGAAGTCGTCAGAAAGCTGAAATTGGATGCGACGCAAGTCTTTAAAACACTCTTAGTTTCATTAAATGGCGATCCTAAAAATCTGGTTGTTGCTGTCACTCCTGTCGCCGGGCAACTGGATTTGAAAAAAGTGGCGAAGGTCTTTAAAGCCAAAAAAGCGGATATGGCTGATCCACAATTGGCGCAAAAAATAACAGGTTATCTGGTGGGTGGCATCAGCCCGTTGGGGCAGAAAAAACGCCTGCCGACGGTTATTGACAGCCAAGCTCAAACGTTAACGACTTTATTTATTTCCGGTGGTAAACGCGGGCTGGATATTGAATTATCCCCGACAGACTTATGCCAACTACTTAATTGTTCATTTAGCGATATTGCCAAATAACTTTTTTATGGTGTTTTTATATCATATTGAAAAGAATGGCGATACAAGTCGCCATTCTGATAAAGCCATTTGTTTTTGCAAATTGTCTGCAACTAGCATTAAATTTTTCGAGCTGGCTCTATTTTTCTTAAAACAGGGGTTTGTTCAAATTTGTTCCTAGCTATATACTCCTTCTACAGAAAAACAATGTTATTTACTATTTCAAGTAACTTAATATCTTTAATAAAAGGAGTTAAAAATGGTGACTTCATCAATTTTCAGACCAATGGTCATTACCGACCCTAAGGCAATTAAAATGTTGAGAAAGGCCAATCGCAGGCCCAGAGAAAATAAATATGAACATATCGATCTTGAAGCTGAGCAACAGAAGGCGGTAGAAATATTAAAACGCAAATTCTCACTTTAAATAAAATATTAATGATTCTTGGTGCTGATAAAACACAAAAATATTTGCAATCATTCTCGTGTCCATCAAACCAAGATGTAGAATCATTTTTACATTTCAAATCTATTCGATTTGAGAAAGCGGATGCCACACGAACTTATTTTTTGTTAGATGAAGATGGAACTATTTTGGCTTATTTTTCTTTAACATTTAAGGAATTACCTACAAATAACTTTGTTCTATCAAAATCAAAAATTAAAAAACGTGATGGTATCAACAATAGGGCAGAGTCACTAAAGGTATATTTAATTGGTCAAATAGCCAAGAATTTCTCTTTAAAAGAAAATCCAATAAAATTGAAAGATATCTTGATTAAGATAAATATGGTTATTGAAAAAACACAATATCTTATCGGAGGAAGAATAATTATCTTAGAGTGCCAAAATAAAGAAAAACTCATTGAATTATATGCAAACAATGGTTTTAATAAATTACCTAATAAAGAAGGGGGAAATAACTCACTAATCACCATGATATTTAATCATTAGTCACTTATTTATTTTTTATTCATGTTTTATACTCTGCATATTTCGAGTTGCGATTCGCAAGACGACGCGAAGCCTTATATTTTCCCACGACGCGGAAAAATATAATACGCATCTTGAAATTAGATTGGCATAAATTGTTTATCACCGTTCCCAGTGGAAAGCAAAAGACCATTCTTCTAATAGATGGTCTTTTTATTAGTATCATTAATTGTTAATTACCATTATTTATAAATAATCTCACCTTTCGGTTCATAATCAGCTAATTTCAGTGGAGAATGTTTTTCAATATAGCCTTTCAATACTTCTGCATCGACAAAACCAGTATTGACATAGCCCGGTAAGTTATCAATTCTTGGATAACCATCACCACCGACTGCATTGAAGTTTAATGTTGCCATACGGTAAGTTTTATTCAGATCCAAAGGTTTTCCACCAATTTTAACCGCACTGATATTTTTGCCCTCTTTTACAAAACTAACATTATAGAACTGGCCATAAGCCCCTGAGTCAGCTTCCATATTTACAATTGTTGTCAAGTAAGGCAGAACTTCACTTCCTTTGAAATCAACATAAGACAGTTGGTTTCCAAATGGTTGAACTTTTAATACATCTCTGTAAGTAATATCTCCGGCTTCAATAGAATCACGAATACCGCCACCACTCATTACAGCAAAGTCAGCGTTTGCTCGTTCCATCTGTGCGGCCAGAACAAGATGAGCCATACTCGCCTGTATATAACGAACTTTACTGCGATCACCCGCTAATTTTCCATCAACAGAGCCAATCTTGACGTTTAATTTTTGGTTTCCTTTATCCTGATAAGGCGTTAACAGTTTCAACATGTCGGCGTTCTGGGGAATTTGTTGGGTATAGTAAACACGCTCAGTGCTGCCATCTTCTTTTTTAATTTTTTTCTTTAAATTAATCGGAATTAATTGATAGTGCACTAATTTAAATTTGCCATTGCGGAATTGAAAATCAGCCCGTCCCACATATTTGCCCCATTCATGCGCCTGAACAATCCAGGTGCCATTTTGGCGATCCGGAGAACAAGGTGTTCCCGGCACATAATCGACCTGTTTCTTATTTTTATCCTCCGCTGACATACAAACGGGATCCTGTGAGTGCCCTCCCACAATCATATTCAAATAACCGGCGGGCAAACTACGCGCCATCTCCACGTCACCAGGCGCATTAGAACCATGATGACCGTTGTCATAGTGCCCCATATGTGTCGCGGCAATAATGACATCCGGTTTTTCATTCTTCTTCAATTCATCAATAACTTTTTTCGCTTCTTGCGCAGGTACACGGAATTCCACACCCGGAAAATTAGCCGGATTACCAATTTTAGCGGTATCATCTGTCGTCAAACCAATAACGGCAATTTTCACCCCCTGTTCATCAAACATCACATAGGGTTTAAATAAACGTTTTCCCGTACTGGTCTGGTAGATATTTGCGGCCAAAAAAGGAAAATTTGCCCATTTTTCCTGCTGATACAGCACACTCAAAGGCTTATCAAATTCATGATTCCCCAATGCCATTGCATCGTAGCCCACCAGATTCATTCCCTTAAAATCCGGTTCCGCATCCTGCATATCCGATTCAGGTATGCCTGTATTGATATCCCCACCGGATAACAGCAGTACGCTGCCGCCTTTTTTGGCAACTTCCTGACGGATAGTATCCACCACCGTTTTCTGCGCAGCCAGACCATATTCGCCATAATCGTTCTGCCAGAAATGACCATGATGATCATTGGTATGCAGGATCGTAATATCGTAAGTTTTGTCCTTCTCCCAAGCAGCTGCAATCATCGGAGCTAATGACAGAGAAACAACAAGGGCACATACTGACGCTTTAAATGAAAATTTCATCGAAGACCTCCACGTTCCTTAATAGTTTCATAATATGATTACTATTAATTTTCAGAACTTATTAATTATCAAAAACATTAAGCCAATTCGAAATCCATAGGCATAGGGTATATAAACAATCAGTGCTGTATTTTTCGAACAAGATTACATAACTGAGCTATTAATTAGAATTTAATTTCATTTTTTTGAGATAGGATTCAAATTATATTGAAGTAAATAATTATTTATTAAAAATTTAAGGTGTATTAAGGTGTAACAATTAAACAACAATTCAACGCGACCTATATGAATAAAATCGATTTACCTATGGCTAAACCTCAACGAAATGAGGCCATTCCGGCATCAGCGTCACAGGGAACACCGGGAACGGTTTTTTCAATCCTTGGTGCAATCAGCCTGTCTCATTTTCTCAATGATATGATCCAATCACTCATTTTGGCGATTTATCCACTGTTACAGTCCGAATTTACCCTTAGCTTTATTCAGATTGGCATGATCACACTGACTTATCAGATAACGGCATCTTTACTGCAACCTATCATTGGTTTATATACCGATAAACATCCCAAGCCTTATTCGTTGCCTATTGGCATGAGTTTTACACTGTCCGGGCTGCTTTTAATGGCATATGCAGAAAGTTTTCCGGTGATATTGCTGGCTGCGGCTCTGGTCGGAACAGGATCGTCGGTTTTTCATCCTGAATCATCACGAGTTGCCCGCATGGCATCAGGCGGGCGTTTTGGGTTAGCTCAGTCGCTATTTCAGGTAGGCGGTAATCTGGGAAGTGCGCTTGGTCCTCTGTTAGCTGCGATTATTATCGCTCCTTACGGGAAGGGAAATATCGGTTGGTTTTCTCTGGCTGCGCTGCTCGCTATCATTATTCTGTTACAGGTCAGCCAGTGGTACAAAATGCAGCAGCGAACCACTTCCCGCCGTGTATTCAACACGGCTCCTCAGGCTCGTTTTTCCAGCAAAATCATTCTCCGGGCGTTTATTGTTTTGCTGGTGCTGCTTTTTTCAAAGTATTTCTATCTCGCCAGCATCAGTAGCTATTACACCTTTTACCTGATGCATAAGTTCGGTCTCTCTGTGCAAAGTGCCCAGATTCATCTTTTTATATTCTTATTTGCGGTAGCCTTAGGGACGATAATCGGTGGCCCGGTCGGGGATAAAATCGGGCGGAAGTCTGTTATCTGGGTATCGATTCTTGGTGTTGCGCCTTTTACCCTACTTTTGCCTTATGCTTCTTTGTTCTGGACTGCTGTTCTTACCGTTTGTATTGGTCTTATATTGGCTTCCGCATTTTCTGCCATTCTGGTCTACGCGCAAGAGCTGATCCCCGGAAAAACGGGCACGGTTGCAGGTTTATTCTTTGGGCTGGCATTCGGTATGGGGGGGATCGGGGCTGCATCGCTGGGTTATGTGGCGGATAAAACCAGTATTGAACTGGTTTATAAACTTTGTTCTTTCCTGCCTCTGCTGGGTATTTTTACCTTGTTCTTACCAAACACAGGGAAGAATCACTGAGTGAAAATTGTCATTTCAACCCTATTTTCGCTTGTGATAACGCCCCATCGTCAACGATGGGGTTTCTCCTTTCTCTGGCCTTAACGCTCCCAGTAAGACTCTTCCAGACTGTCTTCTTTCTCTGGTAACCCGCGAGTCAGGCGCGGAGCATGTTGACTCAGAACCTGATAACTCACCCTATTCGCGTATTTACATACCTGAGCCAGAGAAGAGTATGTCAGGTATGAGCGCATATGCTTGCTGGAATTAGGCACATTCATGCGGTGATAACTATTGGCGGTAATATCATGTAACAATGCAGACAATGCGCCATCCCCTGCACCATTGGTGTTCATGATTTTTTCAGGTCCTCCCATATAGGGTTCAATATGAGAATAAACCCGCATTGGGTTCTGGCAATCATCCTTACGCATCGCCCGGCTGAATTCAAAACGATTGAATTCTGCGATAGCGCCCGGCAAGAGCGGATGTAATGTCTGACGCTTATGGGCTTCTTCAGTGTAGCCCGCCATATACAATCCAGCTGGCCCGGCAGTACATAAGACGAGATCAACCCAGTTCAGCACCATATCTGCTGCGAGCAGAGGATCACTCAAGCCTGTCAATTCCTGAGCTTCATCTTCATTCATCGCCACTATTGAGACATGTTCGGCCAGAAAATCACGCCACCATTGAGGATCATCGGCAATAACGTATTTAGTCCCCAATGTCAGGACAACCGGCACATTATATTTTTTCGCATACTCAATGGCTTTCATCGTAGCTTCCAGCATCGGTTCTCCCGCTTTACAGCGAACCAAATATGCCGTGATCACCAGTGCCGATGCGTCCGCAATAATATGTTCAGGAATGCTGTCCTGATTCAGCTGGTTCATTAACCCCGGACTGATGGCAAATGTCCGTTCGCCATTTTCAGTAATCAACGTAAAACAACGACCGATCGGACCGTCAACGCCCTGAAGGTGGTTTAAATCCATGCGGCTGGAAGTATTGCAAAGATAACAGTAGGCATAACTGCCGATTTGGATGTTATTACACATTGTGCCGAGCAATACGGACTTGTCATCAGCCAGAACGGAGTAATTATGTAAGGTATTGCCGATGGTTCCGCCCGCAAATTCATGGCTGATTAAATTATTTTCTACCAGCTCGTTGTAGAGAGCTTCAGCAACATCGTCCTCAATGACTAATGAATGCCCCTGACTCAGGCTATAACGCTGGATAAAACTCTCATCAACTTTCGCTTCAATATCGACCAATATTTGGTCAATACCGACAATATAGGCACGATTACTATCAGTATCTATCATCTCTTTGATGGGCTGGAGCAGGGGGTCTCTCAGGCTGACAGGAAAATAGTGTTTAGATTTACGTTTACCGGGGAATTTCATAATTGATTGCTGCTATAGAGCCAAAACATGCGGCATATTAGCATAATCCCTTAGTGAAACAAAAAGCATGCTACTCGTTACTGCTACTTATTACAGCGGTCATGGTTATTACAACGGTATGGTTATTACAACGGCATAGTTATTACAACGGCATAGTTATTACAACAGTATGGTTATTACAACGGCATGGTTATTACAGCAGAATAGCAAAAGGCAGCCAATGCTGTTACAACGCTGGCTGCCTCGGTTCTGACTAAAAGACAGTATTAAGCCTCTTGTTTCTGGCGGCTGCGTACCATATGGTTCATCAGAACAAACATCACAGATAAGATAAAACCAATAAAACCAGCACCAATCAGGATCAACAGGCGCTTAGGTGAGTCTTTCGCTGTCGGTTCATAAGGTTCTTGCATATATTTAAATGGCTGGAACATCAGTTTATTGATATTCACCGCTTCCAGATTTTTAATATACAAAATACGGTTACGCAAATCGGCATCGATCAATGTTGGGTCTGTAATGCTTTCGTTAATCTGCAATTTACGTTGCAATGCGTCTGAACCCAATGCAATGGAATAGTCCGGGTCATCCTTAACGACAGCACCACCATTAGAAATAGGTTTTTGAATACCCGCTGATTCGGCAATGGAAATTGCATATTTCAACCTTTCAATATCCGTCGCACGCATATTGGTAATACGGGCTAAATCGATATCATAGGTTTTTTTCGCATACGCCAGTTTTTGATATACCAGATCATTCAGCTCATCTTTTACCTGAGCGCGCACTACAGTGGAGATAAACCGGATATAGCCGGATAACAGATTGTATGAATCTTCCGCTGTTCCCGCACTGAAAGAGAGTGTCGTTTCGTTATATTCATCCTCTTTATCCTTTTTAGGTACAGAAGAGGAAATATTTTTATTCACAATCTGTTCGATCAGGCTTCTTTTATTCTGACCGGTGATCTCTTTTTTACTGGCAAGCAGATCTTTGAAATATTGCGTGCTGACCAAATATTCTTCACGTAATACACGTGAGTTATAGTTTTCAACAAAACGTTTATAGACGGCATCTTCTGTCAGTTCTGGTTTTAAGTTCAGAACTTCCAGATCCGTTAATGTATTTTTTAATGACTGAAATTCTTCCAGCCCCGGTTGAACCACCGCTGCCGTACTGGTCCATTTTTGCGGCATAAATGATGCAACACCAAAGCCTATTACAGCAAACACAAAGGATACTGCAATAATCAAAATTTTTGATTTATATATTACGGAGAATAATTCGAACAGATCAATTTCATCTTCTTGCTTTGGATGATAATAATCCGCATTCCCTTCATAAAAATCTGTATGCTTAACTGGTTTATTACTCATTATCTCTATGTCCAAATAGTTTCGCTTATCATTATTCCCATGAGTGTCCATTTTTCACAGGGTATTTATTCATCCACTAACAACGTCATTGATCAATTGTTCGAACAACGAAATGTGGGCTTCATTATCGTTAAGCGCAGGTATATATTCAAACTTTTTCCCTCCCGCACCCAAAAAAATAACTTTATTCTGCTGTTTTATTTCTTCCAGTGTTTCCAGACAATCAGCGGCAAACCCCGGACACAATACCTGAATATGTTCCACGCCTTGTTCTGGCAACGATGCCATTGTCCTGTCTGTATAGGGTGTCAGCCACGGAAGACGGCCAAAACGTGACTGGAATGTCATCATAATTCTCTCTGCCGGATAGTCCAGTGTTTGAATCAGCAGAGATGTCGTCGCCTGACAATCTTGTAGATAAATATCGCCGGTTTTAACCAAGCGCTCTGGAATGCCATGATAAGAAAGAATTAATCGATCCGGCTGACCATATTTTGCAAAACTCTGCTCGATGCTCTCTTTTAAGGCAGCAATGTAAGCCGGATGTGTAGAATAACTGCGGATAAAATGCAGGTGAGGGATCGTCCTGTATCCTTGTAATATTTTACTGAGACTCGCAAAAACTGCGGCAGAGGTTGTACTCGAATACTGAGGATACAGGGGAAGCACAATCAGGTGTTCAACACCTTGCTGTAACAAAATATCAGTCGCCTGAGGCAAAGAAGGTGAGCCATAAGTCATTCCCAACGCCACGGGAATACTTTTTAATTTTTCACTCAATCTTTTTTGCTGGCGGGTACTATGCACCTGTAAAGGCGAGCCTTCTTCCATCCAGATTGCCCGATATAATTTGGCAACCCTGGAAGAACGGAGAGGAAGGATAAAACCGTATAATAGCGGCTTCCAAATTAACGGGGGAATATCGACGACTTGTCGGTCACTTAAAAATTGTGCCAGATAACGCCTTATCGCTGCCGGTGTAGGTGCATCTGGTGTGCCCAGATTGACTAACAATACACCGTAATTGCGATTACTCATTTCTCAATGCTCCTGCTCCATTAAACCGACGATAAATAGAATAACATATTATGATAGACCAGATAGATTTCAGCTTAGGCGTGAGATGAAAGTATGTCAGGTAAAAATACACGAGGTAAAAGTAGATAAGATGAAAATAGATAATGAAAAGTAAGAAGTAGATAAGGTAAAACGTGCGTGAGATAAAAATCAGGCAGCTTTTACGCTGCCTGTGCTGATTCCAGAGTTCAAATCACTCAAGAAACGACGGCATGATTAACCCAGAATAGTGGCTAATTCTTCGCTCACTTCAGAGACCTGACGGGTACCATCAAGTTTAAAGTATTCTGCATTACCTGCCTGTGCTTCTGCCCGATAGTAAGAAACCAAAGGCGCAGTTTGTGTGTGGTATTCAACCAGACGTTTACGCACAGTATCTTCCTGATCGTCTTTACGGACAGTCAGCTCTTCACCTGTGATATCGTCATGGTTTTCTACTTTTGGTGGATTGAATTTGATGTGGTAAACACGGCCTGATGGTGCATGTACACGACGACCGATAATACGCTCAACGATGATTTCATCCGGCACATCAAATTCCAGCACGTAATCCACATTAATATCAGCTTCTTTCATGGCATCAGCCTGAGGGATCGTGCGTGGGAACCCATCCAACAAGAAGCCATTACGGCAGTCATCTTGTTTGATGCGCTCTTTGACCAAAGCAATAACCAGTTCGTCAGTAACCAGTTTGCCATTATCCATCAATTCTTTGGCTTTCAAGCCCAACTCAGTGCCTGCTTTTACTGCGGCACGTAACATGTCACCAGTCGAAATCTGAGGGATCCCATATTTCTCCATGATAAATTGCGCTTGAGTCCCCTTACCGGCGCCTGGCGCGCCCAGCAGAATAATACGCATTGCGTAAATCCCCTTGCTATTTGCATTTCGAATTTTTTAAAGAAAACGAACCACCATACCATTTGATGGGGTGGTGGCTCAAGAAAACAGGTAAACGTTTTCGTTTGAATCAAAAATGAACCACGCATCAACGAAACTGAGGCGTGGTTCATTTATGATGGTTTCAATGAAATTACACTGTTTCAGTTAATAATAACTGATTCATACGACGGATAAATTGGTTTGGATCGTCCAAAGTTCCGCGTTCAGCAAATAGAGCCTGATCCAGCAGTAATTCCACCCAATCCGCAAACTGGGTTTCATCCTGAATCTCAGCCGCTTTCTTCACCAGACTATGTTCTGGGTTCAGCTCAAAATTATAGCTGACTTCCGGTGCTGATTGGCCTGCTGCGGCAAACAGTTTAGCCATCTGCGTTGTCATACCATTCGCATCGGTTGTCACGATGGCTGGCGTATCGGTCAAACGATGGGTTAATTTCACCTCTTTTACGCGCTCACCAAGCAGTGTCTTCACGCGTTCAACAAACGGCTCCAGTTTTTTATCTTCTGCTTCCTGATCCGCTTTGTTTTCGTCAGCCAATTTATCCAGAGACTCATCGGCCTTGCTGACTGACTGGAATGATTTACCATCGAATTCAGTCAGGTAGCTCATCATCCATTCGTCAATTCTGTCTGACAACAGCAGAACTTCAATGCCTTTCTTACGGAACAGTTCCAGATGTGGACTATTTTTCGCCGCTGCATAGCTGTCTGCGGTAATGTAGTAGATCTTCTCCTGACCTTCTGTCATACGGCTGACATAATCTTCCAGAGAAACGGTTTGTGATGAGCTGTCATTGTGAGTGGTTGCAAAACGCAGTAGCTTCGCAATGGCTTCTTTGTTTCCGCCATCTTCGGCTGGCCCTTCTTTCAGCACCAGACCGAACTGCTGCCAGAAAGATTGGTATTGTTCTGCATCATCTTTTGCCAGTTTATCCAGCATTTGCAGGACGCGTTTAGTTAAGGCGTTACGCAGGTTACGGGTGATTGAACTGTCCTGCAAAATTTCACGGGAAACGTTCAGTGGCAGATCGTTGGAGTCAATCAGGCCGCGAACGAAACGCAGGTAATTTGGCATGAATTGTTCAGCTTCATCCATGATGAATACACGCTGAACATACAATTTTAACCCATGCTTATGCTCACGGTTCCATAAATCCCACGGTGCCTGAGAAGGAATATACAGCAGGCTGGTGTATTCCTGCTTGCCTTCGACGCGGTTGTGACTCCAGCTCAGAGGGTCAGCGAAATCATGGGAGATGTGTTTGTAAAATTCTTTATACTCATCATCACTGATTTCCGCTTTACCGCGAGTCCACAAGGCTTGAGCTTTGTTAATTTTTTCCCAAGTGACGGTAACTGAATCGTCTTCTTCATTTTTCGTCTGGGTTTCAATTTCAACCGGCAAAGCGATGTGATCAGAATATTTGCCAATGATAGAGCGCAGACGCCAGTCATTGAGGAATTCGCTTTCCTCTTCACGCAAGTGCAGGGTGATTTCTGTACCACGCCCTACTTTTTCGATGTCAGCAACAGTGTAATCGCCTTCGCCGGTTGATTCCCAGAATACGCCTTGGTCAGCTTGCGCGCCTGCGGCACGGGTACGGACGGTCACTTTATCCGCAACAATGAAGGAAGAATAGAAACCAACACCGAATTGCCCGATCAACTGGCTGTCTTTCGCCTGATCGGAACCGATCGATTCAAGAAATGCTTTAGTACCGGATTTTGCAATAGTCCCTAAGTTATCAATCACTTCATCTCGGTTCATACCGATACCATTATCGCTGATGGTGATAGTGTGATTGTCTTTATCAAATGACAGACGAACGCGCAGTTCACCTTCATTTTCATACAGCTCAGGCGCTGATAATGCACGGAAGCGTAATTTATCCGCCGCATCTGATGCGTTTGAAATCAACTCTCGGAGAAAAATTTCTTTATTGGAATAGAGAGAGTGGATCATCAATTGCAGCAGTTGTTTGACTTCAGACTGAAATCCACGGGTTTCCTGATCTTTCATGCTCATTTATTACCTCAATCTAAATCCAGTTCAGATATGTAAAATCGGACGATGGTAATCAGATGGGGATAAAAGCCAGAGTTTCAAGTTCAGATAATAAGAAGAATGTGAAATTAATTGGCTGAATACGTAAAAACAAACAATTAGCTTAGATAGCTATGGGTATACGGATGGCGGGTATACGGATGGCGGCGAGAGCCTCGACACCGTCCGTCCTGACATCGATTGGTGTTTTATTTTAAAAATGCGATATTTTAAAAATACGAAAGAGATCACGATGCAGTGATTCTCTGCCGCCCTGCAAGGGAATGAGACAGCGTTGTTCCATCCACCATTTCAAGTTCTCCTCCGACAGGAACACCATGCGCAATACGACTGGCAGTCACGCCATATTGCGAACACATTTCCGCAATATAGTTTGCTGTTGCCTCTCCTTCGACGGTCGGATTGGTTGCCAAAATAACTTCTGACAATGTTTCAGAAGATAAGCGATCTTCCAAACGATCCAACCCAATATCCATCGGGCCAATGCCATCCAGCGGCGATAAATGCCCCATCAGCACAAAATAACGTCCGGCAAATTGCCCCGTCTGTTCAATCGCGTGGATATCCGCAGGGCTTTCCACCACACAGATTTGACCATTTTGCTGGCGGCGTGGATTGGCACAAATTGTACACTGTTCCTGCTCGGTAAATGTCCGGCAATCATGACAATGACCAATTTCAGACATCGCACGTGTCAATGCCTGTGCAAGCCGCATTCCGCCGCTGCGATCCCGCTGTAAAAGATGGAATGCCATCCGCTGAGCGGATTTAGGGCCGACTCCCGGCAGGCAACGCAATGCTTCCATCAGGGATTCAAGAAGAGGGCTGGTTTGCATTAGAAAGGCATCTTAAAGCCGGGTGGTAACTGCATTCCACTGGAAACGCTGGCCATTTTTTCCTTCTGGGTTTCTTCGATACGGCGGGCAGCATCATTGAATGCTGCGGCAATCAAATCTTCCAGCATATCTTTATCGTCTTCCATCAGGCTTGGATCGATTTCAACCCGACGGCAGTTATGTGCGCCATTAATGGTGACTTTTACCAGCCCCGCGCCCGATTCACCAGTGACTTCCAGACTTGCAATTTCTTCCTGCATTTTCTGCATTTTTTCTTGCATTTGCTGGGCCTGTTTCATCAAATTGCCCAAACCACCTTTACCAAACATATTTTTCTCTCTTTGCTATAGACACAGTACACACTGCGGGGTTAAACAGGCCGGATACTTTCTTCATCCAGTTCAGCGTCAAATAATTGCTGAAGTGTTTGAATGGTTTTATCCGAAATAATGGATTGGCGAGCTTGTGCCAATTTTTCTTCATAAATGGCTTGTCGCCATTCCAACGGTGTTTTTACCGTCGGATTATCATCTTCAATGATATTGAGTTCAATAGGCTTGCCATGTAATTCACTCAACGCGTCAGACAAAGATTTCTGTGCCGATGTTGAATTCAGATGACGTTGCGTTGAACGCAAGTGAAGGCAGAATTTATTTTCATCAAGCTGTTCTTTAAAGGCATTTAATGCCACTTGTTGAACCAGTTTTGGGATATCCAGATTATCGATTTCTGCTGCCCACGGATCGCGTTGTTTGGATTCAGCCGCCAGTTTTTTTACCAATTCTGGCGTTTTTTCATATTCAAGCGCTGATTTTATCGATTTTGGTGTGGTAACGAGAGGTTTTTCCTCAATATTTTTAGCACGCCAACGATAAGCCTCTGGCTTGGCTGCTTTAGGCTCCTGAGCCTTAGGAATATAAGATTGAGGCCGCTGTTCAGCCACCGCAACCAATCGCTCCAGTGCCGAACTCGCCGGCTTTGCCTTTGCAGACGCTGCCGGTTCAGTCTTTTTTGGCGGTGCTTTTCCCTGATGAGAGGCAGTTTGGCGGGAAAGGGAATTTCGCGCTTGCAATAATTTTGCGGTTGGGCTGTTAGTGCCCAATTCTGCCCCCGGAGTTTGGCTTATTCTCTGTTCAGGGAATCGACTAACAATATGATTAGAAACAGAATGATCAGGCGCTACATTCCCCTCAAGGCGAGAGATTGGCGCGGGTTCGATCACTGGCGCAGCAACTGCTTTTGGTTCTGACATTTCATCAATACTGTTTTCAGGAATAACCGCTTTGGGATGAAATGCCAGAGCACGCAATAATGCCATTTCAACGCCCATTCTGCGCTCTGGCGCATAGGGGAGATCTTTTCGACCCACCAGCAAAGCCTGATAATAGAGTTGCAGATCGCTGGGGGAAATCGTTTTTGCCAGCAATCGAAGCCGCCCTTCCGTTGAAGATGGCTCGATATCGGGTTGCTGAGGCAATAGCTGGATCATCGCAATGCGATGCAAGAACGATAGCATTTCAACCAGCAGGTTTTCCCAATCCATACCACGGGCGGCAACCTGCTCAACCAGCGCCATCAGCTTCTGTCCATCAGCGCGTACCAGCGCTTCAATCATTTCCAGAGGCTGTTCATCATCCAGTGTTCCCAGCATCTGGCTGACGATATCCGCTGTCAGTTCTCCCCCGCCAAGCGCAATGGCCTGATCGGTCAGGCTCAACGCATCACGCATACTGCCATCGGCAGCGCGAGCCAGCAATTGGCGGGCGCGGAGTTCACTTTCTATGTGTTCAGCCTGAAGAATATGCTCCAACTGACCACTGATTTGATTAATGTCCAGTGCTTTCAGATGGAATTGCAGGCAACGTGAAAGGATGGTGACAGGCAATTTCTGTGGATCTGTCGTCGCCAGTAGAAATTTTACATGTTCCGGCGGCTCTTCCAATGTCTTCAGTAACGCATTGAAGCTATGGCGCGATAACATGTGAACTTCGTCAATAAGGTAAACCTTGAAACGCCCTCTGGCAGGTGCATATTGTACGTTGTCCAGTAATTCACGGGTATCTTCGACTTTGGTTCGTGAAGCCGCATCGATTTCAATCAGATCAACAAATCGCCCCTGTTCAATTTCGAGGCAATTCGCACACTGCCCACAAGGGGTTTTTGTGATACCTGTTTCACAGTTCAGCCCTTTTGCCAACAGACGCGCAATCGTCGTCTTTCCTACACCACGAGTGCCGGAAAAAAGATAAGCGTGATGGAGGCGCTGGTGTTCAAGACCATTAGCCAACGCAGTCAGCACATGTTGCTGACCAATCACATCAGAAAATATTTGTGGGCGCCACTTACGGGCAAGTACCTGATAGCTCATGAATACCGGGGAAATTGAACACGACTGTCTATCATGCTAGCACAGCCTCACCATGAACGGCGAGGCTGATGTATCAATTATGCAAAAATCAGAGTGATTAGTGATCAAAAAAGCGATTAGTGACCAGGAAATTCGACAAGGATGTAACTATTGACGCCTAAATCCTGCAAACGTTCTACACCGCCTAAATCCGGCAGGCCGATGATAAAGGCCGCTTCAGAAACGTCGCCGCCCAAACGGCGGATCAGACGGACTGTTGCTTCAATCGTGCCGCCAGTAGCGAGCAGATCGTCAATAACCAACACCTTATCTCCAGCATTGATACTGTCTTTGTGGATCTCTAACGTATCCGTGCCGTATTCCAGCGCATAAGTTTCACTCAATGTCTCTCTGGGAAGTTTGCCTTTTTTACGGACAGGCACAAAGCCGACTCCCAGACGTAGGGCGACAGGTGCCCCGAACAAGAAGCCACGCGCTTCAGTACCGACAATCTTGGTAATACCGGTTCCCTGAAAATGGGTGACCAGTAAATCAATGGTTGCCTGATACGCGACAGGATTATCCAGCAGTGTCGTGATATCGCGGAAAAGGATACCCGCTTTTGGATAATCCGAGATGGTTTCAATACTATCTTTAATAAATTGCAGTTCTTGTGCGTTAGCGGTCATAATGAATGCCAGCCAGTTAAAAAAATGAAAGCGCTAAAATCTATGCAAACAATCAGAAAAAAGCAACAATAAAGCAGGTTATTGCTTATTTTTGTTGATGCGAATCAAGCTCAGTCAGAACATTATTGACGATCACAGGATACTGATGAGTATACAAAATTTATTAGATGTTCTTGAAAAACAGATCAGTATGCTGGCAACCGAGTTAGCTTCGCAGCCTGATACACCGTTTTCCATTCCTCGTTTCGATCAGGCTTTATTCCACCATCACAGCAATAAGCTGAGCGGTTATTTGCAGGAAATTAACCAGAATATGGCTCAATTGAAAAGCTGTGTCAGAGATAATCGCACGGTACAGGTTCAATTTCTCTCTGAGCGTTTAGTGATGCAAATCGAAGCGTTGAAACGGGAATTATCCACTCAACCACTGCGCAGGCAAGAAGATAAATTTGGACGCCAGTCACAGGAGCGGGATCTTTATCAACGTTTATCCGAGCATCAAGATTATGAACGTCGCTTAGTGGCGATGGTTGACGACCGTGAGCTACAGTTAAATCAACAAATTACGCTGGAAAATAAATATAAACTGCAAAAAGAAATTGCAGCTTTAGCAGGCAGGCTTGCCCGCTGCCGTCAGGCATTAATGCGGATAGAAAAAGCCATAGAGAAACAGGAAACTTCAGATTAATTGTAAGGAGGAACAACCCGTTATGGCACTCGAAAATGCCCCCCCAGAAGTCCAACTTGCCGTAGATCTTATTTATCTGCTTGAAAGCAACGAAATTCCAACCGATATCGCTCTGGCCGCATTGGAGATTGTCAAACACGATTTTCAAGAGAAGCTCAACCATCTCAGCAATCAGAAAAACATGCCAGACTGAACTATCATCCGGCATATTCACTCAGGCTTTTCAAGATGATACTAAGGTAAAAAAGGCTTACCCTCAGGCTTTAGTGGGTCATCTGGGCGAAAACGATCACTGAAGTTTTTTTGCACCTCTTGCAGGCTGTTTCCCTGTTCGTTATGCAAATAGACTTCTAGTTGGTTGAACGCAATATTGATGCCATTTTCCCGACATAATTTATCGATGCTGCGGTTAACTTCGTCTACAGTCCGGCTGCGATCTCCCAATTCCCTGACATATAGCCTTAATTCGTGATCCAACGTACTGGCACCGAAACTCATAAAATAGACCTGTGGCTCCGGTTCGCTCATCACACGGGAATTGCTTTTTGCCGCTTGCAGCATAACGTCTTTGACTTTATCGAGATCAGAACCGTATGCAACGCCCACTTTAATGATAATGCGGGTAATCGTGTCAGAAAGGCTCCAGTTAATCAGGCGTTCTGTAACAAAGGCCCGATTGGGAATAATCACCTCTTTGCGATCAAAATCGGTAATGGTTGTTGCCCGAATCCGGATTTTACTGACGGAACCCGAATAAGTACCAATAGTGATGGTATCTCCGATACGGACAGGACGCTCAAATAAAATAATCAGGCCGGACACAAAGTTGGCAAAGATTTCCTGTAAACCAAAGCCCAGACCTACCGAAAGCGCTGCCGCCAGCCACTGCAATTTATTCCACGAAACACCGAGTATTGCCAATGCACTAATCCCGCCGATCCCGATGATTAAATAGGTCAGGATGGTCTTAATGGCATACGAAGAACCCTGCTGTAACTGTAAGCGGGACAACACCAGCACTTCCAACAGCCCCGGCAGGTTTCGCATCATGACCCATGAAATAACCAACACGACGATTGAAAGCGTGAAATCTTTCAGTGTGACATGTTGCAGGATATTTCCCATTTCAGTTGTCGTGCTGTATTGCCACAGATTAATGCCGTCAAGGTAAGAGAAGACGGTCACCAAGTCAGACCAAATCCAATAAAATGCCATGAAAAAGATTAAAAACAGCACCATTTTGGTTAAACGTAATGATTGCTGATTAATCAGATATAACGCCATTGGCGGTTCCTCAACCACTTCACCTTCAACACCTTCTTTTACCTGATTCTGCCGACGAGCAATGGCTCTGCGATACGCGATACGGCGGGCAGCAAGGCTTAACCCACGCAGGCAGGATTGATAGCAAACATGCCAGAGCAGTAATAAATAAATGCTGTAAAGCCAGTGTTCAGACAAACGTAAGGTCGTATAGAAATAACCCGATACCATCAGCACAATCCAAACCAATGGTGCAAAAGTCAACATCGTCACCACGATTGTGCGAACCATATGCACGCTTTTTTCACGCCATACCTGACGGCAAAATGGAAAAATAAAAATGAAAATGAAAAGCAGGCAAATCAATATAGTGCATTGGCCAATAACATCATTAGACAAACGAAGCGGATGCCTGACGCCCAGAGTTGTCCAGAACAGCAGCGGTAATAAAGAGACCGATAACTTCATCAGGTTCTTACGGAATAATAAACAATCTTTCGGCTTCAATGAAAAATGTTGTTCCCCTATTCCACCTCGGCCCATAATTTGGTAACAGCATCCATAGACAATCCAGAATAGCGCCAATTGAGTGGAAACTCCCCAGATTAATTCGCCCAATTCATCATCAGACTTCGAATACCAGTATCCCAGAGCCAGAATAATAAATGTCAGTGGCAGTGTCTTTATTAACGTCAGAATCAACGCTAATGGTGTATGCAGTTGGCTGTCCCGGCGTAATTGCCCCACCTCAGCAGAAATTTTCTTCAACTGCACATTAATGCTTTTCATCTGCCAACGTAAAAACAGGCCAACAAGCAAAAGCGGAAAAACGAAATGGATAGAATTCCTTAAGCCGGAAATAAATCCACGGAACGTGACATGAATATTAATGTGGAGCAGCTCTTCATGAATTGATGCAGGCAGTGATTTCACCCAAAGCCAGTTCATTGGCTTATTGCTGTTCACCCAAAAGATTTGTTGAATCAGCGTTTGTTCCAGTGAACTAGTGACATCCAATAACTCCTGTTGATTCATCTGCAAGTTAATCGCATTTGTAATTTGCTGGCCTAGCAGATCATTGAGCTGATTCAACAAATCACGGCGAATATCAACCAATTGGCCTATCGTCTGCCGAATTTCGTCCATACTCTCCTGAGATTCGCCTTTTATCTCTTTTTGATGTTGGACCAAAAGTTGATTGATATAATCATCAACCAGATAAAGCCGATCATGTTTTTGCGCAATCTCAAACTGTTCCATCCGCAAATCGGCAATTTTTGTCGGCAAATCCTTGACCAAGACATTTTGAGGAACCTTGAGCTGTTCCTGAAACAGGATACGCGATAGCAATAAACTTCCCCGTAATACCTTAACTTGCTCTTTCAAATCACGCTCAGACTGAATAGCTCTGTCCAGAAAGTTTTTCACCTGAATTTTTTTCTGTTCCAGCTGGTTTTTATCCTTTGTCGCCGTAATCAAACGCTTACTCAATTCACGATTGATATTGATTTCTTCTTTAACTAACTGATTGGACTGGGTACGAGGATTGGCGCCATCTGAATTCTGAACTTCTTTGGCAGTTTCTTCCGAATCAATTAAATCCTTCCCGTTGACCATCTCTTGAATGATCTGGACATAATGTTCTAATTGTTCAATTCGGGAAGCGGTGTAATCGCGCTGTAGCTGTAACAGGGTTTGCAACTGTGTATTCGCGCGCAACGCTTCTTGTTGATAGCTTTTTTGTTCAATCAGGAAAGATTGCTCGACCAATAACAGTTCTATTTCGGTATGGCGAAATTCCGGCTGTTCCGTGATGGTATTATTAAGATGATTACGGATCTGCTGCAATCGTTGTACATTCTGAAACAACAGGCTTTGCACCCGCTCCGGTTGTGTCTGCAACCCAATTAATTGGCTATTATAGCTAGCCAGATCATCCTGCGCGGCTTGTAAACTGTTCAGTGTATTGTCTAACTTAGATTCGAGTTTTTGCAGAGGCAAAGTTGCCAGACTTTGCTTATATATATTCTCATCTTTCTGAACATTATTTTTTAGATGGGTTAATTCAGCGGTGATTCGCTGCGATTTCTGCGGTAGTTGCTGTAAATTTTTTTTAAGCTGGTTAGACTCCTGCCTTACCTGCTCTATCCTATCAAACAGCGAGAGCATTTTTTCTAAATCAGCAATTGAGGCTTTCTCCTCAAAGGTATGTTCTTTACGATCCGTTAACACCTTAAGCTGATTCTGGATATCATCACGCGTTGGAATATCAGTATTCAGTGCAGCGACTGCCGGATGGCAAACCGAAAGCAGAAGCAAAAAAAGACTCAGCATACCCAAAAAGTAACAATGTAATATTCCGGATCTTTTAACACTTAAATCGCGGTTAAATGGAATCATGAATTCATCTACTCATCAATTGCAGATAATGGAATAACCCGTCTTAAATGACGACTATATTTTAATGTATCAATGAAACCATCCACTAAGTACTCGGATTGCTCCTGCAAATCAAAATGTTCCGGCGCAAATAACCAATTTTCCAATAGACCGGTAAAGAGAGCCCTTAACATAATAGCCGAACGTTTGGGATCAACATCATAAGGCAATTGGCCTGATTGAATACAAGCAATCAACATATCTTCTATTTTTTGATAATCAGAAATATATATTGTCCTGATCTGTTCTGCTAACGAAGTCATTTCTCCAACAAACTCACATTTATGAAAAAAAATTTCCATTAATAAGCCTTGCTGGGGATTTTTAATTACCATCTTTAATAGGTAGATTAAAATAGATCTCAATACAAGGAGTGGATTATTGGGATATTTTACCTGATACTCTTTCTCTAATATGTCGATCTTATCAATCGGCATTCTGTACGCAGCAAAAAGTAGATCTGTTTTGTTTTTAAAATGCCAGTAGATTGCGCCGCGCGTTACCCCTGCCGCTATCGCAATATCAGATAATGATGTGGCAGACACCCCGCGTTCAGAAAAAACTTTTATCGCGGCGTCTATCAGTTGCTGGCGGGTTTCATTAGCTTGCTCTTTAGTTTTTCGTGCCATTTCTATGCCATAAACTTTGTTTTTTATCAAAGGCTGATTTACATACATTCATGTATGTTTGTACTATAGCACCGCTCATCAATGAAATAATAGTTTTTACTTGTTAGCACTTATTTATATTTAGCTCTACATAAAGTCCGAGAATGTACATTGACTAATTGAGGTTTACTTATGCGAAAAAACAGAGGGGTTGTGCCTCTGGCCACATTACTGATGCTTTCAGGTGGCTTCATTCTCTCAGGTTGTAATGATAACCAAAATCTTCAGCAAGGAGCTGCTGGACAGACTCCTGAAGTCGGTATTGTGACGCTGAAAGCTGAACCTCTGACAGTGATTACAGAATTACCCGGACGAACATCGGCTTATCGCGTTGCTGAAGTCCGGCCACAAGTCAGCGGTATCATCCTAAAGAGGAACTACAAAGAAGGGAGCGATATTAGCGCGGGAGAATCCTTATACCAAATTGATCCTGCAACCTACCAAGCGGAATACAGCAAAGCCAAAGCGAACCAGTCCAGAGCAGAAGCAAATGAGAACGTCGCTCATTTAACGGTTGAACGTTATAAGCCATTGCTGGGAACACAATATGTCAGTAAGCAAGAGTTTGATAAAGCCAATTCTGATTATGCTCAGGCTAAGGCCGATGTCCAGTCAGCTAAAGCTGCGTTGGAAAGTGCCCGCATCAATCTGGCTTATACCAAAGTGACATCGCCTATCTCCGGGCGAGCAGGTATATCCACGGTCACCGAAGGTGCTCTGGTTTCAGCCGCTCAAGCACAAGAGCTGACAACCGTTCAGCAATTGGATCCGATTTATGTCGATATCACTCAATCCAGTGATGATTATCTACGGCTGAAAAATGAAATCTCAAATGGCACGGTTCAGCGAGAAAAAGGCCGCACCAAAATTCGCTTAACCACCGATGCAGGGCAAGAATACCGCCAAACGGGTTACCTTGAGTTTTCAGACATTACCGTTGATGCAACAACAGGTTCCATCACCATGCGTGCGGTTTTCCCGAACCCGAATGAAGAGCTGCTTCCCGGTATGTTTGTGCGTACCAAACTGGAAGAAGGTGTACGCCAAAACGCGATTTTAGTTCCTCAGCAAGGTGTTAGCAGAACGCCGACGGGTCAGGCAACGACACTGATTGTTGGTAAAGATAACAAGGTTGAAGTGCGCAGTATCAGGGCTACTCAGGCAATTGGCAACAAATGGCTGGTCACTGAAGGGCTGAAAGCAGGTGACAGAGTCATCGTCACCGGGTTACAGAAAATCGCCCCTGGGATCGCCGTTAAACCAACAGAAACTGATTTAGATGCCAAACCTGCAACGAATAAAACTGAGCCTACCCAAAAGTCTCAATAAGGAGTTGGTGATTCATGCCTAAGTTTTTTATAGAGCGGCCTATTTTTGCATGGGTGATCGCTATCATCACCATGCTTTCCGGTCTCTTGGCAATAATGAAATTACCGGTGGAACAATATCCTGCCATTGCTCCACCATCGATTGCTATTTCTGCTACCTACCCAGGCGCTGATGCTAAAACATTACAGGATTCTGTGACTCAGGTTATTGAACAGAATATGAACGGCATCGATAAACTGGTGTATATGTCCTCCAGTAGTGATTCTTCGGGCAGAGTGAGTATCGCTTTGACCTTTGAAGCGGGCGCAGACCCGGATATCGCGCAAGTGCAGGTACAGAATAAACTTCAATTGGCACTGCCGTTGTTGCCTCAGGAAGTTCAGCAACAAGGCATTAGTGTTGAAAAAACGACCAGCGCATTTCTGATGGCTATCGGTTTCATCTCTGAGGATGGCTCTATGAGCCAGAATGATATTGCCGACTATATTGGTTCCAATATCAAAGATCCCCTCAGCCGCGTTGCTGGCGTAGGTGAAACCCAATTGTTCGGAACCCAGTATGCGATGCGTATCTGGCTCAATCCGGACAAGCTGGTCAACTATAAAATGACAGCAATGGATGTTATCAATGCCATCAAAGCACAAAACAATCAGGTGGCTGGCGGGCAGCTGGGCGGTGCGCCTTCGGTTCCCGGACAACGGCTAAATTCGTCTATTATTGCCCAAACGCGTCTTAACTCTGCTGAAGAATTCAGCAAAATTCTGCTGCGGGTTAATACCGATGGTTCAAAAATAAACCTGAAAGATGTCGCTGTTGTTGAGCTTGGCGCTCAGAACTATGGTTTTCTCGCCCGGTATAATGGCAAACCCGCATCAGGAATAGGCATCAAACTGGCAACAGGTGCTAATGCCATCGATACGTCGAAAGCCGTTAAAGCCGCAGTGGCTGAAATAGAGCCTTTCTTTCCACATGGTCTGACGGTTGTCTATCCTTATGACACCACACCTTTCGTTAAAATTTCTATTTTCGAAGTGGTGAAAACGCTGGCAGAAGCTATCCTGCTGGTATTCGTCGTTATGTATCTGTTCCTGCAAAACTTCCGAGCGACATTGATCCCCACTATTGCGGTACCCATCGTATTATTAGGGACATTTGCTGTTCTGGCTGCGTTTGGCTACTCCATCAATACGCTGACGATGTTCGCGATGGTACTTGCCATCGGCCTGCTCGTAGACGATGCCATTGTGGTGGTAGAAAACGTTGAGCGAATCATGCAGGAAGAGGGGCTTTCACCGAAAGAAGCCACCAAAAAATCAATGGGGCAAATCCAAAGTGCACTGGTAGGGATCGCACTGGTACTTTCCGCTGTATTTGTTCCAATGGCATTTTTTGGTGGGGCGACCGGTGCCATTTACCGCCAGTTTTCAGTGACCATCGTTTCTGCGATGATCCTGTCTGTATTTGTGGCACTGATTCTGACTCCGGCTCTCTGCGCAACGATGCTTAAACCGGTTGTGAAAGGGAGCCATGCTGGCCAAACAGGTTTTTTTGGCTGGTTTAATCAACTGTTCGACAAAAGTACGCATCACTATACCAACAGTGTCGCGCGTATATTGCGTGGTACAGGACGTTACTTAGTCATCTATGCGATATTGATTGCGGGCATGGCCGTGATGTTCACCCGTCTGCCGGCGTCATTCCTGCCTGACGAAGATCAGGGGGTATTGTTAACCATTGTGCAGTTGCCATCCGGTTCAACTCAGGAACAGACGCAAAAAGTATTGGATGAAATCAATGATTACTTCCATACCCATGAGCAGGATGTTGTGAAATCTGTATTTACCGTTAACGGCTTTGGTTTCTCCGGCATAGGTCAAAATACCGGTATCGTCTTTATTAGCATGAAGGATTGGAGTGAACGTAAAGCAGCCAAAGACAAAGTTGGTGCCATTGCTGCCCGTGCTAATGCCGCTTTCTCTCAGATCAAAGAAGGAATGGTATTTGTGGTAAACATTCCTCCGATTGTAGAGTTAAGTTCTGCTACCGGCTTTGACTTCCAACTGATTGATAAAGCCAATCTGGGCCATGAAGCGCTGACGAAAGCCCGCAACGAATTACTTGCTATGGCAGCTCAGCACCCTGATGTACTTCAGGGCGTCCGTCCTCAAGGACAGGAAGATACACAGCAATATCATTTCTATATCGATCAGGAAAAAGCAGAGGCTCTGGGTGTTGCCATCGCAGACATTAACACAACGTTAAGCACGATGTTTGGTGGTACTTATGTTAATGATTTTATTGACCGTGGACGGGTTAAAAGCGTTTATATTCAGGCCGATGCACCTTTCCGAATGTTGCCCAAAGATATCAGCAAGTTATATATCCGTAACCACTACGATAAAATGGTACCCTTCTCGGCATTCATAGATACGTCTAAAAATCCTTGGATCTATGGTTCTCCACGTCTTGAACGGTACAACGGATTGCCGTCAATGGAAATTGTCGGGGAAGCAGTACCCGGTAAAAGCACCGGTGAAGCAATGGCGTTGATGGAAAAACTCGCAGCAAAACTCCCTCAGGGTATCAGTTACGATTGGACGGGGATGTCTTATCAGGAGCGCCTGTCAGGTAATCAGGCTCCGGCGCTCTACGCTCTGTCGATGATTGTCGTGTTCCTTTGTCTGGCAGCGCTGTATGAAAGCTGGTCTATTCCATTCTCCGTCATATTGGTCGTGCCATTGGGGATTATTGGTGCATTAGCGGCAACGTCAATCCGTGGTCTGGATAATGACGTCTACTTTAAAGTTGGTTTACTGACAACAATCGGTTTGTCAGCGAAAAACGCCATCCTTATCGTAGAATTCGCCAAGGAACTGATAGAGAGAGAAGGAAAAGGATTAATAGAGGCGACTCTGAACGCAGTCAGAATGCGTTTACGTCCAATCCTGATGACATCTCTGGCCTTTATGTTGGGTGTTATGCCTTTGGTCTTGAGTAATGGCGCAGGCTCTGGTGCCCAAAATGCCGTAGGAACTGGCGTACTGGGTGGTATGATCGCGGCAACTTCTCTGGCAATTTATTTTGTTCCAGTATTCTTCGTTGTGATTAGGCGTCGTTTCAATAAAAAAGGTGATGATATAGAACACAACTCATCGCCTCATTAAATCCAGTAATTAACTTAAAAGGTCACGAACGTGGCCTTTTTTATTGTATAAATAGCACTAATAGCAAATCATTTCTCTTTTGCATTTCATCACCAAAATCCATCTTAACTGGCTCTAAAAAATACTTTTAAAAAAATAGGTTACATTTTAAATGTGGTAATTTTCTTTTTTTATAATAAATAGAAGATAAATTGGTAACCTCACATCTTTTTCTTCCGATTACCCATTTAATGGTAAAAAGTGTTCCCTCTTGATGATGACATATGTAATAATAGCCCCGTATTAATTTTAACAACTGCAATACAATTATCCATACCCACTCGATTTCAAGTTCAATATGATGATAACTGTGCAAGCTTTCAAAAGCATAGTTTCCCCATACCTTTCCCACACATAGATAACGGTGTGAGTGAACTTGGTCAACGATGTGATCAGAAAAAAATACGATCAGCAAAAAAGTAGCAATTTGAAAGATGAAAGGTATATAATGATTTTTGTGCCTATTGCGATAACATCTACTATTAGTATAATTCAACATATTTAATGGGATATGTGTTTATATCTATATTTTTGGTTGAGTGCTAGCTTTTTGCCAGAATTAGGTGTAAATTTCTTACCTTAAAAATGCCTATGGCAAGCACAAGGATAGTGTTTTTATTATTAATAAATAATAGTCATGTTTTGACAGGCTTATTTCTAAAATAACGACTATAATAAATGTTATGTGTGAGCCTTAGTTCAAATAAGCTGTACTTTGTTTACGAGAGGTGATTATGGATGAATATTCACCAAGAAGACATGATATTGCTGAATTAAAATACTTATGTGAGAGCTTAATTCACGAAGCATTATCAGTGTTAAATCGCACTGATAATCATTGGATTAACGATCTGACTTCTGAAAAAAACTTAAGATTAAACGAATTGATCGAACACATTACAGTGTTTGTTTGGGTTTTTAAAATTAAATATACTGATAACTACAGCTTCAGTGTGTTAATTGATAAATATCTGGATGAAACATATAATTTGTTTGGAAGTGATAAGATTAGCTTCGCTAAACTAGCGAAATGGCAAAAAACAAATGAACACTTAACCAACGTTTTGTCACATGATTTGAACGTTTCTTTAAGTAAAATCTGATAAATTTACTCCTAATTATTTTTATAGCAAATAAGATAAGGCAACTATGACTAAAATTGACTACCTGATGCGTTTGAGAAAATGCACCTCTATTGATACATTGGAACGTGTAATTGAAAAAAATAAATATGAACTCCCAGCCGATGAACTAGAATTGTTCTATTCAGCGGCAGATCACCGTTTAGCTGAACTGACCATGAATAAACTCTATGATAAAATCCCATCTTCTGTTTGGAAATTTGTCCGTTAAGCTACTGTGATTCAGGTAAGAAGTAGTGAAAGCCGGTAGCTATTATCGGCTCCCCATACAAACCTGATTATGGGTAAGTAACAAGTAAGGGATTCAAAACGGGTGAGGGCTCTACCAGCGACATCCCGGCACACACATCCCCTGCTATGGCTGCTTCTTTCCAGACCTGACCAAGTTAACAAGTTAGCGTTGCGGGAGAACCAATAGAGCCCCCATTGACATTAGCTTCAGACATCAAAGCGGCGCTCATTATCTTTCATACCGTTCCAAATAGCAAGTCACTCTAATTCAAGTGTCTACTTATCGTTCATAACGATAAAAAAACACTCAGGATCTATATAACTGTCATCTTTCAAGATGTATTTCACAGAAAGAGTTATTCATAAACCCATGTATTTATAACCACTGTATTTATAAATACAGTATTTATATGAAGATCACTTCATAAAATTTATAATTATTCTCTTTATTAGTTAAAATAATCTGACTAGATAGATCAAAGCGATTTTTATTTCAATATATTGAATACTGTTTTGAAACATTCAGCTAAAAACTGTACTTGCAGCACATTCACTCACATTAAAAATACTATTCATTTATACCAATCGCCTTTCAAGGTGCGTCTTATATCTTCCCGCGCAACGGAGAGATATAAGACGCATCTTGTTTTGTAAACTGCAACTTGAAGTTGGATTGGTATAAATGAACAATCAACAAAAATGACTGATACAATTACAAATGCCATAACCAATAAATAAATTATATTGTTATAAAATATCCATCTGAATTTACACCACAAAGCTGATGAAAACCATCACAGAATACTCACTCCAATCATCATCACCTGTTTCACAATCAAAAAACAAAAATAATCTTAAAAATCAATAAAGAATAATAAATCCAGACATCCTTCTCATTATTTAATAATAATTGATAAAATTAATAATCCTTACACCGCTTGATAATAAAAATAGAAAGACAAACGAATGGAAAATAGGCATGTGAAATCTTCACTAATTGTAAGCGCTTTCGCCATGAGAAGTAATGTCCAGACCTTCCCTTTCTGATTCAACGCTGATACGTAGGCCAATCGCAATATCGGCAATCTTAAATGAAAAATAGGCCGCAATAGCTGACCAGACAATACACACTAATATACTGATAAGCTGAATACCAAATTGCTTTAAGAATGTCATACCTTCTGTAAAACCTGTGCCTCCTAATGCAGATGCAGTAAAAATGCTTGTTAATAAGCAACCAACAATACCGCATACGCCATGGATACCAAAAACATCGCAAACATCATCAATACCCAACCAGCGTTTTAATATTACAACTCCCCACAAACCCGTGACCCCGGCAATGATTCCCATCATCAATGCGCCACCAATACCGACAGTAGCAGCGGCAGGAGTAATGACAACCAGCCCCGCAATACAACCAGAACATGCTCCTAAAAGTGACGGTTTATCGCGAAACACCCATTCAGCAAAAACCCATGACAACACTGCACCCGCTGTTGCTACCACTGTGTTCGCAAATGCCAACGCAGCAATCGCATTGACCGCTCCCGCAGACCCCGCATTGAACCCAAACCAACCAATATACAGAATTGCTGTGCCGATAAAAGTCATAGGTAAGCTATGCGGTTTGAAAGCTTCTTTGCCGAATCCTGAACGCCTGCCAAGTAAGTAAGCACCAACTAAACCAGCAACCGCAGCATTAATATGTACAACCGTCCCTCCGGCAAAATCCAGTGCTCCATCCTGAGCCAACCAGCCGCCTCCCCAAACCATGTGAGCCATAGGAATATAAGCAGCGGTGAACCACAACACGATAAAAAGCAATAAGGCAGAAAAACGCACCCTTTCACATAAGGCACCAACAATCAGCGCTACAGCGATGCAACCAAATGCCCCCTGAAAAATAATATGAATAAATTGATAAAAGCTGCCACTTAAATCGGTAATCGATATATTTTTCAGCATAACTTGACTGAATCCCCCCACAAAAGAGTTACCTGCATCAAAAGCCATGCTATAGCCATAAATAACCCAAAGTACACAAACAAGGGAAAAACTCACAATAACCTGTGACATTAATGACAAAACGTTTTTACGGCGCAACAATCCACCATAAAACAGAGCAATACCGGGTATAGTCATAAAAATGACCAATATTGTGCTTATCAACATGAAGACAGTATCCGCTTTATCAGCGATATTTCCTGCAAAAGCCGGGAAAGGTATACCAGCTATGGTGCAAGTTATGGATAACCATTGTTTTTTCATTTTTCGCTCCATTTTTTCTCCCCTCACTTATAGTGCTTCATCATTCACTTCGCCTGTTCTGATCCTGACAACATGCAGCAATTCAAGAACAAAAATTTTGCCGTCTCCCATTTTCCCTGTGAAAGCAGCCTGTTGTATTACGTGAATGATTTCTTCTACTCGCTCATCGTTTGCAGCAATATCAATTTTGATTTTAGGCAGAAAATTAGCGTTATATTCAGCCCCCCGATAAAGTTCAGAATGACCTTTTTGCCGTCCGAATCCTTTGGATTCGGTAACAGTCATACCTTGTATCCCTATATCGAAAAGGATTTCCCTTACTTCCTCTAATTTAAAGGGCTTAATAATGGCAGTGATCAACTTCATAATTTCCCCATTTTTACCTGTAGTTCAGAATGGCGTTTGTAAAAACACCATACAGAGGCTATTTATTACAAAGAGACACCTTGCAAAGGGAATGCCAAAAATTAAAAACTATTTTTAATCAAATTATTAGAATTTTAATTTTTGAAAAGGAAGGAGGAAAGAGGGAGCACTTATCCGATTGCTCCCTTTATGCACATTAAATGTGCAATGGTTCATTTAATGTTTCACCAACTTGTTGAAGCTGATACATCTGATAATAACGGCCACGCCTTGCCAATAGCTGTTGATGCTGACCTTGCTCTACAATTGCACCACGATGAAGCACAAATATAGAATCAGCTTCAACAATTGTTGAAAGACGGTGAGCAATGACGACCAGCGTTGTTTGTTTTCGGATCATTCGGAGTGCCTGTTGCACCGATTGTTCCGTCCCTGAATCAATATTTGCTGTTGCTTCATCCAGAAGCAAAATTTGAGGGGTCTGCACTAAAACTCTGGCCATTGCCAAAAGCTGTTTCTGCCCGGCGGAAAGCGTATTTCCTTGCTCCCCCAATACTGAATTAATCCCTTCTGGTAACTTGCGAACAAAATTAGCCAATTGCACCATTTCCAGTACTTGCCAGACTTTTTCCTCACTAACATTTCGCCCTAACGTAATATTATCGAAAAATGAGGCAGACAAAACGACAGGATCTTGCTGAACCATCGCCACGCCATTACGTAAAACGGCATGAGAGAGAGAGGATACTTCACGGCCATCAAGGTAAATTTCACCGTCTTGCCATGGATAGTATCCCATCAGCAAATTAGCCAGTGTGCTTTTGCCACTCCCTGTGTGTCCAACCAAGGCAATAAACCCACGTGATGGAACGTGAAGGTTAATATTTTGTAGGACAAGTTTGTCATGGCGATAAGAAAAACTGACGTTCTCAACATCAATTCTGCCACTCATCAAGGCTTGCTGATCGACACCATATTGTTGTTGCGGGCTATCCATGAGTTCAAAAACACGTTCACCAGAAACTACTGCCTGCTGCAATAATGATTGCTGTGATGTCAATTCAATCAGAGGTTCATTTAGCCGTCCAAGATAATTGATAAAAGCATACAATACGCCAACACCGATAACATCTGTTCCCTGAAAACCAAATAGTAATAAAAGGCCACACAGCACTGCGGCAGAAAATAAACTCAATAACGGCCTTAACAAGACACCATCCAAACGTAACGCTTGCATCCGAGCCTGATAGTGAGCCCGATTAGTAGCAAATAACTTCTCACCAAAACGAGCTTGCTGGCGAAATTGCTGAATAACTGTCATGCCACCAATAGCTTCGTTAAAATTATCATTGATATCAGCAAGGTAACTTCTGACTCTTCGAACAATAGGAGTACTAAAATGCTGATACGCGATCATCACAAGAGAGACGGCTGGAAAGATAGTCAAGGCAACACACGCCATACGCCAATCCAAAAAGAACATCGCAATTAACGTTGCTCCTATAAGTGCAGCACCCCGAAAAACCGTAGGAATGACATTTACAAACAGATCCTTGATGGTTTCAGTATCATTCGTCACACGGGATATTAGTTGTCCGACGGGTTGATTATCAAAAGTACTCAACGGCTGGCGTAAGGCTGAATTCATCACATCAGTTCGAATCTGCTGTACGACACCAATCGCAGCTTGGTTAAACAACAAAAACTGAAAATAATGTAAGGCTGCCGCTACAAGTTCTAATATCAAAAACACAGCTGCAAGAGCACTAATAATACCTAACGGAAAATGACCTTTTGAAATCAGACTATCAATGAAATAACTGATCAGCATCGGGCCGCTGACTTCTGCCATTGCCGCAATCCATAACATCAGTACAGCCAGAAAAATTGGCTTGCGATGATCTTTACAGTAAGACAGCAAGCGTTTCAACGATGACCAAAGTTTGCGTATATTCGATGTCTCCATATCGCTATTCGTCATATTGACCTTCCAAGGCAGCTTCAAGTTGTTGGTAGTGATACATTTCTGAATACCAACCGGATTGTGCAATCAGCTGTTTATGTTTTCCCCGTTGAGAAATCGTACCATTTTGCATTACCAAAACATTATCTGCTTCTACTAAAGCCGATAATCGATGTGCGCTAATAATAACGGTACGTTTCTGTCGCCATTGGCTGAGATTTCTCATGATCCGATGTTCAGTCTGACCATCCACAGCAGAAAGTGCATCATCCAGGATCAAAATCTCTGCATCCAGCAATAGTGCTCTCGCGATAGAAATACGTTGCTTTTGCCCGCCAGACAACATCACACCCCGCTCGCCCACTTCGGTCTGATAGCCTTGCGGTAACCGTAAAATATCATCATGCACATTTGCCAGACGGGCAACTTCTTCAATTTGTTCCTGAGTGGCATCAGGACGCCCTAAAGCTATATTTCCTGCAACAGTATCCGAAAATAAAAAAGGCGTCTGATTGACAATCGCTAATCGTGAGCGCCACTCTTCCATCTTAAGTTCTGAAATAGCTTGGGACTGGAAGTGTATTTCTCCGTCTGTAACATCAAATTGACGTTGTAATAAAGCAAGCAAAGTACTTTTCCCTGATCCTGTCGGACCACAAACCCCCAATAACTGCCCCGGTAATAATTGAAAACAGACACTTTGCAAAACAGGAACATTATTTTCTGGATAAATAAAAGTATTGATATTGGCAGCTAACGTGCCATGTCCGGCAGATAAAGAACGAGAACCATCATTAATCACCAGCGGCTCCTGTAATAAACTCTGGATCCGTGTATAGGCCGCACTGCCACGTTCAACAATGTTGAACATCCACGCCAGTGCTAACATCGGCCAAATCATCAGCCCTAAGTACATCACAAAACTGGTCAATTCTCCCAATGTCAGGGAATTGTTCACTACCATCCAACTTCCCCCACCCACTGCCAGTACATTCGCGATAGCAATGGCAATAAAAATGGTCGGGTCAAAACGCGCATCCACACGTGCAACACGCATATTCTTGCGCCCCGCATCGGTGGCAACTTCTTCAAATTGGCTGGATTGCCGCTCTTCCAGCCCAAAGGCTTTTATCATACGGATGCTGGTCAAACTTTCCTGAGCATGGTTATTAAGTGCTGAAAAAGCGCCTTGCGCGATTCTGAAACGATCATGAAGCTGCTGACCATAGCGTTTAATCACTAACGCCATAACAGGCATAGGCAAGAGTGATAACAATGTCAATTGCCAACTTTCTATGCCCATTACAATGAGAACAGCACATCCCATTACGAGAGAATCAACAAAAGTAAGTACTCCCTCACCAGCAGCAAAAACAACTCGATCAACATCATTTGTTGCTCTGGCGATTAAATCGCCCGTCCGGTGACGCAAATAGAATTCAGGATTTTGGCCGCTTAATCGTTGATAAAAATCACTGCGCAATTTAACCGCCAATCGGTAAGAAGCACCAAATAGCCACACTCGCCAAACGTATCGCAAGCCATAAATAACCAGTGCGATAATGAGCATGATGCCTATCCACATCAATAATTGATTAGATGACATTGTCTTTTTGTGGATACCATCGACAATAATGCCAACCAAATGAGGCGGAATTAATTGCAATATTGCTATCATCACCAGAAAGATGACGGCTCCCAAATAACGGCGCCATTCACTAAGAAAATACCACTTTAATTGAGAAAATAATCTCACGAACCTGTTCCTGAGGTAAAAATGAAAGAATCAGCAGCCATTTAAAACCAAAGAGATATGAACCATTGTCTAATCTGGTATAGGCAACACTGTTGTATATTTTATTTTTTCCATCGCAAAGTTTGAGGTGACATCAATCAAACCCGGAATCCCATTAACCATGCGTTTATAGAACCGATCATAACTTTTCATATCGACAACTTCTACGTGCATCAGATAATCATATTCACCAGCCATTCTGTAGAATGTCAAAACTTCCGGCATTGCTTTGATAAAAGCAACAAACTGCTCATACCATTCACTGTTATGTTGCTGAGTTTTGATCATAACAATGACAGTCAAGCCCAACCCAAGTTTTGCACCATCAAGTAATGCAACTCTTCCAATGATATATCCTTCATCTTCAAGTCGTTTAAGGCGTTTCCAACAAGGCGTCGATGTCAAATTAACGGCTTCTGCCAATGTATTCAAGGACAAACTACAGTCCTGCTGGAGTAACCTCAGTAGCTTACTATCTATTTTATCTAGCATCTCGATATCCTGTAGAAAGATTTCCCAAAAACAACGGACAATATTAAAAAAATAACAACCTATTTCTCCAAATGTAAGGGTAATCTATACACCACAAACGTATTATTATTCGGGGTCAATTTATGTCATCTTTATGGGCTACCAATGCCATAAAATCTATTCAGGCTGATTATCAACGCAGTGCCGATACGCATCTGATTAAGCTCAACCTTCCTGTATTTGCTGGGGTTCATCTGTATCTTAAAGATGAAAGTACCCACCCTACAGGTAGCCTTAAACACCGTCTTGCCCGATCTCTTTTCCTTTATGCTCTCAGCAATGGCTGGATCGATGAAGGAAAACCGATTATTGAAGCTTCATCCGGTAGTACTGCTGTTTCTGAAGCCTATTTTGCCCGTTTACTTGGCCTGCCCTTTATCGCTGTCATGCCTACCTGTACAGCAAAGCGTAAAATCCAGGAAATCGAATTTTATGGTGGTAAATGCCATTTTGTAGAACATTCCGCTCTAATTTATGAAGAATCAGAACGTCTGGCAAAAGAATTGAATGGTCATTACATGGATCAATTCACTTATGCCGAACGAGCCACCGACTGGCGGGGCAACAATAACATTGCAGAAAGCATTTTCCGCCAAATGGAATTAGAGCCATTCCCTGAACCTACGTATATTGTTATGAGTGCAGGAACTGGGGGAACTTCTGCCACACTTGGGCGTTATATGCGTTATCAAGGACACCAAACTGAGCTCATCGTTGTTGACCCTGAAAACTCTGTTTTTTACGACTGTTATCATCAAAACTGCCGACAGATCCGCAGTAATACAAGCAGTAAAATCGAAGGTATCGGACGCCCACGTGCAGAACCCTCTTTTATACCTGATGTTATCAATGGCATGATACAAGTCCCTGATTGTGCATCTATTGCAACCATCCACTGGCTGGAAAAACTTATCGGCAGAAAAACAGGTGCATCAACGGGAACCAATGTTTGGGGCGCTTTGCAACTTGCTAAACAAATGCACGATAATAATCAGCAAGGTTCAATCGTAACACTGCTATGTGATAGCGGAGAACGTTACCTTGATACTTATTACAATCCAACATGGGTTAAAAATAATATCGGTGATATCACATCGCATCTTACACAACTACCCAAACTCAATAGTTATAAGTAACATATACCCCTCAATTTGAAGAGGTAGGTATCATGAAACGAGCTGTTGTTGTATTCAGTGGTGGGCAAGATTCCACCACTTGCTTAATTCAGGCACTTCGTCGATATGATGAAGTTCACTGTATCACTTTCGATTACGGTCAGCGTCATCGTGCTGAAATTGATGTCGCCGCGCGTATCAGTAAAGAATTGGGCGCCACTGCCCACAAAGTACTTGACGTCACTTTATTGAATGAACTTGCAATCAGTAGCCTGACCAGAGACAACATTCCTGTGCCTGATTTCAGTGAAAGTGAAAAAAATGGCCTGCCAAATACGTTTGTTCCTGGCCGCAATATTCTGTTCTTAACTCTGGCTGCTATTTACGCTTATCAGATTGAAGCTGAATCCGTTATTACCGGTGTTTGTGAAACTGATTTTTCCGGTTATCCTGATTGCCGTGATGAATTTGTTAAGTCTCTGAACAATGCTGTTTGTCTTGGTATTGCCCGGGATATCCGCTTTGAAACCCCTTTAATGTGGCTGAATAAAGCAGAAACCTGGGCATTGGCCGATTTTTACCAGAAACTGGATTTTGTCCGCACCCAAACACTCACTTGCTATAACGGTATTCAGGGTGATGGTTGCGGTGAATGTGCTGCCTGCCATCTGAGAGCTAATGGTTTAAATCTTTATTTAAACAATACTCAAACTATATTGGCCGAATTGAAATTCAAAACACAACTTAATTAATTCAAACCTTTTGTGAGGGGTATACAAATACCTCTCACTTAACCGCGTTATCTTTAATCTCACTTAAGCGTTCTCTCAATTGACCTTCCAGTACTAATGTCTGTTGCGTTTTTAAATCAACACAAACAAATGTTGTCAGAGAATCGGCGATAATTCGGTTATCCTTCTTACGTATAATTTCCTGAAAAAAAGAGCCGCTTTTATTACGTAATTCCTGTATGGATGATTTCACTTCCAATTCATCTCCCAATACAGCCGGATAGCGATAATTAATGTTAATATTTGCTACGACAAAAGCGATATTACTATTATTTAACCACCGTAACATATCGCTTTCAGTGAGTAAGTCCCAGCGGGCTGACTCCATAAATTCCAAATAACGTGCATTGTTTACATGTTGAAAAACATCGATATGATAGCCTCTGACTTTTATAAACGTACTCATTGTTCTTTTCCTTTAAACTCATCTGACCAGACAATCAGGTAACAATAGCAAAACATTTTAATTACAATAGCGCTTAATTAATTATTCTTGATCAGTATCACAACCCTTTTGTTACCCTCTTTGCCTTTCAAGTTGCATCGAAGTTGGTTTGCACTTACTCCATCATTCACCATATTTTTATAAACATACGGTTGTTTATGCTCCCTTACCACCGCGATGCAACTCGAAATTTATTGAATCAACAAGGCTTTTAATTAATAGCCAATTTATTCCTATTTTTCTCTATAAAAGCAGGGCCAATACCTTGTACTTCCTGCAACTGTTCAATTGCGGTGAAAGGACCATATTTTTCACGATACTCAATAATCGCTTGTGCTTTTTTAGCCCCTACGCCATTGAGTTCTTTTGCTAATTGTTCAGCATTTGCTGTATTGATATTAATACCTCCTTTTTCTGAAATGGTTTTTCCGGATATTTGTTCCCCTTTTTCCATTTCGCCTTGATTTTTCGATTCATTTTTTTCAGCCTTGGGTTTATTCAGATCAGAAGATTGCTCCAAAGCGACTTTATTAACCGGTTCTCCCGCTGCTATCGCATGTGATAACGGTATACTGAGGCCTACTGTAAGAATAAATAAATTAAATAATGTCCTTAAATTTTTCATAAAAAAAATATCTCCATGTGTTGTTGATGGAAAGAAGAATGCCATAACAAAATTTCAGGGCAACAAGGAGAATTTAAATATGCGAAAGGCCACGAAAGTGGCCTTTTTTAATTACTTTTTTGCAAAAGCTATTGCGAGCAGCTTCGCAATTTAATCGATTTGCCCGATTTTAATTTCGGTTTCGTTACGTAAATTAACCAGCAGAGATTCCAGCATGGTATTGGCAATTTGATATGATTCTCTCGTCATAATTTGTTGAATCTGATCTTCTGGAATAGAACCTGGAGTCACTTTATCCAATTGAATCAAGACAATATTACCAAGCTCATTCTGAGTTAATCCATATACTGGTTTATTTTCTTTAGGATGAGGTAAGGTGAATATCACTTTGGTTTCCGGGCTGGATTGTGATTCCTGAGTCATTACTGTTGGCTCTCCGAACCCGATTCCTGCGGCTTTCAGAGCCTGTTCGCCTTTACCTTCTTTTAAGGCTGTCAGCAGTTTTTCGCCATCAACCTGTAGCTGCTTTTCAGCTTTCTGTCGTTTAACCAATTCAGTAACCTGAGCTTTAGCTGCATCAAATGGCTGAATAAATTCCGGTTTAACATCATCAACCCGGAGAATAAAAGCACGGTCACCATCAACAGAGATAACATCAGAGTTAGTTCCTGACGGGCTATTATTATCAATCAAATTACCAAAGAAAATGGACTGAATAACCGGATTGAAATTAATATCAGCAGGTATGTGCCCTTTGTCAAACCAGTCAGTGGTAACGGCTTTATAACCTGCGGCCTGTTCCGCAGCCGCTAAAGATTCATTATCATTAGTGGCCGCCTCACTGACTTTTTGTTGCAGGGCATAAAATGCATTAATCGCTTTGTCTTGTTTAACGGTTTTTTCGATTTCCGAACGCTCATCCTCTAATGGCTTAACTACCTGAGCTTTTATATCATCCAAACGGAAAATCGCATATCCGTTCGACAATTTGATCGCTTTAGACAGCTGGCCTTTTTCAGTTAAATGCGCGAGTTTTATCTCATTAGGTAAAGAAGTATCTTCCATCCAGCCAAGATCCCCCCCGCGTTGTGCAGAATATTTGTCCGTTGATTTCTCTGCTGCTAATTTGCTGAAATCAGCACCTTTTTTCAATTCATCCAGAATAGATTTTGCATCAGCTTCAGAGGATTGTTGAATAATGCTATATTTTTTTCTTTCAGGTTGGGTATATTTTGACAGATTACTTTTATAGTACTTTTCAATATCGGCATCAGTAATGGTAATATTTTTCAGCTCATCCGCCGCATCCATCTTGATATAACTGACTTTTACCTTTTCCGGCACAGTGAATTGTTTACTATTCATATCATAGTAATTTTTCACCTCCTGCTCAGTTACTGTCTGCTGTGCTTCAATTGATTTCAATTCAAGGGTTGCTAAACGAACGGTTCTTTTCTGCAAAAGTAACGCTGCTTGCTGCTTGATTTCTGTCGGCAGGGCAATTTCAGTGCTCATTAATGCTGCATTCAATTGCCTGATAATCAGCTCTCGACGAACCTGCTCGGCATAAGCATCTGGAGTTTGGCGTGCGTTATTCAGCACTTCCAGATATTTGTTGTTATCAAATTTGCCATTTGTCTGGAAATAAGGTTGTCTACGAATTTCTGCCTTAATCTGTTCATCGCTAGCCGATAAACCGAGTTTATTAACGTATTGATCCAACAAAACCGTATTAATCAGGCTATCTAATGATTGACGTCGAAGCAACTTCACTTCTTGATCATTACTTAGTAGAGCAGCAGATTTATCTCCCAGCCGCTCCTGTAATGACGCTTTTTCTTGCTGAAATGCCTGCTCTAACTGAGCCTGACTAATGGTTTGACCATTCACTTTGGCAGCATAATTACCGCTTTCATTTGACAGGAATCCTGTTACACCTGTCACTAAAAAGGTCAGGATAATTAGAGCCAACACGATTTTAAGCACTGGGCCGTTTGCCGCCGTGCGTAGGTTATCCATCATAAAGACGTAAAACTCCGCTTTAGTGAAAAAGAAACAGTGAAAAATAAACTGCCATCTTACGCTAATTCGAACGCTAAGAGAAAAAAAGCGCATCAATCAAGTGATGCGCTTGTATTTTAATCCAGTCAACCTAATAACTGTAATGATAAATAAAGCGATTACAGGTGTTCATTACCCGTTAACTGCATCTTTCAGCCCTTTTCCTGCACGGAATGCGGGCACTTTTGCTGCTGCTATCTTAATCGCTTTACCGGTCTGGGGGTTGCGCCCTGTACGCGCTGCTCGCTCGCGTACAGTAAATGTTCCAAACCCTACCAAAACGACATCATCACCACTTTTCAATGTATCAGATACTGAAGAAACGAATGCATCTACTACACGCCCGGCTGCCGCTTTGGAAATATTCGCGCTGGCAGCAATTTTGTCGATCAGTTGTGACTTATTCACTCTTATCATCCCCATTTTATTTTACTATCGTAACAAATATAGATTTATATCAGATAACACGACAGTCTTGCCGTTACATCAATCAATTCCAGTATTAGCAAGAAATCGCAGAACAGCAAAATATTTAATCAGAACTTTAGATTGAATTAACTTAATGAGACAAAAAAAGGCTGGCAAGCCTGAATTAGCCTACCAACCTAAGTTTTATACAAAGTCTTGCGTTAGCTCACTATTTTTGCACTACTTCAGTGAGACCACTTCTGCACCAAATACAGGTTCTTGTAAAGCAATCGCCAACACATCTTCTATACGCTTAACCGGATGGATTTCCAAATCCTGAATGACGTTTTCAGGAATTTCTTCTAGATCCCGTTTATTATCATCAGGAATGATAACCGTTTTAATTCCGCCACGATGAGCCGCCAGCAGCTTTTCTTTCAAACCGCCAATCGGCAGAACAAGGCCACGCAGCGTAATTTCACCTGTCATTGCCACATTCGCACGTACCGGATTGCCTGTCAGACAGGAAACCAGTGCTGTACACATTGCGATACCGGCACTTGGGCCATCTTTTGGCGTCGCGCCTTCCGGAACATGGACGTGTATATCACGTTTTTCGTGGAAATCGGAACTGATACCCAGCTTATCCGCGCGGGCACGGACTACTGTCAGTGCTGCCTGAATGGATTCCTGCATGACTTCACCCAACGAACCGGTGTAGGTCAATTTCCCTTTACCCGGCACACTGGCAGTTTCAACGGTCAGCATGTCACCACCCACTTCTGTCCATGCCAACCCGCTGACCTGACCAACCCGGTTCTCGGTATCTGCACGGCCATAATCGACTTTCTGAACACCCAGATAATTTTTCAGGTTATCTGCATTGATTTCGATATGCTTAAGCTGTTTATCCATTAACAACGCTTTGACAGCTTTGCGGCACAGTTTGGAAATTTCACGTTCCAGACTACGCACGCCTGCTTCACGGGTGTAATAACGGATAATGCCCATGATCGCACTATCATCAATGGTCAGTTCACCTTTTTTCAGCGCATTCCGTTCGATTTGTTTTGGCAACAAATGACGTTTGGCAATGTTCAGTTTTTCATCTTCGGTGTAACCCGATAAACGAATCACTTCCATACGATCCAACAACGGTGCCGGAATGTTCATCGAGTTAGATGTTGCCACAAACATGACATCAGACAGATCATAATCCACCTCAAGGTAGTGATCGTTGAATGTTACGTTTTGTTCAGGATCAAGGACTTCTAACAAAGCAGAGGCAGGATCACCGCGCATGTCAGATGACATTTTGTCAATCTCATCCAACAAGAACAGTGGGTTTTTAACCCCAACTTTAGACATTCTCTGAATTAATTTACCCGGCATCGAACCAATATAAGTACGGCGATGACCACGAATTTCGCCTTCGTCATGCACGCCACCAAGCGCCATGCGAACATATTGCCGCCCCGTTGCGCGCGCAATAGAACGCCCCAGCGAGGTTTTACCCACACCCGGAGGCCCTACCAGGCAAAGAATTGGCCCTTTAATTTTACTGACCCGGCTTTGTACTGCGAGATATTCAAGGATGCGTTCTTTGACACGCTCCAGACCATAATGGTCGGTATCCAGTACTTCCTGCGCCTTCACCAGATCTTTTTTGACTTTACTGCGGGCGCTCCAAGGAACCTGTACCATCCAGTCAATGTAGCTACGAACAACTGTCGCTTCTGCCGACATTGGAGACATCATTCTTAATTTTTGTAGTTCAGCTTCCGCCTTTTCCCGTGCCTCTTTCGGCATTTTGGCGTCTTCAATCTTACGTTTCAGCGTTTCATATTCATCAGGTGCATCATCCATCTCACCTAATTCTTTCTGAATCGCTTTCATTTGCTCATTCAGGTAGTATTCGCGCTGGCTTTTTTCCATCTGTTTTTTAACGCGATTGCGGATACGTTTTTCTACCTGTAGCAAGTCGATTTCTGACTCCATCATTGCAATCAGATATTCAATACGTTCGACAACATCAGACATCTCTAAGACTCTCTGTTTGTCGTCTATTTTTAATGGCATATGAGCAGAGATGGTATCTGCTAGCTTCGCTATATCTTCAATGCTGTGTAATGATGTCAGAACTTCTGGTGGAATTTTTTTATTCAGTTTGACATACCCTTCAAACTGATTAATGGCCGTTCTTATCAGTACTTCTTGCTCACGCTCATCGACAACGGGTGAGTCCAGGTATTCAACCTGTGCATAGAAATACTCACTATTATCCGTCAATGTGGTAATCCGGGCGCGCTGCAAACCTTCAACCAGAACTTTCACTGTACCATCTGGTAATTTCAACATTTGTAACACAGAAGCCACTGTACCTACAGAGAACAGATCATTGACTCCCGGTTCATCAGTGGATGCTTCTTTTTGTGCTACCAACATGACCTGTTTGTCATGATCCATTGCTGCTTCCAGACAATGAATCGATTTTTCTCGCCCAACAAACAGAGGGATCACCATATGTGGGTAAACCACTACATCACGCAAAGGCAATACAGGGATTTCTATGCGTTCGGAACGCTCAGGATTCATAGAGCTCTCTCTTCGTTTATACCTACCGTTCTTCAAGTACCACTGCGATACAACTCGAAATCCGTAGGGTATAGCTTTCGCCAGTTTTTAGGAATCTCGTGAAACACGGTTTCCACGAGTTTCACTTCAAAGAATATAAAACATATGGGGACAAGAATCTGACATTCAATAGCCTATGCCCGCAAAAAACAAAATGAGGGAGAACCCCTCATTTTGTTTTGCAATGCATATCGATAATCGCGACTTCCAGCCCCATTTTCATCACTCACCAGAAACTTGAGCATCCGGTTTGCGGTATATCAATAATGGTGCGGATTTCTCTTCGACAACGGTTTCATCAACGACAACTTTTTCTATATGTTCCATTGATGGAAGATCATACATTGTGTCTAGCAAAGCACTTTCCACAATTGAACGAAGACCACGAGCCCCTGTTTTACGTGCCATCGCTTTTTTCGCGATTGCCGCCAGTGCTTCTTTTCTGAATTCCAGCTCAACGCCTTCCAGATTGAACAAAGCCTGATACTGTTTTGTCAACGCGTTTTTTGGCTCCTGCAAGATCTGGATCAAGGCTTCTTCATCAAGTTCACCCAGTGTTGCCACTACAGGCAAACGACCAATGAACTCAGGAATAAGCCCGAACTTGATCAAATCTTCCGGTTCAACCTGAGCAAGCATTTCACCTTCTGTTGCTTTCTCCGATTCACCTTTAACTGTAGCACTAAAACCAATTCCGGTGCTGACATTCAAACGCTGGCTGACAACGTTACTCAACCCGGCAAATGCACCGCCACAGATAAACAGGATCTTGGAGGTATCAACTTGAAGGAACTCCTGCTGCGGGTGTTTGCGACCGCCTTGAGGAGGAACGGCTGCTATTGTACCTTCAATCAGTTTCAACAAAGCTTGCTGAACACCTTCTCCCGATACGTCACGTGTTATTGATGGATTATCGGATTTACGAGAAATTTTATCTATTTCATCGATATAAACGATGCCACGTTGTGCTTTCTGCACATCATAATCACATTTCTGCAACAGTTTTTGGATAATATTTTCTACGTCTTCCCCAACATAACCTGCTTCGGTCAACGTCGTAGCATCAGCCATTGTAAAAGGAACATCTAAATAACGGGCAAGTGTTTCCGCCAGAAATGTCTTACCACTTCCCGTCGGCCCGATTAATAGAATGTTACTTTTACCTAGTTCTATACCATTATTTGTATCGCCATTGCGTAGTCGTTTGTAATGGTTATAGACAGCTACAGCCAATACTTTTTTCGCCAGTTCCTGACCGATGACATAATCATCCAGATGTTGACGAATTTCATGAGGAGTAGGCAATGCACTACGCTCACGATGTGGTACCAGCTCTTTAATTTCTTCGCGAATGATATCATTACATAAATCGACACATTCATCGCAGATATACACTGACGGGCCAGCTATTAGTTTCCGAACTTCATGTTGGCTTTTCCCGCAGAAAGAGCAATACAGCAGCTTTCCTGAACCGTCTTTGCGCTTATCTGTCATCAGTCAACCTCACTTTATGAGCTGTTATCCCAGAGTATCTGGCATAACAGAAAAAACGCTGTCATTACTCCGACGATTTAGGTGATAGCACAAAAAATCACCTTACAATCATTATCTTGGAGTAATAGATTAATTATCAATAAATTAGTTGCGATGGGTAAATATATGATCAACCAATCCGTATTCTACGGCTTCCGCGGCTGATAAGAAGCGGTCACGTTCTGTGTCTTCAGCTATCTTATCAAGCGGTTGCCCGGTATGTTTTGCCATCAGCTCATTCATGCGAGCTTTAACTTTAAGTATTTCCTGCGCATGGATTTCAATATCTGTTGCCTGCCCCTGGAATCCTCCCAATGGCTGGTGAATCATAACCCTGGAATTTGGCAGACAAAAACGTTTTCCTTGTGCGCCAGCAGTCAGCAGGAATGCTCCCATTGAGCAAGCTTGCCCCATACAAATAGTACTCACATCTGGTTTAATAAATTGCATCGTGTCATAAATAGACATACCAGCCGTAATAACCCCACCCGGAGAGTTGATATATAAGTGAATATCTTTTTCTGGGTTTTCTGCTTCCAGGAATAACATCTGCGCGACAACCAAATTCGCCATATGGTCTTCAACCGGGCCAGTCAGAAAAATAATGCGATCTTTTAATAAGCGGGAATAAATATCGAACGCACGTTCCCCACGTGCTGTCTGTTCAACAACCATCGGCACCAAAGACATGTTAGGTGCATGTTGATCTTGCTTGCCACTGTATGACATTTCCGTCTCCTAATAGAATTCACGCTGGCGCCATTCATAACTGATTCTACTTGAGATAAGCAATGATGACCATGATCCAAAGTTAACTAACAGAGGCCTTCCCTCTATAAAAAGTAGTAAGCCTACACATAATAGTAAGAAAGGATATGAGGATAAATCTGTTTTTTTCAAGAAAAAATAAAAAAACCCGCAGGCTATGCTTGCGGGTTTTTGAACACTGAGAGAGAAGTTTCACTTCCTCAGGCAATTAATCAATAAATGAAATTTATGCTAATTGGTTTTGATTCATCAGATCATTAAAACCAGTTTCTTTTTCAGAAACTTTTGCGTTGCTCAGCACCCATTCAACTGCCTGTTCTTCCAGAGCAATATTACGGATGTTGTTCATCATTTCATTGTTTTTGCTGTAGTATTCAACAACTTCTTTTGGATCTTCATATGCAGAAGCCATTTCTTCGATCAGCGCGTTAACACGCTCATCATCAACTTTCAGCTCATTTTTATTGATAACTTCACCTAACAGCAAGCCAACAACAACGCGGCGTTTTGCCTGTTCTTCAAATAACTCGCGTGGCAGTTCCAGAGCTTGTTTTTCTGAGCCACCGAAACGTTGAGTGGCCTGACGACGCAAAACATCAATTTCGCCATCAACAACTGCGGCAGGAACGTCGATTTCGTTAGCTTTAACCAGACCGTCCAGAACCTGAGTCTTAATACGGTTACGTACGGCATTTTTCAGCTCACGTTCCATATTCTTGCGAACTTCTGCACGCAGACCATCAACAGAGCCATCAGCAACACCAAAACGTTTGATGAATTCTTCTGTCAGTTCTGGCAGTTCACGCTGTTCAACTTTCTTCAGGTTAATCGCAAAATTAGCTGCTTTACCTTTCAGGTTTTCTGCGTGGTAATCTTCAGGGAAAGTCACGTCGATAGTGAATTCTTCACCTGCTTTGTGACCAACGATACCCTCTTCAAAACCTGGGATCATACGGCCCTGACCCATTGCCAGAACGAAATCAGTTGATTTGCCGCCTTCGAATTCTTCACCGTCAACAGAGCCGTTGAAATCAACAGTTACGCGATCTTCTGCTACCGCTGCTTCATCAGTTTCTTTCCACTCAGCCTGCTGTTTACGCAAAGTTTCCAACATGGCATCAACATCAGCGTCTTTCACGTCGACAACAGGTTTTTCAACTTCGATTTCTTCCAGACCTTTCAGTTCGATTTCTGGATAAACTTCGAATTCAACTGCATAAGTGAAGTCTTCACCTTCTTTAAACTGTTCTGGTTTATAGCTTGGTGCACCCGCTGGGTTAATTTTATTTTCAATGATCGCATTGATGAAATTGCGCTGCATCAAATCACCAAGAACATCCTGCAAAACAGAACCGAAATAGCGCTGTTTAACGATGTTCATCGGCACTTTGCCTTTGCGGAAACCGTCAATACGAACTTTTTTCGCTACATTAACCAGTTCACTATTAATTGCTTTTTCAATATCGCCAGCAGGAACAGTGATTGATACACGACGCCCAAGGCCTTGAGTTGTTTCAACAGAAACTTGCATCTTCTTACCTCAAAAAAATCATAGTGCTCGGTCAACTTCAGAGTGGTGCAATGCCGAAAACAGACGAATTACAGCACTCTTCAAGAACCGGGGCGGTCGCATTTAAAAACCGAGAATCCCTGTGATCAGAAGCGCCCCGAAACTATTGTAAAAAATTTTAGACGCAGCATTATAGCGATGCAGACAGTATGAGTCGAGAATTGCGGACAAATGCATGCATTTTTCGTTGACTTATGTGATAAGCATTACTCAATAACTACATCATGATATTGGTTATTCGGGTATGAATATAAACAAAAATACAGCCCGAAAGCTGTAGTTTAACGTCAAAACCAAATTAATAAAAAATTAAGTACACTGTTATTTTATCGTACTACAATGCAATACAGTATAAAATCATAAAATTGATGTCGTTGGCGTTCCGCCCCGACATGCAGGTGAAGCCAGCATAGTATCTTCCAATTCAGCCCACTCTTTTTCTGTATAGGTGTGAAGTGCTAAAGCATGCACACCTTCTGCCATTTCTTTCACTAAAACGCCATACACCAAGCGATGTCGACTGAGCATTCGTTGATCAACAAACATATTGCTAATCACAATAATCTTAAAATGGCTTTCAGAACCGGCTGGCACATTATGACGATAACTTTCATCAATCACTTCCAGATGAGAAGGCTTAAATGCTGCCTGTAACTTGACTTCTATTTCCTGACGTACCATCTCATTCTCCTTAGTCACCAAAGGTTAATATTTAACCATGTATTTATTTTAGTTTATTCCCCGTGATTTATGACATCAGGGTGCTCAAAGAGTCTATTTAAAATTATTTCTTCATATGTTTCAGCTAGTAAGTATTAGGGATATGCCGCTACCTATGGCAATGATATGATTGCAAAGGTTTACACTGCCTGTATTACTATATCGGGTATCCATATCCTGAATGAGAACATTTACATGCTAAAGAAAATCTTGACTCCATTTATCGCAATTCTCTTTTTAGCCAGCTTATCCGGCTGCACAAACTCCGGTAATACGTTGGCTATTCAGCCTAACATTGCCTTACCATCTTCAGATCCTACGATGAAAGCGATCACAGTAAGTATTAGTGGGGTCGACCATCGACAAACTCAAGCCCTGACCCAAATTAATCGTGATGGAAAATTAATCACTCTGATGCCTTCACGTGATTTACGCTTCTTGCTGCAAGAAGCATTGGAAAAACAAATGGCGGCTCGTGGTTATATGATTGGAGCTCCGGCCGATGCTAATTTACAAGTTGTGGTGAATCAGCTGTATGCCACGGTCAAAGAGGGAAGCCTGCGCCATGATATTGCCACAAAAGCAGAGATCTCAATCATTGTCTATGCGCAAGACGGTAAGAAGCAAATCAAAAACTACCGCACCAGCTATGATGTTCAGGGACCATTAAGTGCCACCAATGCGAAAATTGCTAATGCCGTTAATACGGTGTTATCTGATGTGATCGCAGATATGGCTCAGGATTCGTCAGTCAGCACCTTCATCAAACAAAACGTTCGTTAATAGAATATGAATAAACTTCCTGCCTGACACTATCGAATCATCTTTAACTCGATGGCGGGCAGAAAGTCCTGGAGGGGCTTATGGCTAATCATGCACTAAATTTATCTGCAATACGCAGCTACCGTATTCTTCTTTTATTAGGATTTGCCTCCGGCCTCCCTCTTGCCCTTACCGCAGGAACACTACAGGCATGGATGACTGTTGAAGACGTTGATATCAAAACTATCGGTTTTTTTACCTTAGTCGGTCAGGCTTATGTGTTTAAATTCCTCTGGGCACCAGCGATGGATCGTTACTCCCCCTCTTTTTTAGGACGGCGGTGCGGGTGGATGCTTGTTACTCAGCTTTTACTTATCGTCAGTATCGCAGCAATGGGTTTTCTCAATCCATCACAACATTTGTGGTGGCTAGCCACACTGGCCGTTGCAGTCGCCTTTTTTTCTGCTTCTCAAGATATTATTTTTGATGCTTATAAAACTGACCTGCTATCACAAGAAGAACGGGGTTCGGGTGCGGCAATTTCGGTGCTGGGATATCGGCTGGCAATGCTGATTTCCGGCGGTTTAGCTTTATGGGTAGCCACTCACATTGGCTGGCAGAGTATGTATTGGCTTATGGCAGGCATGATGCTGATTGGTGTTTATGCCACACTGACGGCCAAAGAGCCCAACGTTGATGCTGCGCCACCAAAAACTTTACATCAAGCCGTAGTTGAACCTCTGTTTGATTTCTTCAACCGAAACAATGCTTGGCTTATCCTACTGTTAATTGTTCTATATAAACTATCTGATGCATTTGCGATGTCCTTGAGCACCCCGTTTCTTATCCGGGGAATCGGTTTTAATCCGGCGGAAGTTGGTATGATCAATAAAACGCTCGGATTGGCTGCGACTATTATCGGTGCTCTGTATGGTGGCTATTTGATGCACAAATGGAGTTTGTTCCGTGCATTAATGCTATTCGGGATCTTGCAAACCATTTCAAACTTTGGTTATTGGGTACTCGCCGTTACTCCCAAAGATATTTATACAATGGCATGTGCTATTTTTCTGGAGAATATCTGCGGTGGTATGGGTACAGCAGCCTTTGTTGCTTTACTGATGACATTATGCAACAAATCATTTTCTGCGACACAATTTGCCCTTCTTTCTGCATTATCGGCCGTTGGACGCGTTTATGTTGGCCCTGTTGCAGGATGGTTTGCAGAAGCACATGGCTGGCCGATGTTTTATTTATTTTCCGTTGTGATTGGATTACCTGGGCTTGTCCTTTTACTGATTTGTCGTAAAACGCTGGCTTATACACAAAAGACCGATAATTTCCTCCCTCGGACACTATTTAGTAAATACTATCGGCTGGCCTTTTCGTCTATGTTACTGGCTGCTCTAATTTTTATTATCTGGCTAATTATCAGTAGCCTGCTGTTTGTTATAACTCATGTTGTCACTTTGATATTTTTCATTTCTCCGCAGCATATTCTACTTTGTCATGACATAAGTGACTGGATATCTCCTTTGTTATCCTTGAGTGTCGCAATCGGTGCCGTAGGGCTTCTGTTGGGAGGCATTTTGGACTATATCGCATTAAAGAAAAGCAAACTGGCTTAAAGGACTTCTCTTGTTTAAAACCTATATTTCCGGTTCTTTACTTTCTTAGCACACAATTCAAAAATCTTGTGGAAACAATGCCAGTGACAACAGAAAGCTGACAAAGTTCAGCCTTCTGTTGATTCCCTTTAGTGATAATCATCACAATAAAGATAAAAAACCGAAATTATGTGACCTAAGATACATTTTTTCTAAGGGGGAAACGTTTATATTTGCCCCCATAAATATTACTATTCGCCCATTCACATATATTTTGTTTTGAATTATCCAAAATATAAATGTTTATCTAATGCCTTATAAAGGGAATTTATGAAAAGACACATTTTAACACTCACTGCTGTCGCTACCGCCTTGATTTCGGCTTCTGCCAGCGCAGAATACCAGTGGGGGTTTGCCAATGTCAGCATGAACTACCTTGACTGGAGCAAACACGCTACACACAAAACAGGGCAGACTTCTCACAAAGACGACTTTGCTTATATGGAATTAGAAGGTGGAGCAGGTTTTAATTGGGGGGAGTTATATGGTTTCTTTGATTTAGAAAACCCATTTAACAGCAAGACTGCACAGCCTGGTGATAACCAACGTTACACTTTCAAAACAACCGGACGTTTTTATCTGGGTGATTCCGGTTTCAACCTTTATGGGCACGTTTATGGTACTTACTCACTGCCAGGCAAAGCCAACGGTGGTAATTTCCATGAAGTAAATACACTCTATGGATTGGGGTATAACACGACTTTTGCCGACGTATGGTTCAAACCTTTCGTTGCTCTGCACTATGTGGATCAACCGTTTTATTCAGGGAATAACGGTTATGTTCTGGGTTGGGTTGCAGGATATGATTTTACCCTGTGGGAACAAAAATTCAGTGTTACCAACTGGAATGAAATTGAATTAAATCGCAACGAGCGCTACGGCAATGGTGGCCGCGATGGAGTCAATGGTGCTCTGGGTTTATGGTGGACTCCATGCCCTTCTTTTACCACGGGTATTCAATACCGCTATGCGGATAACAAGTTAGGTGAAGATTTCCTACAGGATGCCATTGTTTACAGTGTTAAGTATAATTTCTAATAGTTAATTTAACCGATGGGCAGTATATAACTGCCCATCAATATTAAAAGCATATAGTTTCTTAAAGAAATTAATCTAATTAAACCTATTTCCTTGTAACTTTTGTAATAAAAATTCCTTTTAAAAATAAAAAATTAGCTGAAAAATATTGTCTATTTGATTTTTTGGATAAAATAACGCAGTGGAGTTAATTCTTTGTTAAATGTCATGCCACATGTGATCCCTTTCGCATAAAAAACCTACAAGTCATCTTGCTTCTATTACAATTGTTTACACCCCGGTAACCATACCGTAGAATGCCCGCACTGATGAAACGACAATAAAGCTTTTGTTATCTGGGGTCGCTCAATGAGACTTATGAAATACAAAAAAACTATTGGGTTATCGTCGCTATTTGCAGCCACTTTAATGCTAAGCGGTTGTGATATGGTATTGATGAATCCCAAAGGGGCGATCGGCGTTGAACAAAAAACGCTGATACTAACAGCGTTTGGTTTAATGCTGATCGTTGTTATTCCGGCTATCGTAATGGCAATCGTCTTTGCTTTGCGTTACCGGGAGGCCAATAAATCTGCAACCTACCGTCCAAACTGGGCACACTCAAATAAAATTGAGCTTGTTGTCTGGACGGTGCCTATCCTGATTATCATCACGTTGGCAACCATTACATGGAAAACGACTCATGAGCTCGATCCATATAAGCCACTAGACAGTGATGTGAAGCCGGTAACGATTGAAGTTATTTCTCTTGACTGGAAATGGTTATTTATCTATCCAGAACAAGGAATTGCAACTGTTAATGAAATTGCATTCCCGACCGGAGTACCTATTAACTTTAAAGTTACCTCTGACTCTGTAATGAACTCATTCTTCATTCCACAGTTGGGTGGGCAGATTTATGCTATGGCAGGAATGCAAACCAAGCTGCATCTGATTGCTAATGAACCTGGCATATATAAAGGGATCTCAGCAAGTTATAGCGGTGCAGGCTTCTCAGGAATGAAATTCACTGCAACTGCAACCGAAGATCGTGCAGGTTTTGAAGAGTGGGTGCAAAAAGTTAAAGCTTCATCTAAAACTCTGGACACCGTACAGGCATTTAATGAAGTGGCTAAACCTAGCCAAAACAACCCTGTTGAATACTTCTCAAGTGTGAAGCCAAAACTGTTCCAAGAAACTATCACTAAATTTATGGGTGATATGGGTCATGGCAGTATGTTTGGTCACGGCCAATCTGGTCATAGCAAAGCGGAACATGGTGAAGCTGCGGGCCATAATATGAATATGAGTCAGCCGGCTCATGCAGTTGCTGAGGAATAAAAACATGTGGGGAAAATTAACACTTGATGCGATCCCATTACATGAACCCATTATTGTGGTTACCGTGTTGGGGATCTTACTCGGAGGACTGGCGGTTGCCGGTGCTATAACCTACTTCGGTAAATGGAAATGGCTATGGAGTGAGTGGTTAACCAGTGTTGACCATAAACGAATCGGTGTCATGTACATCGTCGTTGCTATGGTAATGATGCTGCGTGGTTTCGCCGATGCCATCATGATGCGTAGCCAGCAAGCCATTGCTTCCACGGGCGCAGAAGGTTTCCTTCCACCGCATCACTATGATCAGATCTTTACGGCTCACGGCGTTATCATGATTTTCTTCATGGCGATGCCTTTTATTGTCGGTCTGATGAACATTGTCATTCCGCTGCAAATTGGCGCGCGTGACGTTGCTTTCCCGTTCCTGAACTCCCTAAGTTTCTGGCTGTTCGTCGTCGGTGTTGTGTTGATCAACCTTTCTTTAGGTGTCGGTGAATTCGCACAAACTGGCTGGCTGGCTTACCCGCCACTATCGGGGCTGGAATATAATCCAGGAGTCGGTGTTGATTACTGGATATGGAGTCTTCAGCTTTCAGGGGTCGGGACATTGCTGACCGGTATTAACTTCTTCGTGACCATCCTGCGTATGCGTGCGCCGGGTATGTCAATGATGAAACTACCGGTTTTCACTTGGGCATCACTGTGTGCCAACGTACTTATTATTGCTGCGTTCCCGATTCTGACAGTGACTATCGCACTGCTGACACTGGACCGTTATCTGGGCACCCATTTCTTTACCAACGATATGGGTGGCAACATGATGATGTACATCAACCTGATTTGGGCTTGGGGCCATCCTGAAGTTTACATTCTGGTTCTGCCTGTTTTTGGTGTCTTCTCTGAAGTTACTGCAACTTTCTCGAAAAAACGCCTGTTTGGTTATACCTCACTCGTGTGGGCGACAATTGTTATTACCATTCTGTCGTTCATCGTTTGGTTGCACCACTTCTTTACCATGGGTTCCGGCGCGAACGTCAACGCCTTCTTCGGTATCGCCACCATGATTATCTCTATCCCAACTGGGGTTAAGATCTTCAACTGGCTATTCACCATGTACCATGGTCGTATCGAATTCAAAACGCCAATGCTGTGGACTGTCGGCTTCCTGGTCACTTTCTCCGTTGGTGGTATGACAGGGGTTCTGCTGGCAGTACCTGGCGCAAACTTTGTTCTGCATAACAGTCTGTTCCTGATTGCCCACTTCCATAACGTTATCATCGGTGGTGTGGTATTTGGCTGTTTCGCTGGTACTACTTACTGGTTCCCGAAAGCATTCGGTTTCACTCTGAATGAAAAATGGGGTGTGCGTGCGTTCTGGTTCTGGATCATCGGCTTCTTTGTTGCCTTTATGCCTCTGTACGCGTTAGGCTTCATGGGCATGACCCGTCGTCTGAGTCAGGATATCAACCCAGAATTCCATCCTCTGTTGATTGTTGCCGCGGGTGGAGTTGTATTAATCGCACTGGGTATTCTGTGTCAGGTTATGCAGTTCTACGTCAGTATCCGTGACCGTAACCAGAACCGCGATTTGACTGGTGACCCATGGGGCGGACGCACTCTGGAATGGGCAACTTCATCTCCACCTCCGTTCTATAACTTTGCGGAAGTACCACACATTCAGACTCGTGATGCGTGGTGGGATATGAAAGAAAAAGGCTCTGCATATAAACGTCCTGCTAAATATGAAGAAATTCATATGCCGAAAAATACGGCTGCGGGCGTGGTTATCAGCGCATTCACACTGGTTCTGGGCTTTGCCATGATCTGGCATATCTGGTGGATGGCTATTGCAAGTTTCGCTGGTATCGTCATTAGCTGCATCGTGAAAAGCTTCAACCAAGACGTTGATTACTACGTCACTGTTGCTGAAGTCGAAAAAGTTGAAGGTCAGCGTTACGAAGAACTGAGCAAGGCAGGTGTAAAATAATGTCGACTCAAACCCTTAACAATACAGCAGCCCATGAGCATCATGGGCACCACGATACAGGTTCCATGAAAATCTTTGGTTTCTGGATTTACCTGATGAGCGACTTGGTGCTGTTTGCAAGTCTGTTCGCAACTTATGTGGTACTGGCTAATGGCATAGCAGACGGCCCGTCTGGTAAAGGGATTTTCAAGCTGGATTTCGTACTGGTGGAAACCTTCCTACTGTTGTTCAGTAGTATTACCTATGGTTTCGCCATGCTGAGTATGAACAAAGGTAAAGCAACCCAAGTTATCTTCTGGCTATTTATTACCCTCTTGTTCGGCCTTGGCTTCGTATCAATGGAAGTCTATGAATTCCAAGAACTAATCATGGACGGTCATGGACCTCAAAAGAGTGCATTCCTGTCTGCATTCTTTGCACTGGTTTCAACTCACGGTCTCCACGTTACCTTTGGCCTGATTTGGATCATCACCCTGATGATTCAGGTTGCACGTCGTGGTTTAACCGATGTGAATCAGATGCGTCTAAGCTGCCTGAGCCTGTTCTGGCACTTCCTTGACGTTGTGTGGATCTGTGTATTTACAGTCGTTTATCTGATGGGAGTCATGTGATGAGTCATCCAAATACTTCTCATTCTGGCGAAAGCCACGGCAGCTTCAAAACCTACATGATTGGTTTTGTTCTGTCAGTCATTTTGACCGTGATCCCATTCTGGATGGTCATGGAAGGGGCGGCTTCACACAGCACTATCCTCACCACTGTGATTGTCACGGCCATTATTCAGATCTTTGTTCATTTCATCTGCTTCTTGCATATGAATACATCGTCTGATGAGCGCTGGAACCTTGTTGCGTTAATATTCACATTGCTGGTTATTGCCATCGTTGTTGTTGGTTCCCTGTGGATTATGTACAACCTGAACATCAATATGATGGTTGATTAAGGGTTGATTTGAATGATTAAGCAATACCTGCAAGTGACCAAACCAGGAATTATTTTCGGGAATCTAATTTCTGCGATTGGTGGTTTTCTACTCGCTTCCAAGGGCGTAATAGATTACCCCTTGTTCTTTGCAACAATGGTCGGGGTATCGCTGGTGGTAGCATCAGGTTGTGTATTCAACAACTATATCGACCGCGATATCGACAGGATCATGGAAAGAACAAAAGAAAGAGTCCTTGTAAAAGGGCTTATCGATCCGAAAATCAGCCTGATTTACGCCTCTGTGTTAGGTATTGCTGGCATCGTGCTGCTCTTTGTAGCAGCCAATGCTTTAGCAATGCTATTAGCTCTTATCGGTTTTGTCATTTATGTAGGGGTTTATAGCCTCTACATGAAAAGAAAATCAATTTACGGCACGCTGGTGGGTAGCTTGTCGGGCGCAGCTCCTCCTGTTATCGGTTATTGTGCTGTAACCGGAGATTTTAATCTGGGTGCACTGATACTGTTATTGATTTTCAGTTTATGGCAAATGCCCCACTCTTATGCCATTGCTATTTTTCGGTTCAAAGATTATCAAGCCGCTAATATTCCGGTATTGCCTGTAATTAAAGGAATTTCTGTGGCTAAAAACCACATTACCCTCTACATTCTGGCATTTATGGTTGCAACGCTGATGTTAACCATCAGTGGCTACGCCGGTTATAAATACCTCATCGTTGCTGCTGCTGTGAGTATCTGGTGGCTGGGTATGGCTCTATCAGGTTACAAAACCACAAATGACCGTGTATGGGCTCGTAAGTTATTTATTTTTTCTATTGTCACTATCATGTCTTTAAGTGTCATGATGTCTGTAGATTCTGCGGCATCACCAGAAATAGTATTAACTTACGTTCGATAGGTTTGCGGTAGACAGGTTTACTATAGACAGGCTTATCTGTAGATAGATTTATCTGTAATGTAAATGGTATTAAAATGGCAGGTTCTCCCTGCCATTTTCCTTTCTGAATAAATCCCATATCGAATTTTGAGGTATCCATGAACGATAATAAAATGACTTCCCTTGAACGAAGGGCAACATGGGGTTTAGGTTCTGTTTTTTCTCTGCGTATGTTAGGCATGTTCATGGTGTTGCCCGTCCTGACAACCTACGGTCTGGAATTGCGGGATGCCTCCGAAACCTTGATTGGAATTGCAATCGGCATCTACGGTTTAACACAGGCAATATTTCAAATTCCATTCGGATTACTTTCAGATAAAATCGGTCGTAAGCCTTTAATTATTGCTGGTCTATTGATTTTTGTACTAGGCAGTATCATCGCGGCTTTTAGCGACTCGATTTGGGGAATTATTGTCGGCAGAGCATTACAGGGAGCTGGAGCGATTTCTGCTGCAATCATGGCATTGCTCTCTGACCTGACCCGTGAACAAAATCGCACAAAAGCCATGGCATTTATTGGTATCAGCTTTGGTATCACATTCGCTTTTGCCATTGTTGTCGGTCCTATTATTACTCATCATATCGGGCTTAATGGTTTATTCGGTATCATTGCCATCCTTGCCAGTGGTGGCATTGTGATCACGCTATTTGCGGTGCCTTCAACGCGCAGACACGTATTAAATCGTGAATCAGGCATTGTTCCCGGCAGCTTCCGGCGGGTACTTTTCGATTCCCAGTTATTCAAACTTAATCTTGGCATTCTCAGCCTACACACATTACTGATGGCAAGTTTCGTTGCCCTGCCCCTTATTATGGAAAAAGCAGGTTTTCCTCCTCAGCAACACTGGAAAGTTTATTTAATTACGACCCTTATTTCTTTTGTAGCAATCTTACCTTTCATTATTTATGCCGAGAAAAAACGCCGTATGAAGCAAGTTTTCCTGCTTTGCATCGGTATGTTGTTTATTGCTGAACTTGTTTTGTGGTCTTCAGGATCACATCTCTGGGGGATCTTTGCCGGCATCCAGGTTTTCTTTCTGGCTTTTAATATTATGGAAGCCATTTTACCTTCATTAATCAGCAAAGAAGCGCCTGCCGGTTACAAAGGTACTGCAATGGGAATTTACTCTACCAGCCAGTTTTGTGGTGTTGCACTAGGTGGTTTCATCGGCGGGATGTTGTATGAATTCAGGGGTGCATCATTAGTCTTTATGTGTGGAATGGCCCTGACTCTGATTTGGTTTGTTATCAGCCTGACACTACGTCAGCCGCCTTATGTCAGCAGCATCCGGCTTATTTTGCCAGCTCAACTGAATGCCCCTGAAATTCTGGAGCAAAAAATACTGTCTCAGGCAGGCGTGAAAGATGTCGTTATTGTGTCAGAAGAAATGAGTGCTTATATCAAAGTCGATACAAAGCAGACTAATCGTGAACAGCTAGAGCAAATTGTGCTTTCTCACGCCCGATAATTTGAAAAATGGTGATTATATTAAGGGAAGCGGGCGCAATTATTGCAATTACTTAGCTTCCCTTAATGATTTTTCTCAAGTCAAAAGATAGATCTGCGGTTAATCACGGAAATTGGTGAATTGGAAAGGCTGCCCTAATTCGGCACCCCGCACCAAAGCCATTACACTTTGCAGGTCGTCGCGTGCTTTACCGGTCACCCGAACCTGTTCGCCTTGAATCTGTGCCTGCACTTTCAGCTTACTCTCTTTAATCAGCTTAACGATTTTCTTGGCTAATGGTGTATCAATACCTTGTTGCAAGGTTGCTTCCACGCTGTAAGTTTTACCGCTATGCAGCATATTTTCTGGAATATTCAACACAGAGCCGTCAATTCCCCGTTTGGCAAATTTTTCACGTAGAATATCGACCAGTTGATTAACCTGAAAATCAGATTCACTCGCAATCTTGACCGACTCATTCTTTTCGTTCAGCTCAAAACTCGCATTGACGTTGCGAAAATCCCAGCGATTGGTTAACTCCCTCTGCGCATTCTCTACAGCATTACGCACTTCTTGCATATCAACTTCGGAAACAATGTCAAATGATGGCATTACCAGTCACCTCCTGCTAATCAATAATCTGGCATGATACCCGCTTTCCAACGAAATTATCCAGAAGGAAAAACGATGAAAATCACTGTCCTTGGTTGTGGCGCGATAGGTCAGTTATGGCTTGCCGCATTATCCCAGCAAAATCCTTCCCAGCAGCCACATCACATTCAGGCATGGCTAAAGGTTCCACAACCTTTTTTTTCAGTTCATATAGCTAACTTTCAAGGTAAAGTATTTAAACGGTCATTTCCTGCCAATAATGAGAAACATCTTGCTGAAAGTGAATTATTGCTTGTTTGCCTAAAGGCATGGCAGGTTCCCGACGCCATTAATCATCTTGCCAGCCAGCTTTCCCCTCATTGCACAATTCTTCTACTGCATAATGGAATGGGTACTCAAGATAAACTTTTCTCTCTGCCTAATCCTATTTTAGCTGGCGTAACGACTCATGCGGCTTATCAGGAAAATGGTGTTGTTTATCATAAATCACAGGGAATAACTCATCTTGGCTCGACGGCATTTGAACCGGATACCAAAAAAGCTGATGCTGAAAAATTAAGTTTTCTGGCGGATATTTTACACCGTGCTTTGCCGGACGTAACATGGCTCAATGATATTGATACCATCAGATGGTTAAAACTTGCTGCTAATTGTGTCATCAACCCACTTACCGCGCTTTATGATTGCAAAAATGGTGAATTATCGAATCATATGACACAAGTCTATTCATTGTGTGATGAGATCCATCAAGTCATGGAACATGATGGTATTCAGCTCACCAAACAAATGGTCATTGATTATGTCATGGCTGTTATTGACCAAACATCCGAAAACTCTTCATCTATGCGGCAAGATATTCGGGCAGATCGGCGCACTGAAATAGATTACATTACCGGTTTTTTGCTAGATCGCGCCAAAATGCATGATTTGGTGCTGCCAGAAAACACTCATATTTATCGTTATATCAAAAGCCGGGAGGAAGAATATAAACGCCTCAAACCGCATTAATCCAGCGCAATGGATTGACTTTTATAAATAATAGGCTGCCAACAGAAAATTCATTCTTTTGGCAGCAGACTGTTTCTGGAAGTGTTTTTCAGAATAAATGATTCAGAATAATGTCCTAGTTTAAGGCCGATAAACTTTCACATTCTGAAAACCCTGTTCACGCAGGTAAAGCGCCTGTAAACGGCTCATCACACCACGCTCACAATACAGCAGATAAGTTTTCTCTTTCGGCAAATCACCGAACTGTGTGCTCAACTTGTAGAAAGGTATTGACTGAATTTCGACGCCTTCCATGTGTAATGGACGATCATCCTGTTCATCTGGAGAACGGATGTCCAGCAAGACGTCATCAACCGAAAATCCGGTCACGGTTTCAACTTCAACAACCTGCTCACTGGCTTGTTCTGCAATCTGGCGGATATCCTGATTCTGCGCTTCGCTTACCACACGCTCCAAAATATCGAAATCAAACTTCGCTTCTTCTGCTTCAATCTTAGCTTTGACGGCTTTTACCGTTGGGCTTTTAGAGATCACACCACAGAATTCCGGCATAGTACGGGCAAAATCTTCTGTGCCAATTTCACGCGCCAGCTTAATAATGTGCTCTTTATCGTGAGAAATCAGCGGGCGAAGGATCAACGTATCCGACGCGTTATCAATCAGCCTCAGGTTAGTCAGCGTCTGACTGGACACTTGCCCTAAGGCTTCGCCCGTAACAATCGCCTGCACGCCGTAGCGTTCAGCAATTTTGGAAGATGCCCTGACCATCATTCTTTTCAGCACAACACCCATTTGACCGTCATCCACTTTTTCCAGAATCTCAGCGACAACGGGTTCAAAATCGATGGCAACAAACCGAACTTTGTGAGAACTGCCAAATCGGTTCCACAAGTAATGCGCAACCTGTTTCACACCAATTTCATGAGCAGAGCCACCGAGATTAAAGAAGCAGTAGTGTACTCGACAACCACGGCGCATCAGCATATAGCTGGAAACACCGGAATCAAAACCGCCTGAAATCAGGGAAAGCACATCTTCCTGAGTGCCGATAGGAAACCCGCCGATTCCCGGATGACGTGCTTTCACCAAAATCAGTTTATCCTGCTCAATCTCCAGATTGACTGTCACATCAGGATGAGTCAGTTTCACCTTGGCAGATTCAACATGCTGATTCAGGCCACCACCGACATACCGTTCAACTTCATTAGACGTAAAACTGTGTTTGCCCCGGCGCTTCACGCGGACACAAAATGTTTTTCCATGCAGTAAATGCCCGTAGGTTTCGTAGGTTTGTTCAAAGATATGATGCAAATCACGAAAATCTCGCTCTTCAACTTGCAGGATATGGTGGATACCCGGAATACGTGTTAGTGCATCACAAATTTCTGCACCACAGTTATCATTTTTAACCCGAACTTCGATATTATCCCAATGGCGAACGACAGCAATTTCCTCTCCGAATGTTTTCAATACATTACGGATATTGCTGGTAAGGATTTTAATAAAACGCAACCGGACGGTTTGACTTTTGATCGTAATCTCTGGGAATAATTTAATGATAAACTTCATAGTAAGATATAGTAGTCATTTAATATTGAGCTATTGCATGGTGTATCAATGAAGATGTATCAATGCAAATAGTGTCAATAATTGTTCTTAAGTGGTCAGTTGGATAGGGCGCAGAGTATAACACTATCTCACTACATCTCCTGTAAAAACAGATCATCTCCTGTAAAAAAACAGGGTATCTGGAAAAAAACAGCAGTAACGAATGATTTATTTCATTCAGTGTAGTAGGGTACTCTGCAATTCTGTAACACAGTTACCTCACTGTAATTCGTTAAATAATCATACTCTTAAATCATTATGTCTAAGGCAAATCGTACATCAGAAACTGGGCAGGCACCGGCATTTGAAACTTCCTTGAAAGAGCTGGAGGAAATTGTTATCCGGCTGGAATCAGGGGAACTTCCTTTAGAAGATGCGTTAAACGAATTTGAACGCGGTATTCAACTGGCGAGACAAGGGCAAAAAACCCTCCAACAAGCGGAACAACGAGTACAAATTTTATTAAACCATGATGCACAGTCTCCACTTGATGAATTTTCGCCTGATGCTGAGTAACTTTCTATGTCGGAACACGCTATGTCTGAACAATATAAGACTCCTTTTGAAGAGCAATTAAACCATTGCCAGCAACATATCAATGATAAATTGATGGCAACTTTTTCTTCATTACCTTTTTTGGACAGCCCGTTAGCAACCGCTATGCAGCATGGAGCCGTACTGGGCGGCAAGCGTCTGCGGCCATTTTTGGTTTATGCTGTAGGTGACATGCTTGGCATTCCCAAAGAGAACCTTGATGCCCCTGCCCTCGCATTGGAGTGCATCCACGCTTATTCTCTTATCCATGATGATTTACCGGCAATGGACAATGACGATTTACGTCGCGGTCAGCCTACCTGCCATATAAAATTTGGCGAAGATCACGCCATTTTAGCCGGGGATGCGTTGCAGTCATTGGCATTTGAAATCTTAGCAAAACACGATATGCCACATGTCGCATTACCTGATCGCCTTGAAATGATTGCAGAGCTGGCGGCATCCAGTGGTTTTGCCGGTATGTGTGGCGGGCAATCACTGGATTTAAAAGCTGAAGGAAAGCAGGTTGACCTTGCTGCGCTGGAACAAATTCATCAGCATAAAACAGGCGCACTAATTCGCTGTGCTGTCAGAATGGGCGCTTACAGTGCGGGTGAACGTGGACGGCAAGTGCTGCCTTTGCTGGATCAATACGCACAGGCGATCGGCCTCGCGTTTCAGGTTCATGACGATATTCTGGATGTCATCGGCAATACAGAGGTTATCGGTAAGCGTCAGGGAAATGATCAGCAACTCGGAAAAAGCACCTATCCTGCTTTGCTGGGGTTAGAACAAGCTCAGAAAAAAGCCAAAGATCTTTATAAAGATGCTATCGCCGCCCTCACAGAGCTGGAAAAGCAGTCCTATAATACGGTGACTTTAAAACAACTGGCGGGTTTCATCATTGAGAGAAACAACTAATCATAACAAGGCATAGCATGAGCATTGATATAGCGAAATATCCAACATTGGCATTAGCGGAAACTCCCGAAGAACTTCGCCTGCTACCTAAAGACACTTTGCCAAAGTTATGCGATGAATTGCGCCAATTTTTGCTAAACAGTGTCAGCCGCTCCAGCGGTCATTTTGCTTCCGGTCTCGGCACTGTCGAATTAACGGTTGCACTCCATTACGTTTATAAAACACCCTTTGACAACGTTGTCTGGGATGTTGGTCATCAGGCCTATCCGCATAAAATTCTGACCGGGCGCCGTGATCGTATCGACACGATTCGCCAGAAAAATGGTCTCCACCCTTTCCCTTGGCGCGATGAAAGTGAATATGACACGCTGTGTGTCGGACATTCATCAACCTCAATCAGCGCAGGGTTAGGCATGGCTATTGCGGCAAAACATGAAGGCAGAGGACGCAGGACGGTCTGCGTGATTGGCGATGGCGCCATTACCGCAGGTATGGCTTTTGAAGCCATGAACCACGCCGGTGATATTGACCCGGATATGCTGGTTATTCTCAATGACAATGAAATGTCCATCTCTGAGAATGTGGGCGCATTGAACAACCATCTGGCACAACTGCTTTCAGGCAAGCTGTATACGACTCTGCGGGAAGGCGGCAAAAAAGTGTTCTCTGGCCTACCGCCTATTAAAGAGTTACTGAAAAAGACTGAAGAACACCTCAAAGGTATGGTGGTTCCCGGCACGTTATTCGAAGAGCTTGGGTTCAATTATATCGGCCCGGTTGATGGTCATGACGTACTGGCACTGACCCAGACTCTGAAAAATATGCGTGAACTGAAAGGCCCTCAACTCCTGCATATCATGACCAAAAAAGGCCGTGGTTACGCACCTGCGGAAAAAGATCCTATTAGTTGGCATGCTGTGCCTAAATTTGATCCCTCCACTGGCTCGCTGCCGAAAAGCACTGAGACTCGCCCAACATTCTCAAAAATCTTCGGAGAATGGTTATGTGAAGAGGCGGCGACGGATAAAAAACTCATGGCGATTACACCTGCTATGAGAGAAGGTTCAGGCATGGTTCGCTTCTCTCGCGAGTATCCTGAACAATACTTTGATGTTGCCATTGCCGAACAGCATGCAGTGACATTTGCAGCAGGTCTGGCGATTGGAGGATATAAACCGATTGTTGCGATCTACTCGACTTTTTTGCAACGTGCTTATGATCAGGTTATTCACGATGTTGCTATTCAGAACCTGCCTGTCCTGTTTGCCATCGACCGTGGCGGGATAGTAGGCGCTGATGGTCAGACACATCAAGGTGCATTTGACCTCTCATTCCTGCGCTGTATCCCGAATATGGTGATTATGGCCCCCAGTGATGAAAATGAATGCCGTCAAATGCTGCATACCGGCCATCACTATCAGGATGGTCCTGCCGCTGTCCGTTACCCTCGCGGTACAGGGACTGGCGCAGAACTCCAGCCATTAGAAACATTACCAATAGGTAAAGGTGTGATCCGTCATCAGGGAGAAGGCATTGCCATTCTGAATTTTGGTACATTGTTGCCAAATGCGCTACAGTCTGCGGAACTCTTGAATGCAACTGTCGTCGATATGCGTTTTATCAAGCCACTGGATAAAGAATTAGTGCTGGAAATGGCTTCTCAGCACGATTTGTTGGTGACGCTGGAAGAAAATGCCATCATGGGCGGAGCAGGTAGCGGAGTGAATGAATTACTGATGCAGGCAGGTCAGCCGATTCCGGTATTAAACCTCGGTTTACCGGACTCCTTTATACCGCAAGGTACACAGGATGAACTGCACGCTGATTTAGGATTAAATGCAACGGGGATTTTAGGTGCTATCGAAAAATACCTGAACAAATGACCTAAGCCATAGTTCTGCGATAACGGATGAATATCTTTTTGGTTATTCATCCGTTTTTATTGCTTAACTATTTTGCTGTTAAGAGATTAATATTTCTGCTCATGTAACCACTGTGCTGCGCGTTTAGCGAAATAAGTCAGAATGCCATCGGCTCCCGCCCGTTTGAAACACAGTAATGATTCCATAATTGCAGGTTGCTCTTTCAGCCAACCGTTCTGAATCGCTGCCATGTGCATCGCATATTCACCAGACACCTGATAAGCAAATGTCGGAACACCGAAAGTATCTTTTACCCGGCGGATCACGTCCAGATAAGGCATACCAGGTTTTACCATCACGCTATCAGCGCCTTCCTGTAAATCCTGAGCGATCTCCTGCAATGCTTCATCGCTGTTTGCCGGATCCATCTGATAAGTCATTTTATTGCCACCTTTCAGATTACCACTGGTGCCGATGGCATCGCGGAAAGGCCCATAATAAGCAGACGCATATTTCGCAGAATAAGCCATAATTTGGGTATTGATATAGCCATCACTCTCAAGATGATCGCGAATAGCGCCAATACGGCCATCCATCATATCGCTGGGTGCAACAATTTCGACTCCCGCTTCGGCATGAGACAGCGCCTGCTTGACCAAGATGTCTTTAGTCACATCGTTGATAACATAACCATCCTGATCAACAACACCATCCTGCCCATGTGTCGTAAAGGGATCTAGCGCCACATCGGTCAATAACCCTAACTCTGGAACGGCATCTTTAAGTGCGCGAACAGAACGTTGGATCAAACCGTCCGGGTTATAGGCTTCTTTCGCATCCAGTGATTTTTTTTCTGCTTCAATAACCGGAAACAGAGACAAAACAGGAATACCGAGTCGGGCAATCTCTTCAGCTTCTTTCAGCAAAAGATCGATTGTCAGACGATACACTCCGGGCATGGATGGTACTTCTTGACGTCGATTTGTTCCTTCCATCACAAATACCGGATAGATCAAATCATTAACGGTCAGCTGATTTTCAGCGAATAAGCGGCGGGAAAAATCATGACGGCGCACACGGCGCATACGACGACCAGGAAACGTACCTGGAAACACATAGCTCATACTGCTCTCCTTCGGTAAAACTCGGGATTATTTTTCTGAATTGTCACCAACATCATGATCAGATTCATCTTCCGCATGCGCTGGCCCTCGTTTTTTTACGTAAAATTGTGATAGTAAAATTCCCAGTTCAAATAATAGATACATAGGAACCGCTAACAAGGTTTGCGAGAAAACATCGGGTGGCGTAAGTAACATTCCCACCACAAACGCACCAACCAGTATATAGGGGCGCTTTCTTTTTAATGACTCAACCGTCACTATTCCGCTCCAACACAGCAGGATAATGGCGATGGGTATTTCAAATGAAACCCCAAAAGCCATGAAAAGCGCCATGACGAAACTCAGATAATTACTGATATCCGTTGCAATCAACACACCGGCAGGCACTGTTTTGGTAAAAAAGCCAAATACGAAAGGGAATACCACGAAGTAGGCAAAAGTCATTCCCAGATAGAATAAGAAGCTACTGGAAAACAACAGCGGTGCAACCAAACGCCGTTCATGTTTATACAGAGCCGGAGCAATAAATGCCCACACCTGATATAAAATCATGGGGGCCGAAGCAATAATCGAGACCATAATGGTCAATTTGATTGGCGTGAAGAAAGGTGATGCCACATCCGTTGCAATCATATTTGCCCCTTTCGGCAGTTGATCCATCAAAGGGGCAGCAATAAGCCGATAAATATCGTTAGAAAAATAAACCAATGCCAGAAAAACCACCAGCACCGTAATCAAACTATTCAAAATCCGCTTACGCAGTTCAATCAGATGACTGATAAGAGGTTGAGTATCATCTAGCGACATGTTTTAGTGTTCACTGTTGTTTTTTGCAGAAGCGTCGTGTTTTGCATTTTTTTCGAGAGTGACGGTTGAAATGTCTTTGCTGTCTGTTTCTTTTCTGACTTTTTTTCCCGTTTTCTCTTTTTCCGTACTGTCTTTTTCCGTCATTGGCTCAGGATATTGGCTTAATCCCTGCTCTGTTACTGAATCAGATGCAAAAGAATGAAAGTGGCTTTCGTCTTCTTCCTGTATCTGCGCTTCTTCAGGTGTGAGCTGATACGTTTTTTTTAACGATTCGGCTGCTCGCCTGAGTTCATCCATTGACGCTTTTAATTCAGGAGAGAGGGATTGTAACCCCGCTTTTTCTTCCATTTTTTTCAGGCTGTCCTGCATTTCCTGCAATTTTAATTCCTTTGCAAGCTCATTTTGGACGTTCACGGCTAATGAGCGTAATACCCGTATCCAGCCCGCCACAGTTTTGACAGCAACAGGCAAACGCTCAGGTCCCAGAACCACCAGACCAATGATCAGAACCAACAGCAGTTCACTAAAACCAATGTCAAACACGGTTTATACCTGCTTTTTATGGTTATTTTCTGACTTTTCAGATTCAGACTGAGCCATTGTGGTTTTTTCGGTGGATTTTTCGATAATGCTTTGGGTTTCAAAATCAGCATCATGACTATTTTTCTGAGCCTGATCAGGTTTTTCCTCATCATTCATCGCTTTTTTGAAGCCCTTTATCGATTCACCAAGGTCTGAGCCTAAGGTACGTAGTTTATTAGTCCCAAACACCAGTACAACAATGACAGCAATAATGAGCAATTGCCAAATACTTATACCACCCATACTGATCTACCTCATATTCGTAAGAATATTCCCGCCATGTTTCAGGTTCAGTTTTACCGACAGTAGCCTGAAGTCTGTTGGGTATACATTATTAACTATACGATTAACTACACGCCGCCTTTCAAGCATCCTCTTTGTGAGCTGCATTCCTTGCAGCCACGATGCAATTCGAAATCTACAGGGTAAATTGCATTATAATCTACGAACGTTATGTTCTAAAATCATGTTCGAGAATACCGCACTTATATAAGCGTTACGGCAGATTAACTTTTGCTTCTTTTTTCATTACAGGGCAGCTATTTAAGTTTAAACCAGCCTAATAGCCACACTATTACTCCAGCGCCCATTAACCAGGCTGATAAATGTGCCTGATTAGTCATAAAAAATAAACCACCGCTGATAAACAGTGTTGCACCAATTCCCAGCAAATAAAGGGATTTGCGATGGTTATTCTGCCGCTGTTTAAACTGTTGTGATAATTGCTCAATACTCGTTTGCAAGCGTTTATGTTGTTGCAACGTACCATAAACCAATTCAGGAAGCTCTGGCAGCTTTTCCGCCCAATAAGGTGCTTTTTCTTTGAATGCTCGCATAAACGCCGGAATGCCGACTTGACCATGTAGCCAATTTTCCAGAAATGGCTTTGCCGTTTTCCATAAATCCAGCTGAGGGTATAACTGACGTCCTAACCCTTCAACATACAGCAACGTTTTTTGCAGCAAGACGAGTTGCGGCTGAACCGTCATGTTAAAGCGACGAGCAGTATTGAAAAGATTCAACAGCACATGACCGAATGAAATATCGGCCAATGGCTTTTCAAAAATAGGCTCACAGACGGTTCTGATAGCAAACTCAAAATCTTCCACATTGGTATCAGGTGGAACCCAGCCAGAGTCCACGTGCAGTTCTGCGACCTTACGATAATCCCGATTGAAAAAAGCAATAAAGTTCTCTGCCAGATAACGTTTATCATCCTTGTTCAAAGAACCGACAATACCGTAATCAATACCGATATAAATAGGATCTTCCGGTCGTTCATAACTGACAAAAATATTGCCCGGATGCATATCAGCATGAAAAAAACTGTCGCGAAATACCTGAGTGAAAAATACCTGAACCCCACGTTCAGCGAGTAATTTCATATTGGTATTCTGCGCTTCCAAGGCAGCAATATCAGAAACAGGAATGCCATAAATACGTTCCATGACCAAAACATTTTCCCGACAATAATCAGGATACATTTCTGGAACATAAAGCATCGGGCTATTTTCAAAATTGCGGCGCAATTGAATCGCATTTGCCGCTTCACGCAATAGATTCAGTTCATCCAGCAGGGTCTTTTCATATTCACGAACCACTTCAAGTGGCCGCAGGCGACGCCCATCAGGTAATAACGGCACCAGATTCGCCAGACGATACATTAACCGCACATCCGCTTTGATCACAGGTAAAATATCAGGACGGATCACTTTGATAACAATAGCTTTTCCATTCTCTTTCAGCCGGGCAGTGTGTACTTGGGCAATCGAAGCTGAAGCCAGCGGCTGCGGATCAAAATCCTCAAACCAAGTTTCCAGCGGGCCTTCCAGTGAATCCTCGATGGATTTGCGGGCAATATTTCCATCAAAGGAAATCACGCGATCCTGCAACAGAGAAAGTTGGTCAGCGACAGCAGGCGGAAACAGATCCCGGCGGGTAGAAAGCATTTGACCTAATTTAATCCAGACCGGACCAAGTTCTTGCAGTGCTAAACGCAGGCGCTCACCAAGTGGTTTATCCTTATGTCTGTTCGGCAACCAAAACAGGAAAGAACGCCCGAAACGCAGAGGCCATGTCAGCCTGATCTTCGGGATTAACTCATCCAAGCCATAAGTCAGAAAAACCTTAATGATAAAATAGAGGCGTCTTATTTCACCGGGTGTCATATTTTTCCTCCAACGCTGCCAGACGTTTTTCCATGTCAGACAACTCATTGGCAACTGCACTCACTTCCTCACTGAAATAAGCCAGTTCTAACGCACCCGGTGCTATTTTCCACTCTTCAGTTAAGGATTCTGCCAGATAGGTTTTTTGCTTTGTTATGGTGCTACAGGCGAATTTTATACTGTTTTTGATTACCCGGCTGGCGCTTTCTGCCGCAATATCGCCGACATAAGGTGAAAGGTAGTGTGCCAGATCCCATTCCAGCATATCCAACAACGCTGACCATTGCTGAATAACCTGTATATCCCCTTCGATGATAATTTCACCACTGTTAATCAGCGATGAAAGATGTTGACGATCCCGAAGTTTGAGCAATGCAGATAACGTTGTTTTCATTGAACAATCGGCTGAATCTGGCCACTGGATTACAACATCTAACTGTTTTTCATTAAAAACCAGTACCAGTGGCGTATCCATTTCTTTCAGTTCGATGGAAAGCGTTTTGCCTATCAACCTCATGCGAGCTGATTTCAGTACCGTTTCACGGTACTTTTCATGGTGTTTTTCATGGTACAGCAGGTGATTCAATGTTGTTTCCAAAAAAGCGGTCAGAACCGGAAACAGTACGGTGGAATTCACACTACGATTTAATAAGGGCTTTTCCATTTCAGAATTTAAACCCTTTATGCAGTGCAACAACCCCCCCTGTCATATTGGTGTAAGAAACTTGATCAAAGCCTGCTTCTTCCATCATGGCTTTCAGAGTTTCCTGATCAGGGTGCATACGGATAGATTCGGTCAGGTAACGGTAGCTATCTGCATCTTTAACAATCATTTGACCAATCCGTGGCAGAACGTGGAACGAATAAGCGTCATAAACTTTGCTCAAAGGTGCCAGTACAGGCTTGGAGAACTCCAGCACTAACAGGCGTCCACCTGGTTTTAGCACCCGACACATTGAACGTAGCGCTTTTTCTTTATCGGTGACATTACGCAAACCGAATGAAATGGTAATGCAGTCAAAATAGTTATCCGGGAAGGGTAATTCTTCAGCATTTGCCTGAACATAGCTGACATTTCCGACAATACCGATATCACGCAATTTTTCACGCCCGACTTTCAGCATGGAATCGTTGATATCTGCCAGCACCACTTCACCTTTTTCTCCCACAAGGCGGGAAAATTTTGCTGTCAGATCCCCGGTTCCGCCGGCCAGATCAAGAACTTTGTGACCGCGACGCACGCCACTTGCATCAATGGTGAAACGTTTCCAAATACGATGAATACCAAATGACATCAAGTCATTCATCAAATCATATTTTGAGGCAACAGAATGAAACACTTCCGCCACCATCTCTTTTTTCTCTTCTTTGGCTACGGTACGGAAACCAAAATGCGTAGTTTCTTTCGATTGATCTGCCATGTTATTTGTCCGCTTTTCATTCAAAAAAATTTGATCAAGTGTACCAGCCTTTCTGGTAAAACCCTACTCATTGACTGGTAACGATTGGAAAGATTTATCAATCACCTGTGAATCAATGGGGCGCTTGATATCCACACCTAAATCACGAAATCCTTCGGCCTGACTAATCAGATTTCCCCGCCCTTCGCTCAGTTTTTTCATCGCATATTGGTAACTCACCAGTGCCTTATTCAGGCTTTGCTCTAACATCAGCATATCGTCGACAAACAACCGCATTTTGTCATACATTCTGGCTGCCTTATCTGCAATCAGGCGCGCATTCTGGCTTTGATATTCATAGCGCCAAAGATTATTGATGGTACGCACAGCCACCAAAAGCGTTGATGGGCTGACTAGCATAATATTGTGTTTCAGGGCTTCATCGAGAATTTCAGGAGCTTGGTTAAGTGCCACCAAATAAGCAGGTTCCACCGGAATAAACATCAAAACATAATCCAATGAACGCAGGCCGGGTAGCTGCTGATAATTTTTACGACTCAGGCTGCGGATATGACCTCGTATGGAATTAATATGCTCATGTAGTGCCTGTATCTGCTCTGTTTCATCAATGCTATTGAAGTAACGCTCATAAGCAACCAATGACATTTTGGCGTCAATGACAACATCTTTTCCTTGTGGTAAATGCACGATGATATCAGGCTGAAAGCGGTCATTGTTCTCTGTTTTGATATTGACCTGAGTATGAAATTCACACCCCTCACGCAAACCGGATGCTTCCAGAACCTGTGCCAATACCATTTCTCCCCAATTGCCCTGCATTTTATTATCACCTTTAAGGGCTTTTGTGAGATTAATCGCCTCTTTTGCCATTTGAGCATTAAGCTGCTGAAGGTTACGGATTTCATGAGTCAGAGTATGGCGCTCGCGGGCTTCCTGCCCGAAGCTATCCTGCACTTGGCGGCGAAACCCTTCTAACTGTTCGCGGAAAGGCATCAACAGGTCATTGATACTTTGTCGACTGTATTCGTCGGTACGCCGCCGGTTTTGCTCAAAAATACGATTAGCGAGATTCTCAAATTGGGTATTCAGACGCTGTTCACTGTTAATCAGAAGACGTTGTTTTTCCTCCGCTGCCAGCCTGCTTTCTTCCAGCCGGGTACTCAACTCACGGAGTTCAGCTTCCTGCGCACTATTGATTTCACGCTGGGCAAGCAATTCCTGATTTAATTGTTCACCTTCCGCACGCCATTCAGCCCGCCAAGTATGGAATTGTTCAATCTTTTCATGGCTGACCGCAAGCTGGCTGTGTAATTCGCGCAGCTCTTGTTCTTTATATTGAATACGCTGGTGGACGACAAACCAGACGAATCCCCCACCGGTCAACAGCCCACTCAAGCCACCAATTAACATGTATAACCAATGAATATCCACCTATACTCCCCGCTAACTTTACTTCAGCACATACATATCCCGAATGGATATCAACTTAATGTAAGTTAAATAGAGACTGTATAGATGTCCAGATTGTTTGCTTGAATTCTTTCAATTTGCAAAGCGGCTCGCAATTAGCCCATCCATTCTGCCAGCCAGCGTATTCCAAAAGCTCCCGGCGCTAAGATACCAAAAGCCCAAACCAGCGCAGAGGCTAAATTTGCCAGCTGGAAATAACGTTTTGGCATGGCACAAATTCCGGCAACCAGCGGCACGACTGCCCTTAACGGGCCAAAAAAGCGACCAATAAAAATGCCCCACACGCCCCACCGTTCAAAAAACTGATGACCACGAACTAATGTTTGCGGATGACGGGAAAGTGGCCACATCTTGCCGACATTTTCTTTGAAATGATAACCAAACAGGTAGGAAACCCAATCACCAAAGAAAGCACCTAGTGCAGCGGATATCCAGATTGGCCAGAAATTTAATCCACTTTCACCAATCAAGGCACCTAATCCCAACAAAATGACGGTTGCGGGCAGTAACAGAGAAATAAATGCCAACGATTCGCCAAAAGCCAGCAAGAAAACAATAGGAATAGCCCATGTTTCATGGTCTCTGACAAAACGGGTAATAACTTCGATAATTTCATGCAGGCTCACACTGATCTTCCTCAAGAAAAATTATTCAATAAAATAACTTTGCAGTTTTTCACGCGCAGCCATATCCAGCCCGATGTCTTTTTCCAGCCAAATATCGATACTGCCATAATGCTGGTTGATACTGTTTAGTGCTGTCATTAAAAATTCTTCTCTGACCGAATAGATATAGGTCATTTTCTCAATAACGCGGTCACTCATGCCTTTCGCATATTTCTCCAATAAATATCCCCGGAATGGTGCCAGAGTCACATTCGTCACCAAATAATCTTCCAGTACTGTCTCCAGATCCGCCCCCAGTGCGAACAACACTAACGCTGAACCTACGCCTGTCCGGTCTTTACCCACTGCGCAATGTTGCACAATTCCACCTTTCTCAGGCTGCAATAAGAGATTAGCTAATGTTTTATACGCAGGATTATTAATTGGCAGCAAGCGGTATAAACGCAGCATAAAATTTTCAGCATCGAACTGTTCCAATTGCTCATGGCTCAGTTTCTCCAGATTAGCATCAACTTCTTTGGAAAGAGGATTAGCCGGAGCATGGTGATAACTCGCGCCATGCCATATTTGATCCGGGCGCACTTCAATTTCACTGCTATCACGATAGTCGATGATCTGGAAAAGATTTTGATCCGCCAGAAAAATCTGATCGCTGTCAGTCAGCATGTCCAGCGAGCCTGAGCGAAACAGTAAGCCGGGTTTGATTCGGAAACCATTGCTCAGTACCTTGTTGCCCAGATCACGAAAGTTGATACCGCCATGTAAAGGAAGTAATGAAGGATGAGATAAAGATGTTGTTGATGTGGTCATAGTTACTCTTTTCTTATTGAAGTTATGCGCCAGTATTATTAACGCAAAATGGTATGACCTTATCAGATTTTAAAACGAATAAAAGGAAGTAAAGAAAATAGAAAATAGAAAGCTCAGATGTTCGGGTCAAAACTGGTTGACCCGAATTCATATGATTAAAGCAGGCGGCGGGCGGCCTCGACAACAATCCCCAATGCATTGCTTTCTGTTTGTTTCATCAATTCAACATCCGGGATTTCCTGTTGAGTGCGGTTAACAATCACGCCCGCCACCATCCCCGCGCGCAGCCCCTGACTTGTACACATGGTCAACAACGTCGCGGATTCCATTTCAAAATTCATCACACCCATTTCCTGCCACTCTTGCATTGAGCCTTGGAAACGGCGGGTAACACGACCAGAATAGGTATCGTAACGTTCCTGTCCCGGATAGAACGTATCGGAAGAAGCGGTGACACCGACATGAGTTGTCGAGCCTGATTCTTTTGCTGCCGCATACAGTGCGTTAGTACACTCAAAATCCGCCACTGCCGGGAATTCCATTGGGGCAAAATGCAGGCTTGCACCATCTAAACGTACCGCCGCGGTTGTCACCAACACATCACCGACATTGATATGTGGCTGGATAGCGCCGGTTGTACCAATGCGTAAGAAAGTGCGCACACCTAACTGAGCCAGCTCTTCTACAGCAATCGATGTTGACGGGCCACCAATGCCGGTAGAACAAACAATAATTGCCTTTCCATCGATTTCTGCACGCCATGTTGTAAATTCACGGTGAGAAGCCAGATGAACAGGGTTATCCATCAATCTTGCAATTTTCTCAACACGGTTAGGATCGCCCGGAACAATTGCCAGCATTGCTCCCTGTAAGTCATTTTTAGTAATACCTAAATGGAATACATCAGACATGTCAGCTCCTCAATGGAAATAATTCGAAATCAAAATATAGCGACTTAAATCTAGTGAATACTCTACGGCTTTTTAGTGATTAATGTCACTTTTGGAATCACTTAAAAAAGAAATGTATACACAACATTGTGAAATTAATCACAAACTACGCATGAATAAATCACCTGATTGGATCACTTACATGATGAAATTAAGCAATAATATTTCACATAATCCAATTCCCCATGCGATGGTTGTCGGAATTGACCAGACAATCACTTGCTTTCTCACATCATTAACTCCCATCATCCGGTTGACGACCCAGAAAAAACA